>CANBWF010000031.1 GCA_947373075.1 Actinomycetota bacterium | reverse complement strand
CAGGATTATTTTTTGTGCGACGTGAAAGAACCTGCATAACGCGTTCTATCTCTTTTGCGCGACCAATAACCGGATCAAGCTGACCATCGCGAGCAGCCTGAGTTAGGTTGCGACCAAATTGATCAAGGACAAGCGAAGTTGATGGCGTGCCTTCAGCAGGGCTAGTGTTTCCACCCTGATTCTTTTCACCTTGGTAACCCGAGAGCAACTGGATGACTTGCTGACGAACTCGATTCAAATCGGCGCCAAGTTTTACAAGCACCTGGGCGGCTACACCTTCGCCTTCGCGAATTAGACCAAGCAAAATGTGCTCGGTGCCGATGTAGTTGTGGCCAAGCTGCAATGCCTCGCGAAGTGATAGTTCCAGAACTTTTTTCGCACGAGGAGTAAATGGAATATGACCACTTGGTGCCTGTTGGCCTTGGCCAATAATTTCCTCAACCTGTGCGCGAACGGCCTCAAGTGAGATGTCCATGCCTTCGAGTGCCTTGGCGGCAACGCCTTCGCCTTCGTGAATAAGACCAAGCAGGATGTGCTCGGTGCCGATGTAGTTGTGGTTGAGCATCCGAGCTTCTTCTTGGGCCAAAACCACTACTCGACGGGCTCGATCAGTAAACCGCTCAAACATGGGCAACTCCTCCTGCTACAACTCTTGTCTTAATGTTAGACCGCATCAGTGACTCTCACCTGCGCTCTGGAGCATCTTGCGAATGCCTAGCAATAGTGTTCCCACAATTTTGGGGTTTTATCGTGAATGTGTCCGCTAGAGGCGAACAGTAATAGCGGCGAAAAACTGAATCGCCCCCGGTTTCCCGAGGGCGATTCAGTTGGAAAGAACACCTCTTGACTATGAGATTAGTTTGCTTTCTAAGGCTGGTCGTGTCAATAGAAAAGACCAACAGATATCTGTTGGCCTTTTCAGTGGATAGAAACACTCCAGTGACTACGTGATACCAGTTTCTAGTCAATCAAGTTTGCTGTCAATACACACCTGCAACTTATTAACATCTGCACTCTTTCATTCTAGATTTTTGGGTTTTCCAGATAGAAATTTTGTTGGGTGCCTTCGTAGCTCAACGGATAGAGCGCTTCAGTGACTATGGAGAGATTACGAGTTCGAATCTCGTCGGGGGCACCCAACCATCAGGGGCGGATCAGTTAGTCGCGATTCGCCCCTGTGTGATGTCTGGGCGATGGTACTTAATTAATTAACGAATTAAATCGTGCAGTGCAATTGTGGCATTACGATCTTGACCAACACCAATGGCACTTATCTGCGTGCCGCTAATGTCTTCTAAGAATTTCACGTAGTTACGTGCATTAGCCGGCAAGTCTTCAAGCGTCTGCGCACCGCTGATGTCTTCGGTCCAGCCTGGCATCATTTCGTAAATCGGTTTAGCGTGATGGAACTCGGTCTGAGTCATTGGAAGTTCTTCACTACGAGTGCCATCAATGTCGTATGCCACACAAACAGGAATCTGGTCAAAGCCAGTTAGAACGTCGAGTTTGGTTAGGAAGATATCGGTTAGGCCATTAATGCGGGTTGCGTAACGAGCAATCGGAGCATCGAACCAACCACAACGACGTGCGCGACCTGTGGTAACACCGCGTTCGCCACCGATTGTGCGAAGGCGTTCGCCATCTTCATCCAAAAGCTCAGTTGGGAATGGGCCTGAACCAACACGAGTTGTGTAAGCCTTCAAGATTCCGATTACGCCACTAATTTTTGTTGGACCAATTCCGGAACCAGCACAAGCACCACCCGAAGTTGGGTTACTTGAAGTAACGAATGGGTAGGTACCATGATCAACATCAAGCAGTGTGCCTTGGCCGCCTTCAAGCAAAACAACTTTGTTCTGATCCAGTGCGTTATTAAGTAGCAGTGCGGTGTCAGCAACATACGGACGCAGACGTTCGGCATAACCGAGTAATTCTTCAGCTACTTCATCAACAGAAATTGCCCTGCGGTTGAACACCTTCACAAGGACTTGGTTTTTGCTCATGAGTGAGCCTTCGATTTTCTCGCGCAAAATCTTCTCATCAAATAGATCTTGAACACGCAAACCTAGACGGGAAATCTTGTCAGCATATGTTGGACCAATTCCGCGTCCTGTAGTGCCGATTTTTGACTTGCCTAAGAACCGTTCAGTCACTTTATCCAGGGTCACGTGGTACGAAGTAATTAAATGTGCGTTCGCACTAATTACTAGTCGAGATGTGTCCACGCCTTGAGCTTCAAGCCCATCAATCTCTTGGAACAAAACCCCGGCGTCAATTACCACGCCATTGCCAATAACTGGCACAACTTCTGGAGTCAGGATGCCACTTGGCAGTAGGTGCAATGCAAACTTCTTGTCGCCAATAACCACTGTGTGGCCAGCGTTGTTGCCACCTTGATAACGAACTACATAGTCAACCCGACCGCCCAAAAGGTCGGTGGCTTTACCTTTGCCTTCATCGCCCCATTGGGCACCAACGAGCACGATGGCTGGCATGGATTCTCCTTGACTGTATTTAAGGTGGATTTGCGGTGAAGCAACTACTCAAGATTAGTGGACAAATAGCAATGCGCCCACAAAGTATCCTTCATGGGCGCATTTATGGCTATTAACTAAAGCGTGATGTCCAAATCGGCAATCTGGCCGAGTTCGGCAGTTACATCGGTTCGGGAGGTTCCCCCCGGAATCAGGGCCACAACGGTCCATGATCCAGGAGCCGCGAAGAATCGGAATTCACCGCGAGTCGACAATGGAACTTCTGCAACAAAGTCACCGTTAGCGTCATTCAGACGCGCATAACCAGTGGCTACTGGACCAGCTGAGTTGCTAATTACGCCCTGAATTACGGCTTGCTTTGTTACATCCACATGGTCGAGAGATACGCCGCCGACTACAGCGCCGCACGAACTCATGCCTGGCCTGGTGCATCACCAACAGCTACAGGGACATCGACTAGTGAGCCGTATTCAGTCCATGAACCGTCGTAGTTGGTTACATTCTGGATGCCAAGCAGTTCGCGAAGTACAAACCAAGTGTGTGACGAGCGCTCGCCAATACGGCAGTAAGCGATTGTGTCCTTGCCTAGGTCAACGCCAGCGCCTTCATAAAGTGCCTTTAGCTCATCGTCCGACTTGAAGGTGCCATCGTCGTTTGCTGCTTTGCTCCAAGGGATGTTCACAGCTGTTGGTACGTGACCTGCCACCTGTGAAGTTTCTTGGGGCAAGTGTGCTGGCGCAAGTAAGCGACCTGCGTACTCGTCCGGTGAGCGAACGTCGACGAGGTTCTTGGTGCCAATGGCGTTTAATACATCGTCGCGGAATGAGCGAAGTGAACGATCCTGTTCGGTTGCAACGTAAGTTGTTGCTGGGCGCACTGTTGGATCGCTAACAAGCTCTAGACCATCAAGTTCCCACTTCTTACGTCCGCCATCAAGAAGACGTACATCCTGATGCCCGTAAAGCTTTAGGTACCAGTAAGCGTATGCAGCGAACCAGTTGTTGTTGCCACCGTAAAGAACAACGGTGTCATCGTTTGCGATGCCCTTGGCCGAAAGTAATGCCTCAATTGATTCTTTGCGAATGATGTCGCGACGTACGCCATCCTGCAGTTCAGTGCGCCAATTTAAGCCGACAGCACCACGGATGTGGTTGGCTTCGTAAGCTGCAGTGTCTTCGTCTACTTCAACGAAAACAATCTTTGGGTCATCGATGTGAACTAATGCCCACTCTGTGTCAACGAGTACTTCGTTGCGTGCCATGTTTTTCTCCTTGTGTTTCTTTGTTTTGAGTTTTGGTTTAGTTGGAAATAATTCGTTTGCCAATTAAATACATTTGGCAACCGAGACAAAAGTTGAACGCTGCATTCAAAAATGATGCTGCTAAGTGAAGCGCCACAATTATTTGCGCAGCTGCGGTTTGATCAAGCGCTAAAGCGATGAGTGCAGCCGCCGCGAAAAGAAACCCAACTAGTTGAGCAAACTTTGGTGGAGCCTCGTCTTCAAGATCCGTTGGCTTGCCCAAACGCGGTTGAACTAACTTGCGGTACAAAATTCCGTAAGGCTGTGCAGATAGTCCAACGAATGCGCCGAGTGCATGAGCTACAAGTTGGAATCCAAGCAACACATAAGCAGCAGTGTTCGGCAAGGTAACAAGCGCTGCGGCAACTACAACAGTTGTTATTGCTGCGCCAAAGCGCGGGCCGCGTGGATCGATTTGCTTGCTCATGAAATTCCTTTAGTTTGATTGGGCTGGCGGGCAGCCATAAATCATGACTGCAGAATTAAGAGCAACAACACATAGCCGAACCTAAGCGGCCAAAGTCAACGACTCGGCGCTTGGTTAGAAAAAGGCTACGTGACATGGTTTTACTGTAAGTGACCTGTCCAAATGTGAGTAATGCACATTCTGCAACTGCAAATCATTCGCAGAAAGCGGGCGCTTGGAATACCGCTAACCTAGAAACCCAAGCGCAACGTTTGTATCGATAAAAGGAGGTTGTTATGAATACTGGCTTGAAGCTAGTGCTTCTAACATTGGCAATCTCCAGCATTATTGGGATAGTTATGCATTTTCGGGCGGGACATATTCGCAAAACAGTTAGAGAAGTTCTTCTGACTGCGCAGGATTTAGGTCAGCCACTTGCCGCCAAAGCCACTTTTGTGCAGTTTTCCACCGCATTCTGCCAGCCGTGTCGAGCAACCAAACTCATGTTGAGCGCGATTACCAAGGACAGCCCAGAAATTGGGCACATCGAAATAGATGCGGAATCGCATTTGGATCTTGTCCGCAAATTCCACATCACCCGCACGCCTACAACTTTGGTAGTTGACCGCAGCGGTCGCGTCATTGGTAAAGCAGTTGGACTACCCAAGAAGCAAGAAGTACTCGCCACAATCGCTGCACTTTCGACTAACTGAATTACCCGATATGCCCTTGGCCTTTTAACGAGGTAAACTTTCCTTACTCAAGAATCTCGAGGTAGGTGAATTATGGCGAGCATTTTGCTACTGACTCGAGCAGTTACGCCATCATCTGCGGTACTTCCTGGACTAGAACTTCTTAGTCATCATGTGAAGATCATGACGCCAGAACCAACTGCGCTTTTGGCCGCCCCGCCATGCGATGTGATTCTTGTAGATGCACGCATCGATCTGCCGGCAGCGCGAAGCTTGTGTCGTTTGATGGAAGCTACTGGAAACACTTCCCCAGTAATAGTTATTGCAACGGAAGGTGGACTTGCTGCCATCGCTCCTGACTGGGGAATCGCTGACGTGATTTTGGATAACGCTGGACCAGCGGAAATTGAAACCAGAATTCGGTTAGCAGTTGGACGTGTGACTGTTGAATACGCCCAAACATCTCAAGCAGAAATTCATGCAGGTGAACTAGTAATTGACGAAACTGCGTACTCGGCAAAGTTGCGTGGTCGAATTCTTGATTTAACTTACAAAGAGTTTGAGCTCTTAAAATATTTGGCTCAGCATCCTGGTCGAGTTTTCTCACGTTCGCAGTTGTTGCAAGAAGTTTGGGGTTACGACTACTTCGGTGGCACTCGCACTGTTGATGTGCACATTCGTCGCCTGCGCGCAAAACTTGGTGTTGAAAACGAATCGCTAATCGGCACTGTGCGAAATGTTGGCTACCGCTTCGTTGCAGGCAACGCCGATACCTCTGAAGATTCTTTAGTTTAAATAGGGTGCGTGCCATGGAATTTTTCATCACGCAACACAATGCGCTAACTCAAACTGAGGTAGCCGAAGTAAAAGCCCTTATTGCTGCGGTGGCAATCGAAGATGGAATGGCACCACTTGGTGAACATGTACTAATTCACTTACATCATGGTGGCGATCAAGACGCGATTCAATTGCTTGCACGCAATCAAGAAAATTCTTTAATTGGTTACCTGCACTTAGACGTGACGGATACCGTTGCCGGCCCAGCCGTTGAAGTTGCTGTAGAGCCTGAGGCGCGTGGGCAGGGGCTTGGGACTGCGTTGGTGAAAACTGCTGAGACTTTGACTGGTGGAGCGCCAATCCGACTTTGGGCACATGGCCTAAATGGCACAGCTCATTTCCTAGCTAACGCACTCGGGTACGCAAAAGTTCGCGAGTTGTGGCAGATGCGCCGCTCTTTATTCACTCAAATTGAGTCTTACGAAGTTCCTGATGGAATTCGGATCCGTAGTTTTGTGGTTGGCAAAGATGAAGATTCCTGGCTAGCCGCTAATAAAGAGATTTTCACACTTCATCCAGATCAAGGTTCCTGGACAAATGAAGATCTTCAAATACGCATGAGTGAATCTTGGTTTGACCCAGCTGGTTTCTTCTTGGCCATCGATGCAGATGACAACATCATCGGATTCAATTGGACAAAAATTCATGGCGGTCACAAACATGGCGATCATCAGCATCCGGAAATTGGCGAACTTTACGTGCTTGGGGTTATGCCGACTTCTGCTGGAAGTGGGCTTGGTCGGGCGTTGACAATGCGCGGACTTGAATATCTTCGCGACCAGGGATTACCAGCTGTGATGCTTTATGTTGAAGCACAAAACGAGCGAGCTATCAAACTATATGAATCTGTCGGATTCACACATTGGGATACCGACATTATGTTTCGGGAAAAGTAAATTACTCAGTCATCAATTTTGAGCCACTTGGGAATTCAACCCGATGGCCCTCTACAAATAGCCACGCTGATTGTCGACCTTGAACTTCCCATTCGTAAGGGCCACCAACAATTGCCGTATCTTCATCGATTCCTACGACAGTCACACCTTTAGGCACATTCATAAACCTGGCAAAAAAATCGGGCATATGTGAAAACATTCGATCGAAATGCGGAAGAACTCTGATGTGCGGCAGTGTCCCTAAGCCTTGAGTTGGTGCATGCGCAGTTAACCGCAAGCCCGGTATGTGATCTGCTAACGCCATCGCCCCAGCGCTACAGCCAGCAAGTGCTGCCCCATTGCGCCATGCGGAATCAATTGCTTTCCAAAGCAGTGTGTCTCGCAAGGTATTCGCTAAGAAAGAAGGGTTACCGCCGGATAAATAAATCAGGCCGGCATCATCAACTTTGCGCGCCATCTCTGGTGAATCAGCATCTATTCGGGATTGCACGATTATTGGAACCGCTTCAACTCCCATTCGTTCGGCTTGTCGAATACCCAAGTCGACCCAGTAATTCAGGCTCTTTTCACCTTCAGGTGCGGCAGCCGTTGGAATTTGCACGTATTTAGGGTTGCGGCCCGCAATTAAATCAGCTTCTACCTGCTGCATAACGGGCAGGTACTCCCCGGAACCAACTAATGCGATTGGTCCTGGCGTAATCATTGGGTGATCTCCCAAGTAGTTGCGTCTGCCGAATCCTTGATTGCAATATTTTGGGTTAAAAGTGAGTCGCGAATTAAGTCAGCATCTGCCCATCGGCCATCAGATCGAGCCGACTGACGCAACTGCAACAACATTTCAACAAACGGTGAAAGAATTTTGACTAGGTCAACTTTTGGGGTGGCCGCTAAATCGCCTAGTTGCGAGATAACCGCATGAATTTCACGGCGCAAACTCACGTCACGCTCTTGAGTATCAAGTTCAAGCAACTCTGCTACAGCCTGCGAAATATTTCCTTCTTGTAGTAGCGCGTTTACTCCCGCAATTGAAGACTCATTATCGTCTTCAACTTGGATAACACGATCAACTGAAACGGCAGCAGCAATCTCATCCCAAGTAAGTACTGAACCTGATGCAAAAGTTTGATTGGTTGTGCCTTTACGCAGCGTCAATGCGCCACGGCCAAAAACAGTTGCTGTCTTTTCGTCGATATCAAAACTTACGCCAGTGTGTTCATCGATGCCGAGAACAAATGTGTCGGCCGGTAAGAGCTTTTCCAGCATAGCTAAACGAGTTTCGCCAAGGTAACAGAACCGAGTGTCGTGGTTTGCACCTTCAGTGTTATCGAAGTGTGGAATCACAACTGCTTTTAGTCCTGTGTGTGTTTCCAGAATATTTAGACCAGATAACCAAAATGGCTGCTGACCGACTTTATAAATTTCATAAACAGGCACGGTATGCGAACCAAGCGTGAGCGCAGCTGCTGATGCAAACACAACTGATCCGCGAGTAAGTACGTCCCTAACATGAGCCGCTAAGCCAGAGTTCTGCCAAGTTGTTAATGCATAAGTTGGGCTGCCGGGACCAGCAAATAACCACTCAGCTTGTTTGATAGCTGCAACAGCCCGAGCAATCGTTGCTTCAGACTCCGTATCTGTGCGCATAGAAACCAGTTGAATATCGCGGCCGACAGAGTTTTTGAAGTAATCAGAAATTCGCACACTTAAATCATCGGCATTTTCTTGGAAACCAAAAGGTGTATCTAGAAAGACTGACGATTCTTCCCCTGCTGGCACATTTGCCAAAATCTTCTGATGAGGAGTGACCATAGTTGGGCTGGTTTCCCCGCTGCCCATAATCACAAGTTGTCTAGTCACGCTTAAATCTTGGCATTTATAGGCACATTCGTCATATCCTGTGTGGTAAATACGCTGTGAGCGTTAACCAACTAGACCTTGTTAACCTTCCTATGCCAACCTTTACCTATGACAACTCCAGAGACCTTGCGCGACTCATCAGGTGATCTACCTGCAGATCGCTTCCTAGATCGCGAATTGTCTTGGCTTGCCTTCAATAAGCGCGTTCTTGAATTAGCGGAAGACCAGGATTTGCCGTTGCTTGAACGGGTTAAATACCTCTCAATTTTTGCTAGCAACCTAGATGAATTTTTCATGGTTCGAGTGGCAGGCCTCAAACGTCGAATTGCAACTGGTATCGCGGTTAAATCTGCAAGTGGCAGTATGCCAGTCGAAGTTCACGAATCAGTGTTGGCTCGTAGTCACGAATTGATGACAGAGCAATCACACATCTTTAGATCTGAGTTACTGCCTGCACTAGTTGCAAATGGAATTGAAATTTTACGCTGGGAAGAACTCACTCAAGACGAGCAAGATACTCTGACAAAACTTTTCAACGAACAGGTATTCCCAGTTCTAACTCCACTGGCTGTAGACCCATCACATCCGTTCCCCTACATCTCTGGCTTGTCACTTAATTTGGCAATTCTTGTGCGCAATCCACAAACACACAATGAATTGTTCGCCCGCGTTAAAGTTCCGCCTTCTCTGCCCCGTTTCTTGCAAGCAAATAAACAGCGACTCGTGCCATTGGAAGATGTGATTGCTGCACATTCTCAAATGCTTTTCCCGGGCATGGAAGTTGTACAACAGCACACTTTCCGAGTTACTCGTAATGAGGACTTAGAAGTTGAAGAAGACGACGCCGAGAACTTGCTTCAGGCATTAGAGCGCGAACTCATGCGTCGTCGGTTTGGTCCGCCTGTTCGACTTGAAGTCGAAGATTCAGTCGACGAGCACGTTCTAGAACTTTTGATTAGTGAACTAGGCGTAACCGAGAATGAAGTTTTTCGTCTTGAAGGTCCGCTTGACCTTAAGTCCTTGATGGAACTTTCCTCACTAAACCGTGGCGATTTAAAGTTGCCATCATTTGTTCCGCATACGAGCACCGCACTAGCAGCAGTTGAATCAGCCAGTGCCCCAAATGTTCTTGAAGTTATGCGTAACCGCGATGTTTTACTTCATCATCCATACGATTCATTTTCAACAAGTATGCAACTGTTTTTGGAGCAGGCATCTGAAGATCCGCATGTACTTGCGATTAAGCAGACCCTTTACCGCACATCTGGTGACTCCCCGATTGTTGATGCGCTAATCAACGCAGCAGAGATGGGCAAGCAAGTTCTAGCTGTCGTTGAAATTAAGGCACGTTTTGATGAGCAAAATAACATCGATTGGGCCCGCAAACTTGAAGAAGCTGGAGTCCATGTTGTTTATGGTCTCGTTGGGTTAAAGACGCATGCAAAACTTTGTATGGTTGTCCGAAGTGACGCAGGCAAACTGCGCCGTTACGTGCACATCGGAACGGGTAACTACAACCCAAAGACTGCGCGAATGTACGAAGATTTTGGTCTGCTAACAACTGATCCAGAAATTGGTGAAGATGTAGCGGGCTTGTTCAACCATCTATCCGGCTATGCCACACAAGGTGATTACCATCGTTTGCTTGTTGCACCAGGGGCACTGCGCGAAGGACTTGTTGAACGCATTGAACGTGAAGCTCAATTTGCTAAAGATGGCCAAGATGCGCAGATTCGAATCAAGTGCAACTCAATGGTCGACGAAGTTGTAATCGATGCGCTTTACCGAGCCTCACAAGCTGGGGTGAACGTCGAAGTCTTAGTTCGTGGAATTTGCGCGGTCCGACCTGGCGTAACTGGACTTTCCGAAAACATTAAAGTGCGTTCGGTTCTTGGTCGCTTCCTTGAACACAGCCGAGTATTTGAATTCAATAATGGTGGTCAATTGGAATCATGGATTGGTTCAGCTGACATGATGCATCGAAATCTTGATCGTCGAGTTGAATGTTTAGTACGCCTCGGCGCTGCAGATGCGCAGACAGTTAAGCAAGTTCTTGATCTCGGACTCTCAGACTCGAGCGCATCATGGCACTTGGATCAGGTTGGTGAATGGACTCGTCATTACCTGGATGCTGATGGTGAAACTCTGCCTGACTATCAAGAGCAACTAATCGCCCTTCACCCAACAAACCGAGTACAAGTTTCAAGCACGTCTCCCCGAAAATTGGAAAACATTTTAAACAGAGTAGGCCTGCGCAGTGTTCGATGATTCCGTAATCGCCTCCGGAGCGGTTCCAACTCGTCAAGGAAAATCAGGCACTGAGTATCTGTTGATACATCGTGCGCACCGATCCGACTGGACTTTGCCTAAAGGCAAAGTAGAACCGGGTGAGCACATAATTTCAGCTGCTATTCGTGAAGTTCGGGAAGAAACTGGATTCGCCGTTGTACTAGGTGCCCCACTACCAACTCAGCAGTATTTAGTTAAAGATGTGCCAAAGGCAGTTTTCTATTGGAATGCCACAATCGTTGGCGGAACATTCGTGCCAAATGACGAAGTGGATGAGATACTTTGGCTGCCGCTAAACAAAGCGATTAAGAAACTCACTTACGAACACGATGCAGATGTTTTGCGAGCTGCAGCGCAGCAAGTTCCAACTACTCCGTTCATAGTGCTTCGCCATACCCAAGCAATGAAGCGTGCCGAGTGGAAACTTTCAAATGACGCGTTATCAGCGAACGATGCAAGTCGCCCGTTAACAGCGGTTGGACGAATGCAGGCACACGGACTTAGTAGCGTGTTAGCTGCTTTTGGCATTAATACCATTCATTCGTCTGACTCAAGAAGGTGCCGTGACACAGTTGGGCCATTCGCCAGCGTAAGAAGTGTGCCGATTGCGCTTGAAGCTTCGTTAAGTGAAGAACGACATACCGAGAATCCAGTGAATGCGAACGAACGTGTTAGTTTCCTTGCTGACACAAGTGACGCACTAGTGCTTTGCACACACCGACCGGTGATGCCCACAGTTATGCAGACTCTTGCTGAGAGATTTAATCTCACGCACGAAGTTGAGGATGCATTTGACCCGGCATTAGCGCCAGGCTCTTATGTGGTTTATCACCGCGCAAATCATGATTTACAACAAATTGTTGCCGTGGAACGTCATCGGCTAACTGACTAGATTTAAAGAACTTGCTGGCCTTTACCAAGCACAACAATTCCGCCATCACTAACGGTGTACCGCTGACGATCTAAGTCAAGATCAACGCCAATTTGAGCGCCGTCAGGCACAATGATGTTTTTATCTAAGATTGCATTTCGAATCAC
Source organism: Actinomycetota bacterium (assembly GCA_947373075.1). GTDB lineage: Bacteria > Actinomycetota > Actinomycetes > S36-B12 > UBA5976 > UBA5976. The sequence goes on along the minus strand of CANBWF010000031.1, from coordinate 1,264 downwards.
AGCCCCACGACCAACACGAACTCCAGGCATAAGCACAGTGCCATCGACATAAGCGCCTTCTTCTACCCGAACTGCGTTAGCCACCACTGAGTTGCGAACGTGCGCGCCAGCCAAAATGGATCCTGCGCCAACAATAGATTCATGTGCGGTTCCACCCTGAACAAACTTTGCTGGTGCAAGGGATGGCATGTTTGTCAGGATCGGCCAATGATCGTTGTAGAGATTGAAAATTGGATGTACAGAAACAAGGTCCATGTGTGCTTCGTGGTAAGTATCAAGAGTTCCAACATCGCGCCAATAGCCTCGATCGCGAGTGGTCGCACCAGGAACTTCATTCAAATCGAAATCGTAAACGGCAGCTTCACCAGCTGCTGTCATCATCGGAATGATGTTGGTTCCCATATCGTGAATGGAATTTTCATCAGCAGCATCTTTTTGCAGAGCTGCAATTAATGCATCGGTATTAAAAATGTAATTACCCATGGAGGCGTAAGACTGATCTGGTGAACCTGGAATGGTTGGTGGATTAGCTGGCTTTTCGTGGAAGCGAGTAATGCGCTGGCCTGATTCATCAGTCTCGATTACCCCGAATTCAGATGCAGAATCTTTTGACACCCGAATTCCAGCGACAGTGACACTTGCGCCAGAGGCAATGTGCGCTTCCAACATCTGTGAAGCATCCATGCGATAAACGTGATCAGCGCCGAATACCAAAATGTAATCAGGAAGTGAATCATAAACCAAGTTAAGGCTCTGGAAAATCGCATCAGCTGAACCCGTGTACCAACGAGGTCCGAGTCGCTGTTGCGCTGGAACTGAGGTTACGAAGTCGCCCAGCAAAGTTCCAACTTGCCATGAAGTTGTGATGTGGCGATCAAGTGAATGTGATTTGTACTGCGTCAAAACGCAAATGCGCAAGAAACCCGCATTAACTAAGTTTGAAAGAACAAAGTCGATTAGGCGATAGGAACCACCAAATGGAACTGCAGGCTTGGCTCGGTCCGCAGTTAATGGCATCAGTCTCTTGCCCTCGCCACCGGCGAGAACCATACTGAGGACATTTTGACGACGGCGCACAGCCCTAGCCTACTCAAAGGTCTAGGCTTACAGTGTGCGGATATCAATAGTTACTCGAGAATGGCCACCTGACGTGTACGGCGGCGCTGGTGTTCATGTGGAACACCTGGTCCACGAGCTGCGCAAACTCATTGATGTCGACGTGCACTGCTTCGGCGATGTTAAGCCAGGGGCTAACTCCTACCCA
>CANBWF010000030.1 GCA_947373075.1 Actinomycetota bacterium | reverse complement strand
TGGTTGAACCCAAATGCTGATCCACAGGGCACTGGTTATCAACTGATTCACGGTCAACGTGCTATGGGTTCGGGCGGCTGGCTCGGTGTTGGACTTGGTGGGTCAAAAGAAAAATGGGGAACACTCCCTGAGGCGCACACAGATTTCATCTATGCAGTTATCGGTGAAGAAGCTGGGATTGTGGGCACACTAATTATCCTTGTGCTTTTCATTGCGATTATTTTTGCTGGTTTACGCATTGCCCGTCTATCAGAAGACTTATTCACTCGCTTAGTAACCCTTGGAATTGTGACTTGGATTGCAACGCAGGCCTTTGTGAATATTGGGGCAGTTCTAGGCATCATGCCAATCACTGGCGTCCCGCTGCCGTTAGTCAGTTATGGCGGATCCTCCTTAATTCCAACTTTGGCCGCTCTTGGCATTTTGCTGGCCTTTGCTAAACAACAAGCAGAGTTAGCGGAACAAATCGCATGAAAATAGTCGTGGCTGGCGGCGGGACTGCTGGACATATTGAGCCAGCACTAAATGTTGCTGATGCGATAGTTGAACGCCATCCTGATGCCAAAATTTTGGCTCTTGGAACTGAACGTGGATTAGAAACGACTCTCGTGCCTGCACGTGGATATCCGTTAGAGCTAATCCCGGCTGTTCCATTTCCGCGCAGAATAAATAATGATTTATTTACTTTGCCATCTCGCCTGAAAGTTGCAGTTGCGCAGTGTCGAGAGCTCTTGCGAGATGCTGACGTGTTAGTGGGCTTTGGCGGCTACGTAGCACTTCCGGCCTACCTTGCAGCAAGAGGGCGTGTACCGATTGTGATTCATGAAGCGAATGCACGACCAGGGCTTGCCAATAGAGTAGGCGCACGCTTTGCAAGTGCAGTGGCTGAAACTGTTGCAGGTTCAATGAAGAGTGGGATATTAACTGGAATTCCGCTTAGGGTTTCGATTCAGAATTTTGATCGAAATAGTTTGGCACCTCGGGCTCGAGAGCATTTCAATATTCCACTTGATGCAACCGTAATTCTGGTATTTGGCGGATCGCAAGGCGCCGTGAAACTCAATACAGTTATCGAGCAATGTCGTCAGGCAGGAATATTTAGGGATGTTCACTTGATTCACGCTGTTGGAATGAAAAACGAATTGCCAATTGATAGCGGACATACCTATCACGCAGTGCATTACATTGAGCAGATGAATCTTGCCTATGCGGCAGCAGATTTTGTTATTGCGCGTTCTGGGGCGATGACCGTGGCTGAATTAACCGCAGTCGGTTTACCTGCATGTTATGTGCCACTGCCAATTGGTAATGGCGAACAGAAACTCAATGCTGAGCATGTGGTTGAGGCCGGGGGAGCGATTCTGGTTACAGATGCAGATTTCACCCCTAAGTTCGTCTCAGATGTAGTAATGCCGATTGTGACTGACAAATCTAAACTGGCAAGCATGGCCCAAATTTCTGCAGGCTTCGGCCACCGCGATGCAAGTAGTCGAATTGTTGACATCATCGATCAGGTAATTGCGGGTGGGGCATGACGGTTTTATCGGGACATGTCCACATAGTTGGCATCGGTGGCGCAGGCATGAGCGGGATAGCTCGCGTTCTTCTTGCCCGCGGTGTTCAAGTGAGTGGAAGTGATGCAAAAGAGTCACGCAGGCTAACTTCACTTTTGCCACTGGGCGCAGATGTATATGTTGAACACAACGAAGCGCGCATGTTGGAATCGGGCAAGCCAGATGTTTTAGTTATTTCTACTGCGATCCCTGAAACAAATCCAGAAGTTCAAGCGGCAATCAAGCACGGAATTCCCGTAGTTAATCGGGCAACTGCATTGGCCGAAATAGTTGCGGGTTCAATTGGCGTAAGTGTTGCTGGAACTCACGGAAAAACCACTACGACCTCCATGCTCACCGTGGTGCTACAACATGCTGGTCTAGATCCGTCTTTTGTTATTGGCTCAGAAATGAATGAGTCAGGAAGTAATGCACATTCTGGTTCTGGCGACCATTTTGTCGTTGAGGCAGATGAAAGCGATGGAACATTTCTCCGCTTACCAACGACAGCTGCCATAGTCACAAATGTCGAACCAGATCATTTGAATTACTGGGGTTCCTTTGAAGCACTCGAGCAAGCTTTTGTTGAATTTATAGTTAACACAGCAGATAGTACTGGTTTTTCCGTAGTCTGCGGCGATGATGCTGGAGCAAATCAAGTTGCAGAGAAAGCTGTTGCGTTAGGCGCTCGCGTTATTACTTATGGCACAAGTGCTAACAATGATGCAGTTGTATCAATGCTGCCATCACAATCTGCTGGATCAGTTTTTACAATTACCTATTTAGGGCAGACTTACGGTCCAATCAATTTGGTAGTGCCAGGCGAACACAATGCACTTAATGCCACAGCGGCTTTTGTCACAGCATTAGAGCTTGGCTGTTCAGCCCAGGAAGCTTGTGATGGGTTGGCAAGATTTACTGGGACGCATCGTAGATTTGAATTTCGGGGTGAGGTTGCAGGCGTTCGAGTATTCGATGACTACGCACACCATCCAACGGAGATAGCTGCCGTATTGCGGGCAGCGCGCACTGTTGTCGGAGCAGGAAGAGTCTTAGTAGCTTTTCAGGCACACCACTTTTATCGCACTGCGCTTTTCTCTAAAGAATTCGGAGAAGCATTGGGACTTGCCGATTTTGTTGTAGTACTTGAAGTTTTTGCGCCAGGTGAAACCCCAATCCCAGGAGCTTCGGGAAGTGTTATGGCCAGTAATGTTCCGCTTTCCGATGAGGCGGTTGTCTTTGAACCTTCATGGTCAGCAGTTCCAGCCACATTGGTTGAAAACGCAAAGTCGGGCGATATCATCATGACCTTAGGTGCTGGAGATATTGGAATGATGTGTCCACAAATTCTTGAATTACTTTCTAAGCGGGGGCTTTGATGAGTGGGACAACTATTCGAACAGGTGAGGTAGTTCGTAAACGTCGATCGCGTATGCCTTGGCTGTTCTGGCTCTTTGGTATCTTTCTGATTATTACTTGGTGGGCGTTGTATCAGTCCAAGTTATTCCTCGTTGAAGATTTGAAAGTTGTAGGCACGCACAGACTTAAAGCCGACAAAGTCATGCAAATAGCCAATGTGCATATTGGTGAACCGTTAATTTCGGCGAATCCAAAATCTATTTCAAATAACTTAAGTAAGATTCCCCAGATTAAATCTGCTCGGGTTGAGCGCGGATGGCCACACAGTGTTTTGATAACTGTTACTGAACGCTCGCCAGTTGCTGTGGTGAAGTGGGGTAAGGGGTTCAATTTGATTGATGATGAGGGAATGCTCGCCGGCAAAATTAATCACCGGCCGAAGAAGATGCGCTTAATTAGTGCAAAGCCAAATACTCCGGCGATGAAATCTGCAGTGCAGATCGCGCTGGCAATTCCAGCAAAATGGAAAGTGGCTCGTATTTCGGCAGCTAACAGCAACAGCGTGATTGTGGATCTTACGCAGGGACAATCAATTGCCTTTGGTTCAGGGGATCAAGCCAAACTTAAAATTAAAGTTGTTGGCTCGTTACTTATTAATAAATATCGACACATTAATGTGAGTTCGCCGCTTAATCCAACAGTGCGTCAATAGCCCAGCGCTCGCACAATTGCCGACACGCCGAGTCAGTCATTACCGAGATTTTCCTAGTTCACCAATACCTTTTACTTGTTACAGGTTGACATAACTATAACGCTCTTGTTGAGGTTTACAGTTAGTCCGCAGCACCCAGGAGGCGCAATCATGCCGGCACCACAGAATTATTTAGCCGTTATTAAAGTCGTAGGCATCGGCGGTGGCGGCGTTAACGCTGTAAACCGCATGATCGAATACGGCTTAAAAGGCGTCGAGTTTGTTGCTATCAACACCGACGCCCAGCATCTCTTGATGAGCGATGCTGACGTCAAACTCGACATAGGTCGCGACTTAACTCGTGGGCTAGGTGCTGGCGCAGATCCTGAAGTTGGTCGTCAAGCTGCCGAAGATCATCGTCAAGATATCGAAGATGTGCTTAAGGGCGCCGACATGGTTTTCGTTGCAGCTGGTGAAGGTGGTGGCACCGGAACCGGTGGCGCACCAATCGTTGCCGAAATCGCACGTAGCTTGGGCGCACTAACTATCGGTGTCGTAACTCGGCCATTTAGTTTTGAAGGTAACACCCGCGCGGAGCGTGCCAGTGTTGGTATCGAATCACTGCGCAGTGAAGTAGATACTCTCATCGTTATTCCAAATGATCGCCTACTCGAAGTTTCGGATAGCACTATTAGCGCAGTTGATGCTTGGCGTCATGCTGACTCTGTTTTGTTCCAGGGGGTAAGTGGCATCACCGATGTAATCACCACGCCGGGTCTAATCAACTTGGACTACGCAGATGTTCGCAGCATCATGAAGGACGCAGGATCCGCACTCATGGGTGTTGGCGAAGCACGTGGGCCATCTCGAGCTATCGAGGCCGCTACTCTGGCAATTGCTAGCCCGCTTCTTGAAGCCAGCATCGAAGGGGCCCGTGGCGTTCTCATTGCTGTTTCTGGTGCCAGCGATTTGGGACTATTTGAAATTAATGAAGCTGCCCGAATGATTCAAAATGCTGTTCATCCTGATGCGCAGATTATTTTCGGAACTGCAATTGATGACACGCTTGGCGACATGGTTAAGGTCACCGTTATTGCGGCCGGTTTTGATGGCGGCGAACCACTTTCGTCGAAGGTGACTTCACCGTATTCCCGCAAAGTTCTAGATGAGACACCAATAGCTGCCGAAGCTGCGCACGCCGTAGCTAAAGAAGGCGAAACTCCAGTCATTCCAGTTGCCGCTGACTTTGGTTCTGAACCTGCTGAAGTTTCAGTACCAGAAGTGTTAGCGCCAGAGGGCGATCACTTTGCCACAATGTTCGGTGGTCAGGATGAAGCTGGCGAAGAGGCCGAAGCTGAGCAAGGTACAACTGAACCTGAACCTGAAGATGATGGCTTAGCTGTTCCTGATTTCTTGCGTTGAGCAAATCACCACTTTTCGCCGAACGTCAGTACGGAGAAATCTCGGTTGCAGTAACCAATCGATTTGGTGGTTACAGCAACGGGCCTTTTAATTCGCTTAATCTTGCTGACCATGTTGGCGATGAGCAAAGTGCAGTATTAATCAACCGTGAACTGCTTTGCCAGTTACTTAACGCTGACTCGCTGAAGGTGTTAGCTGCCACCCATGGCAGCGATGTTTCGGTCGTAGATGCACAGACCCAAGTGGTTGCTGGCGACGGCTTGGTAACTAACTCAAAAAACCTAGGATTAGTTGCGCTAGCCGCCGATTGTTTGCCGTTCGCTTTGGTCGATCCATTTGCGCAAATAGTTGCTGTTGGACACTGTGGCTGGCAGGGCCTTGTTGCCGAACTCCCTAAATCCTTGGCCAATGAGTTTTTGAGTCAAGGCGGCGTCCCGAGTCGCTCAGTTGCAGTACTAGGTCCAGCAATATGTGGCACATGTTATGAAGTGCCTGCTGATCGAGTCGCAATGGTTGGCGCGAAATGTTCGCACGCGGTAGTGGATGTTCGTCATCTAGACATCACAGCCGGCGTTAAAGAACAACTCGGTGAATATGGTTTTGAAATCGAGCAAATAGCCGGCTGCACTGCAGAAAGTGAAGCACTCTATTCCTATCGCCGAGATGGAATAACTGGCCGGCATGCACTTGCTGTTGTGATTCATCAGCGTGAGAATTAAGTGTGATGTCCCGCATTGAAGAGTTGTCCTTGAACTGGACGCAAACAACGTTGAAAGTTGAAGCGGCTTGCGCAGCAACCAACCGTAATTTTTCTGATGTCACGATTATTGCGGTAACTAAAACTTGGCCGGCAAGTGACGTTGATTTGCTAGCCCACATTGGGGTGACCAATGTGGGGGAGAACCGCGATCAAGAAGCGGCCGCAAAAAAATTAGAAGTTCAAGCATCGAATTTAACTTGGCATGCCATTGGGCAGGTGCAGACAAATAAAGTGAAGAGCATCGTGCAATGGGCTGATGCGGTACACAGTGTTGATCGCATTGACCTAGTGCATGCTTTAGCGAAAGTTATGCCTGCCCGCAATCGCTCGCTTGATGTGTTTATCCAAATCAATCTCGATCCAGATGTGCGCAAAGAGCGCGGTGGACTTCGTGATGGCGATGTACTTGAACTTGCCGAACAAATCTGCGCCGTGCCGGGCCTGAATCTGATGGGAGTTATGGGGGTTGCACCAATTGAAGGAGACGCTGCCGAGGCTTTTGCCGCACTTGAACGCACTTCACTTCAGCTGCGCCAACAAATGCCTGCTGCCCAATATATTTCCGCTGGAATGAGCGCAGATTACGAAATCGCCTTGAAATATGGCGCGACACACCTACGATTAGGCTCGGTAATACTCGGACATCGCTGATATTGCAGGTAACTTCGTAGGGAAGAACTTTCCCCGATAGGAGTTGGCAATTATGGCAAGTGCATTGCGCAAGGTTGCAGAATATTTAGGTCTTGTAGATGGCGATGGCTACGTTGATGAGCCGACTTACTATGCGCAAGACGCGCAAGAAGTAGTTGAGCAGCCAAACCTTCAGGTCGTTACCCCAGAGAATGCCCATAGGGTTGCGCAGCCAGTTCCTACAATTGATCCGTATCGCATTGTCAGCATTCAACCAACAACTTTTAATGATGCTCGTCGTATTGGTGAAGAGTTCCGCTCTGGCTCACCAGTTATCTTGAATCTAAGCGAACTTGACTACGCAGATCAGGTACGAGTCGTAGATTTCTCAGCTGGCCTAGTGCATGGACTTCAGGGCACCTTGGAAAAGGTAGCTAAGGAAGTATTCCTACTTTCACCTGCCAACATCGATGTTTCTCTGGCTGCCCGCGCCCAACTGCGTGACGAGCCATTTTTTAACCAGCGCTAAGGATTTCTCGCTTTGTCTCTAGTCAGCCAATGGCTGTCTTTTGCCCTGGAAATTTATTGGTACATTTTGGTCGCAAGACTAATACTCGAATGGATTCCCGCTTTTTCGCCTACTTGGCGTCCTCGTGGGGCTTTGCTCGTACTGGCTGAAGTCCTATATACCCTCACCGATCCTCCAGTTCGTCTGGTGCGAAAAGTTCTGCCTCCGGTGCGCATTGGCAGTGTTAGTTTAGATTTAAGTTTCTTGGTACTTCTCTTTGCAATCACCCTCGCGCAGCGCATCCTGCTTAATTTTTGATCCTGCATTTGCAGGGCCCAGACCATCAGGGCGCTCGATATTCGCCAACAGAGTAATTCAACAGTTTCACATTCCGGCTAGTTTTCCCTACGCTAGGGTTCAGCAGTTTGGTAGAGTGTCTGCCCTGACCGCAGTACTACATGAAAGGGTCCGACCATGGCGCTAACGCCCGAGGAAATTCACAATAAAACATTTAATGAGACCACATTTAAAAAGGGTTACGACCAGATTGAGGTCGACGATTTTCTAGATGAACTCGAAATCACCGTTTCTGCTCTAGTTAAGGAAGTCGACGATTTGCGTTCTGCAACTCGTGGTGAAATTCCAGCATCGGTTACCGCAAAGCTTGACGAACTAACTGCTGATAACGAAAATCTTTCTTCGGCACTTGCACAGGCGCAGGCTGAAGCTGAAACTTTACGCAACCAGAATTCGGAACTTGCCTCAGCAAGCTCACAGGGTGATTCAGCAGTTGCAGATCAACTAAGTGCACAGCTACAGGCTGTTCAGCAAGAGTTATCTGGTGCTCAGCAGGCACTTGCTGCGCTAGAAAATGAAAAGGCTGCGCTAGAAAATGAAAAGGCTGCGCTAGTAGCGCAAGTCGATCAGCTCAGTGCACACAATGAAGAATTGTCCCAGGGCGCTGCAGTTGCACCGATCTCTGCCTCAGATGCAAGTGTGTCTGCAGTTCGCATGCTCGAACTTGCACAGCGCACTGCGGATGAGACAGTTGCCTCAGCACGCATCGAGGGTGAGCAGTTCCTCAGCGAAGCTTCTTCTCAGGCTGAGCGCATCATGAGCGAGACCACAAGCAATGTGGCAAACATCACTCGTGAGTTTGAAGGTCAGAAAGCGAACTTAGAGCGCAAGATTGAAGAGTTGCGCGCTTACGAACGTGAATACCGTGGACGCTTACGTAGTTACCTAGAGGGACAGTTGCGTGAACTTGAAGCCAAGAAACTCGATGTTGAGTTGGAATCAGGTCCAGCAGACGAGGAATACTAAAGAACAGATTGCTTAGGCTTTAGCCAAAACAATTGAAACACCTAGTTCTTCATCGCGCAGGGTGGCACCATTGGTGTCACCCTGTTGCCATGTAGTGGCTAAAACTTCAGCTGCGATTCGCTCGCCGTAAGTCTGTAGGGCGACTAGGGCGTTAGCATCGCTAGCACTCCAAGTGACAACAATTCGATCTGAAATATCAAAGCCAGAAGTTTTACGTGCATCCTGAATCATGCGAGTTATATCGCGGGCGATACCTTGCGCAATTAGATCATCGTTAAGGGCTAAATCAAGGGCAAGAGATTCGCCATCAGCAGATGCAACAGTCCAACCCTCGCGAGGCACTTCAGTAATAACTACATCATCCAACGAAATGTTATGAGTAGTTCCGCCCACTTCAACTATTGCTGAGTTTTCCCGCAATGCCGCAACAAACTCTGCGGCATTTTGTGCGGCAATGGCTGCCGCGATAACTGGCGTCTCTTTTGCGAACCTCGCGCCAAGTGACTTGAAGTTTGCTTTAACTGAAACGTCAACAAGTTCGCTCGATTCACCGAGCTCTTCTAGCGCAAGTACATTAACTTCATCGCGAATCTGTTCTTGCAAACTCTCTGGAATTTCGGACCAGCCAGCAGCAGCAACTAACGCGCGCTGCAGCGGCTGACGGGTTTTAACTCCGGATGTAGCTCGAGCAGCACGGCCAAGTTCAACAATTCGGCGGGTAAGTGCAACTTGCTCATTCAACTTGTCGTCGATTGTGGCAGTTTGCCAATCTGGCCAGTTACTTAAGTGAACTGATTCAACGTCAGCAGTTAGGAATAGATCTTGCCAAACCCGTTCTGTGATGAATGGGGTGAATGGTGCCATAACCTGCGTGACAATTTTTAGGCACTGGTGCAAGGTACTTAAAGCGACAGCATCGCCATCCCAGAACCGGCGACGCGAACGGCGGACATACCAATTGGATAGGTCGTCCACGTATTCAGCAATTAAGCGCCCCGCTCTTTGGGTGTCAAATTGTTCAAGCGCCTCATCAACTTCGCGGGCTAGGCGGTATGCCTCACTTAACGCCCAGCGATCTAAATCGGTTGGGTTGTCCAACGTGAGAACAGATCCATCCCATTGACTACTACGTGCATACAGGCTCTGGAAGGCCACTGTGTTCCAGTAAGTCAGAAGTGTCTTGCGCACTACCTCAGCAATTGTTGTGTGCCCTACGCGCCGTGCCTGCCACGGTGAACCACTAACTGCCATGAACCAGCGAAGTGCATCTGCGCCATGCTCGTCCATAAGTGGGATTGGCTCCAGTACATTGCCTAGATGCTTACTCATCTTGCGGCCATCCTCATCAAGGATGTGACCTAGACAAAGAACATTTTTGTAGGAAGACTCATCAAAAACGAGAGTTCCAATTGCCATCAATGTGTAGAACCAACCACGCGTTTGATCGATTGCTTCACAAATAAAGTCAGCGGGGTAGCTGGCTTCAAATTTTTCGACATTTGATTGCGGGTATCCGTATTGTGCAAACGGCATCGCACCTGAATCAAACCAGCAGTCAATAACTTCAGGAACTCGGCTGGCGGTATCGCCACAAGTTGGGCACGGGAAAGTTACATCATCGACGAACGGACGATGTGGATCCATCTCTAACGCAGCATCGCCGGCATATTGAGCTAAATCAGCGCGACCGCCAACACAAGTTAAGTGTCCCTCTGCGCAGCGCCAAATTGGCAGGGGAGTTCCCCAGTATCGATTGCGAGAAAGCGCCCAGTCCACGTTGTTATTGAGCCAATCACCGAATCGGCCATTCTTTATCGTGTCTGGGAACCAATTGGTCTTTTCGTTCTGCGCAATTAACTGATCTTTTATGGCAGTAGTGCGGATGTACCAAGATGGTTGCGCGTAATAAATCAGCGCGGTGTGGCAGCGCCAGCAATGTGGGTATGAGTGTTCGTAGGGAAGGTGCTTGAACAAGGTTCCCTCTTGCTTCAAGATATCTACCAAAGTGCTGTCGGCAGTCTTGAAGAAAACTCCACCAACATGTGGAATCTCTGCAACAAACTCTCCATTAGGTGCAACTGGGTTCACCACTGGCAGTCCGTAAGCACGACAGGTAGCTAAATCCTCGGCGCCGAATGCTGGCGACTGATGCACGATGCCAGTGCCATCTTCAGTTGTTACGTATTCGGCAAGTAAGACTGTGTGAATCGGCGCATCTGTATCTGGGAATTCCACCCAGTTGAATGGGCGCTGGTACGGCGTACCTTCAAGTTCTTGCCCGGTAACTGTGGCGAGAACTGTTGAATCTTCGCCGAGCACCGATTCACGCAGTGCCGCAGCAACCACGAAAATTTCGCCAGCATCAGTTTTGGCAATGTCGTATTCAACATTCGGATTTACCGCGGCCGCAGTATTCGAAACTAGAGTCCAAGGTGTTGTGGTCCAAACCAGTAGGGCAGCACCAGGGAATTGTTCAACTATTTTTCCGCCAGTGATCGGCAACTTAACGAACACTGAAGCATCAACGATGTCTTCGTACCCCTGAGCAAGTTCGTGATCTGAAAGTCCCGTGCCACAACGAGGGCAGTACGGTGAAACGCGATGATCCTGAACCAGAAGGCCTTTGTCGAAAATCTTCTTGAGACTCCACCAGACACTGTCTACATAACTCGCATCCATGGTCCAGTAGGCCTGATCCATATCGACCCAGTAGCCCATTCTTTCCGTCATGGCAGCGAATTCATCAACATGTTGCAGAACTGACTCACGGCAGCGCGCATTGAATTCTGCGATTCCGTATTTTTCGATATCCTGCTTGCCTGCGAAACCTAGTTCTTTTTCAACAGCAAGTTCGACAGGCAGTCCGTGGCAATCCCAGCCAGCTTTTCGGGGGACGTGGTAGCCCTTCATCGTGCGAAAACGTGGGAATACATCTTTGAATACTCGAGCTTCCACATGGTGGGTGCCAGGTTTGCCGTTTGCTGTTGGCGGGCCTTCATAGAAAACCCAAGTTGGACCATCCTCACTTTTCGCAAGCGATTTTTCAAAGATTGCAGCCTGTTGCCAAAAACCTAAAATCTCACGTTCCATCAAAGGAAGATCGATTTTGGCTGGGACATCGCGATATGTCATTTTTGGGCCGGCTCCAGGTCTGGGTTTAGGTGATTTCGTAGTTGTTCACTAACTTGTCTAGTTAGCAAGATTACTGAACAATCAACCTTTTTTGCCAATGTGGGTAAGCCAGCACTGAGATGTCAGAGGCCGTAGTAAATTTGTCGTGCTAACCCTCAAATTAAAGAATTTTGTGCGAATTAGGTACGAAAGTTGATATTTTGACCGATATTGGCGTAACGTGCCGCAAATAGTTTCGCAATTGTCGGTAGAGTCAAGCACTTAGAAGTAATTAAAGGATAAGGATTATGGCAACAAAACCTGCAAAGAAGGCTCCGGCTAAGAAAGCCCCTGCAAAGAAGGCTCCGGCATCGAGCGCCCCTGCAAAGAAGGCTCCGGCTAAGAAAGCCCCTGCGAAGAAAGCTCCTGCGAAGAAAACTGTTGCCCCTAAGAAAGCCCCTGCTAAGAAGGCCCCTGCTAAGAAGGCTCCAGCTAAAGCGGTCGCCAAGAAGGCCCCTGCTAAGAAGGCTCCAGCTAAAGCGGTCGCCAAGAAAGCTCCTGCGAAGAAAACTGTTGCCCCTAAGAAAGCTGTGGCCAAAAAAGTAGCCCCAGTAAAGCCTGTTAAAGAAGCAAAAGTGGCGCCAGTAAAAGCAGTTAAAGAGCCGAAGGTAAAGCCAGTTAAAGAAGTAGCGGTCAAGGAAGCGCCCGTTGTTGTCGCCCCACCAGTGCCCGTTGTCAATCCAATTGCTGGTGCGGACATCCCACAGGTACGTAAAGCGGTGCCGGGTAAGAAGCCTGCGCCAAAGCAGCCAGCAGTGCAAGAAGATGAATCTAACTGGACCAAGAGCGAATTAGAGAAAGTCCGCAAAGTTCTCGAAAAAGAAGCTGCTGAACTGCAGATCGAAATTGAACAAGCCGACGAGAAGTTCCAGGATCTAATTTTTGAAAGCGGTGAAGGTGCTGGTGACGATCAGGCTGACGCTGGCACAAAGACATTCGAACGGGAACAAGAAATCTCGTTGCTAGCAAATAAGCGCGATCTACTGGATCAAACTCACCACGCCCTCGAGCGCATTGCCTCTGGCACCTACGGTCGATGTGAAAACTGTGGCAACCCAATTGGTAAATTGCGCCTAATTGAAGCTAATCCACGAGCAACGCTGTGTATGCCATGTCGACAAAAGCAAGACCGTAGCTAATTAGCCCAGTGAGTGTTCAACAACGGAAATTAGCGATAACTGCATTAGTCGTAGTTGTGCTCGATCAAATATCGAAGGCACTTGCTGTCATGCACTTGGAAAATAGTTCATCGGTCAAAGTGCTCGGATCGCTGGTCAAGTTTTCATTTGCTCGAAATTCAGGGGCAGCATTCTCGTTTGCAACCGGTGCAACTTTCGTTTTCACCGCTCTGGCATTCGGTGCCTGCATTGGAATCATTTGGTTCTCAGCAAAGATTTCCTCAACAGCATGGGCCATCGTGTTTGGCGCGATTTTTGGTGGAGCTTTTGGAAACCTTCTGGACCGAATCTTTAGATCACCGCAAGGGTTCCAGGGCCACGTTGTTGATTTCATTGAATTTCCCAATTATCCAATTTTCAATTTGGCCGATAGTGCAATTTTCTGCGCAGCAATTGCAGGCATAGTGCTAACTATGCGCGGAGTGACGATTACTGAAGTGCAGGCTCAGAAATGATCCGGATGTGGCCAGTAGGCCAAGAAGAAACTGATGGACGCATTGACGCA
>CANBWF010000029.1 GCA_947373075.1 Actinomycetota bacterium | reverse complement strand
TAGTTTCGCAGTCGCAAGCAGTATCAACTGGCATTACAAATGCAATTGCCGTAGCTGCCGATCTGGGGTCAAATGTTGCGGGTACTGGCCATAACTGCGCCCTTCTAAGCGACTCTTCCGTTAAATGCTGGGGAACTGGCACAAGTTTTGTTCTGGGCAACGGTTCAACCGCGTCATCTTCAACTCCAGTTAGCGCTGCGGTTGGCGTTGCCTCGGCCATTACTCCAGTTGGCGCACCTGAAGTGCCTGAATGGGCTTCGGTTACTCAAAAGCTACGATCCCTGGTTCTCAATTGGATCACACCAGCAAATAACGGCTCTGCTCTGACTGCTATTTCCCTGAAATATTCAGGTGGAGCAAAAGATGGTCAGGTTGCCTGTACTCCAGTTGTTACCGACACGTCCTGCACCATTACTGACCTGAATCCATTGTTCACGTACAGTTTCGCCCTGGCCGCTTCAAATGCTCTCGGAACCAGTTCTGTAGCGATTTCACCTGCATACTCAACTCAAACCTCTGGCACAACCGATGGTTGGAATTGGCAGGATTCAACAAACAGCATGACTATTACGGGTTGCCTAACTAGTTGTGACAATGTTGTTATCCCACGAACCTTGGTGGGAGATTCTGTTACATCAATTGGATCTAGTGCATTCACTTCTGGTTTGGTTGTCAGTGTGGCTCTGCCACATTCAGTTTCATCGATTGCAACCGATTCATTCGGCACACAAAAACTTCCATTAACAAACTTAACTACTTTTGGAACGCAGATTAACGGCAGCGCAACAGTCGGATCAGCCTTAACTGTTAGTGGTACTGGCTGGCTTGCAACTGCATCAAAGCAGTATGCGTGGCTGCGCGATGGCCAAGCTATTACTGGAGCCACCAAGTCAAGGTATGTGCCAACTAGCGATGATTTCGGTAAATCTATTGCAGCAGTGGTCACCTTGCGCAAGACCGGATACATTGCAACAACGTTGACAAGCAGCGGGATTGTGATTAATGCCGGAAACTTACCCGCCACATCAACCCCACGGGTAAGTGGGGTATTTCGAATTGGTCGCACATTAACTGCTGCGACAGGTACCTGGTCAACCGGTACCGCATTTACTTACCGCTGGCTATCAGGTGGAACACCAGTTCCCGATGCTTCGCAGTCCACTTACACTTTGGGGCTAACTGATTTGGGCAAGTCGATCTCGGTAGAAATCACCGGGTCAAAGTTTGGCTACGTCAGTCGCACCAGAACATCTGTTGGTCACGACATATTGCCTGGGATTCAAAGCGCAATTACTGGCCTTGGGATTATTGGTTCGCTTAAAGTTGGTCAGGAACTCACATCATCATTAGTTGGCGCTCAATATTCCTTCCAATGGTTGCGAGGTGGAGCAGTAATTTCTGGAGCAACTTCCAGCAGTTACACAGCTACCGTGAGTGATATTGGTCGATACCTTTCACTGCGGGTAACGAGAGCGCAGAGTGGTTATTTGAACACGACTAAGACTGTGAAAGCGTCTACTGTAACTATTCGCTAGTTTTAGTCCCTCTCGTGCTTCCTACTCTTCGGGGGGGGGGGAGTGGGATTCAAGAGTCACCCAGTTACGGCCAACTTTGGTTTGTAACTCCAAAAAAGGATCATTGCGTTCGCTCTGGGCTTCACGAAGCCAACCGAAAGCGGCCCTTTCATTCTTGACTTCCTTTATATCAATCACGCGATTATTCGGATTGATGATGCGGTAAATAGTCATAAGTTTTCTCTACTCTGGATTTCTTAAGTTCCCGCTCAGCAACATTTCCAGTCAGATGAATTAGGTTTTACAATGGGGCTAGCGCTGGCCGCGCCGGGGATGCTACTAACACCAGCAAATGCCAAAATCGTTGCTAGTAAAGCTGGGATAAGCCTTTTCATTGGAAACCTCCATTATCATTTCTTACAATTTGTAAGAAAACTTACAGTATGTGAGAATAGCAAAAAAAATGGAAAACTTCGCTTAATATCTAAACGTGTCAGATTATTTCCCGCAGAAAATTGACTCCAAAATCTTGGGCAGCCGGATTCGAGAAATTCGGCGCCGAAAGGGGCTCAAGCAGTCAGCATTTGTTGGAGAGTTGATTAGTTCGGGCTATATCTCCCTGATTGAGCAAGGTAAGCGCTATCCATCGAGCAAGGCCTTGGCTTACATCGCAGATGTCTTGGATGTGTCGGTAGGCGAACTTACAAAGTCACCAACTCAGGAGTTAGCCCCAGATCAGGAAGCGTTGTTAGCGCAGGCAGAAGCGCTTGTGGCGATGGGTGAATATAAATCCCCACAAGCATTAATTTCAAAACTTGATCCGGAAACTTTGGCTTCGTTAAGGGGTCGAATGCTGGCAATCGAGTTGGATTATGCCTTGGATAATTTTCTTGCGGCCGATATCCCCCTGAGGGCTCTAATTGAAGACGCAATAGCCGCTGGTGATTGGGAACTAGCTAGAAAGGCCCTCGTTACTTGTGGACGGATTTCCGATTTTTTAGATACCACGGTTGAATCTACGATTTTTCTAAGCAACGTAAAACGAAATCTGAATCGCATTCCAAACGTTGATCCATTTTTAATGGCACAGTTGACCGCAATGATTGCTGACCGACTCGTGTATTTGGGAGACTTAGTATCAGCTCAGAAAATGCTAACTGAACTAGATGTGTTACTACCACAAGTAAAAGACAAGCGTGGGCGCGCAAGCGCGTTATGGGTCAGTGCAAGTTTGGCCCGTGAATCTGGAAATTTTGAGCGAGCCATCGTGCTGAACGAAGAGGCCCAGACTTTGTTTAGTCAGGAATTGGATCCGGTTGCCTTATTTAATTTAAAGTTAGGACGAGCGAAGATTCTCGCAGACTGTGCTCCTAGTGACGATCCACGAATAGCGCAAACAGTAGCCGAATTTGAGCAGCTAATAGTTGAAATTGAAGCTAAAGGCGATTTACGGCTGCTGCTGCATGTAAATGTTACGCTGGCTTACCTTTTAATTCTGTTGCGACAATATGATCAGGCTGAAAAAATATTGCTAGAGGTTCTGAGGTCTGGCGAGTCCACAAATTCCATGTTTTTTGCGCATAATCTGGTCAATATGGGCATAATTCAATTGCGTCGGGGCGATACGTCAGGCGCAAAATCCTATCTGGATAGGGGTTGGAATCTGGTGCGCAATTTCGAACCGATTACGAACATCCGAAGGCAGATGGTTGAAATAGCAGACTTGTATGCGCAAATCGGTGAGAAGGATTTGGTTATCGAAGTTCTGCGCGCGACAAACAAACCTATTGGAAATTTCGCAGCAATCTTGCAAGATTCTAATTAGCGCATGAAGAGGCGAGTTAATCGCCGAGTTGCAACGCTGAGCCCAACTGCAATCATCACCGCGAAATACAGCACATGCCACAGTAAGGCGGTGCTGATATTTCCGAGCATTAGACATCGCACTAAATCAGCTGCTTGCCACAGTGGCAGGGCTCGCACAATGTTTGTGATCCAGTCCGGATAAACCGAAACTGGGTAGAAAGTGCCTGAGAACAGGAACATTGGCAGCAACCAGAAAGTAACCCAATCCATCTGCTGGAACGACTTCAAGTATGAAGTAATTGCCATACCAACCGATGCAAAACCAAAAGCAATTAAAACCGCTGCAGGAATAGCCAAGATGCCCCAGAGACTTGGAACCAGACCCAATGAAGCCACAATCGTCATAAACCCAATTGCATAAACCAAGCCCCGGAGCAGGGCCCAACCAATTTCACCAAGTGCCACATCAAGTGGTCCGATAGAGGTTGCCATCATTGCTTGGTAGGTCTTACCGTAATGCATCTTGAAAAATACATTCCAGGTTGAATCGTAGAACGCGCCATTCATTGCGCTAGTCGCCAAAAGAGCAGGGGCGATGTAGACCGAATAGCTCACCATGTGGCCATAGCCATCAGAAACATCTCCGATAAGTGGGCCAACACCAGATCCAAACGCCACCAAATAAAACACTGGTTCAACAAACCCAGAAAGTACAACCGGCCAGGAAGAGGTTTTTACTACCCGGAAGCTTCGCTCAAACAACACTCGAGCGCGACCCGCATATATGTTTGCCCAGCGTTTCGTGCTGCGTTTTTCCGCAATAGCTACCGCTTCATTTGGTAAAGCCAAACTCGAACTCATGCTGCCAACCTCAAAGCGAATTTACGGTTTGCTACCAGAAGTCCAGCGATCCCAAGTAGTGTCATGTAACCAAAGTGAACTAACAACATAGTTGAAGAGATTGGGTGATCGTAAGAAAAATATCGACCAATTTCTGTAGCATGCCAAAGTGGCGAAATCCAGCCAACCCAACGAATCGTCAGCGGAAGAGTTGAAAGAGCGTAGAAAGTACCCGAGAACAAGAACATTGGCGCGATAACAAATCGACCAATAATGGCAAACCAGCCATCATCTTCTTTCATGTAAGCAGACACCGCCATCATCACTGCGGCAAAGCAAGCACCGAAATAAATTTCAATTGGGATTAGCCAAAGAGCACTAGGTGAGCTAAACGCATCAAAGGCCCACAATATTGCCCAGTACACGCTAACTGTGAACACTGAGCGAGTTATTGCTGAAATAATTACCCCTTGCGCTACTTGCTTGCCGGTTAGCCCAGCAGCGTGCATTGCAAAGAACACTTTGCGCCAATCAAAACCATGCACAACTGGAAAAGTAACTTCTTCCATCGTGCCCTGAAGCGCAGCTGTAGCGAGTAATGCTGGAGCGATGAAAGCAAGATATTTCACGCCATCTGGGCCTGCTCCATTAGTGTTCTTGTCGATTAGCGAGCCAACACCGATACCAATTGAAGTTAAGTAAAGCAGTGGGTTGCCAATGCCAAATGCAACAATCGCTTGCCACCACTTAAGCATGTTTCGGATGCGATATTCGGCCGCATAAAACGCGCCAAATTTAGCAATCCGATTGGTGTCAACTAAAGCAGTGGCACCGCGCCAGTGTCCTGCGCTCATTAATCCACCAATGTCCGGCCGGTTAGGCGTAGGAACACATCTTCAAGGCTGCTGCGGCGTACCAGTGAAGTAACTGGGTGTTGGCCAAGGGAAATGATTTCCGCCAGTGCCGCTTCGCCATCTTGTGCATAAATCAGAATGCGATCGGGCAATACATCCATTCGATCACCGATGTGTGAAATCCTTTCCGCTACAGCAGCGTTGCGATCTGAACCGAATCGAACTTCAACAACTTCAGGACTGGAATGTTCGGCAATCAGGCTCGCCGGTGAGCCTTGCGCCATAATCTTGCCTTGGTCCATCACAATCAGGCGGTCACAAAGTTGCTCAGCTTCATCCATGTAGTGCGTTGTGATTACTAGAGTCACGCCTTGTTCTTTCAATCGGAACAAACGATCCCAAAGTACGTGACGTGCCTGCGGGTCCAAACCAGTAGTTGGCTCATCCAATAACAGAACTTCTGGCTCATTAACTAGCGCGCGGGCAATAGTTAACCGGCGCTTCATTCCGCCACTTAGTTGATCAACTTTTGAATTCCGTTTGTCTTCAAGCTGTGCGAAGGCCAAGAGTTCATCAATCTTCTTGGTTAAGTATTTGCGGGAAAGTCCAAAGTACCGGCCATAAATATATAGGTTCTCGTGAACTTTGAGTTCGGTATCTAAATTATCGGCCTGTGGTACAACTCCGAGGTGTGCGCGAATCTGCGGACCAAATTTATCCGGGTCTTTGTCCAAGATGGTTAGGTCGCCACCAGATCTTTGCAGTGTGGCGGTAATCATGCGCATTGTTGTAGATTTACCAGCGCCATTTGGACCAAGAAGGCCAAAGGATTCGCCTTTGGCAACAGTAAAGTCGATTCCGGCAACAGCCGTGAAATCACCGTAAACCTTGGTTAGATTTTGGGCAACAATCATCTGTGTTTGATTCTCAGGATTAGGCACAAGTGTCAGTCTAGGTACGATTTGGTCATCTGGCATGGCCAAATCAACGTTAACTTTGTCGGTTTTTCAAGGCATCTGTGGTCAGGATTGCGATGGCAACCCAGGTGATGGCAAACCCAATGAAACGCGACTGGGGCATATGTTCGTGAAACATGAAAATGCCAATTAGATACTGCAAAGTTGGCCCCAAATATTGCAGCATTCCCATTGTGCTTAGCGGGATTCGGATGGCTGCTGCGCTAAAGAGCATTAAGGGCACCGCTGTAACAATTCCAGAGCTTGTTAGCCAAAGCGTGTGACTTAGGCCGTGATGACCAAATGTTCCCACGTGTGTTATTTCCAGCCACACTAAATACGAAAGCGCGATGGGAGAAAGAATCAAAGTCTCAATGGTCAGACTCTCGATTGCCGGCACATTGGCTAGCTTTTTAACGTAACCGTAGATGCCAAAAGATCCGGCTAGTGAAAGTGCCAGCCAAGGTGGGTTGCCAACTGTTATGGACAAATAGAGAACTGCGCTGGCTGCTATGGCAATTGCAACCCACTGCGTTTTGCGCAGTCGTTCCTTAAAGAAAACTACACCTAGTCCAACACTGAGCAGGGGAGTAATGAAGTAACCCAGGGATGAATCCAATAGGTGCTTTGTCACGCTGGCCCAAATGAATAAACCCCAGTTAACCGAAATCAGTGCAGATGCAATTGTCAGCAACAAAAGCGACCGGCGGTTACTTAAGATGACCCGAATTTGACTGAATTTTTTGCGGCCAATTATCGCAAGAAATAGCAAACTCCAAATAACTCGATGAGCCAAAATTTCTAGCGGACTGGCTGGCTGCAGATGTGGCCAATAGATGGGAACTATGCCCCATATGAAGTAAGCCGTAATGCCAAAAATGAAACCATCGCGAGCAGCATTGCTTTTTGTGGCCGGGGTGTTAGCGATTGTCATGAGACCCAGTTTCGTTTTTCGCTTGCGGATGTGATTTGAGTTGTCACATTAGACGCCGATTTTGGTGTGACGAATCATGCGTTGAAAAAATAGCCCTGGTTTTCGGCTACTTTCCTGCAGGTCACCTTTAGCTTCAAAACCTAAGCGTTCGTAGGCTGCGATAGCTGGATGATTGTCATGCCAGACGCCAAGACCTTGGCATTGCCAACCACGGTCGAATGCAACTGAGTCAATGAAGTCGATCATCGCTTTCATCACGCCAGTGCCGCGCACATCAGGGTTTACCCAACATCCGCCGAGCCAAATGTTCGCACCAAAATCGCCATCGAGTTCTTCGACTGACATGATTGCGCAATCATTGTCATCAATGCTCGCGGCAAAGTATTTCGCTTTAGCCATTCGTTCTAACCAAGCATCCTGCGATAACTCAGATTCAACTTCGTGGCTGGCGCCATATGCATGAGGACTGTCGGCAAGTGACTCTAGGCGAAGTGAACGCAGACGTTGCCAGTCGGCTGGTTGTAATTCAGTTACTTCAACATTTGAATTCATGAAACAGCCTCAATTGGTTCAGGCTTCACTTCGCTATGCAACCAACTTCCAGTTACTAGCTTGTGCATCAAGATGCCGGTAATCGCAAACATAACCGCCAGAATTGCCCAGCCGGATTTGCCCATGCCGATAGCTAATGCTGTGACAAATGCTGGGCCAAGTGTTCCACCAAGGCCCCAACTTAGTGAATACACGCCTTGATACTGCCCTTGATGTTCTTGCTTGGCTAAACCAAAGCCGATGCTCCACGAGCCAGCAGAGCCAACGAGTTCACCAAACACATGCACAAGCATGGCCAGAATCAACATCGCACAGGCAGCAATTGTTGGGATGCCGGCGCTCATGGCGTACAAAATACATGACACGGCTACCGCAAATCCGGCTCGACGATACAGTTTTGCACCGGCTATTAAATCGCCAGATCCTCGGCTTGCTCTTACTTGGAAGATAATTACTGCGCCGGTGTTAACAATCATGATTGCGGAAATCCACCACCGCGGGGCACTTGTCTCACGGATTACCCAAAGAGGGATTGCAACATTTTGTAAAACGAAGTGCAAAGACATCACTGAGTTGAGTGCCGTAGCGCTAAGAAATTTTCGGTCTTTCAATGCAATGAAACTGATTGGCTCTTTGCGATCGACTGTTGGTGCCACAAAAGGAAGTTTGCGAAAGATGTAAGCAGCTAAAACAAAAGTGACTGCATCGATTGCAAGCATGGATTTATAAGCAAACTCTGTATTGATCCACAAGGCAAATCCTGCACACAATGTGCCAAGACCGATACCTAAGTTCGTCACTGATCGTAAGTAAGCGCGGGTCTTAATCTTGTCTTCGGGATTGCCAATCTTTGCAATGGTCGCCATGCGTAAAGTTTGGCCGATAGTTCCAGTAATCCCAATAATTATGTTCAGCGCCAAAAACACTGAGTAATCTCGCGTAAATAGCAGAACGAAAGTGGCAATACCTTCAAGCACATAAGCGCTGGCAGCGATATCTCGAGGGCCAATTCGATCAGCTAGGTGTCCAGCGGGAATACTGAAAAGTAGTGAAATTCCACCAGCGATAGATAAAGCTAGTGCGAGCTTGGCAACTGAGATTCCAACTATTTCAGTGAAATAGACAACTTCCACAGTCATGAATAGGCCGTTGCCAAAAGTATTGACCAAACTCGAAAGACTCATGATTCGAGTAGTGCGGTCAGCAGGTATCAGTCGGCTAAGAGATTCCTTAAGCGAGGCACCATTGCTATTCACATTCCTAGTTTAGGTGTTCGAGACTGTTTCTTCCTTTTGGGCAAGGGCTTTAATTTCTCTTTCACAGAAAGAAATTATTCGCTAGCGAGAAAAGCTTGTCTGACTATAGGTGAGGTAATCATGTGGCACGCCATCTTCAACAAACAGTGCGTACATAGTGCCCTCGTGTACCCAGCCAGCCTTTTCGAAGGCCTTTTGCATGGCAATGTTAGATACATCGGTATCGCCTGAAATGCGGTGGTTACCTTGGCTGAACATTAACTCGGTTATCAAATTTATAGCCTGTGTTCCATAGCCTTTACCTTGGAATTCAGGAGAGAGCTCAATGCCGAAGGCAAGCACGCCAGGTGGCATAGTCTTATCGCAGCGGCGAATTTGAACCTCGCCGATCGCTTGGCCATCAACATCGATCACATAATCAAGATAATGATCACGCCATTGTCCAACGGCCGCAAAGCGCTCGCGATGAGTTTCTTTTTCCTCGACAGAAGTCAGAAAACGAAGAGAGCAGGCAAAATCAAATTCATCTTCTCGATATGAACGAAATTCCATATTGCTACTTTACTGAGATTAGGTAGGTCGAACACCTGAGTCCAGCTTGGAATTAGCGCAGTTTGAGCAGTTATTTAAGTAAGGAAGTCCTAGGTTTGCCGAGTTAGTTGACTGTAAAGCTAGTCGTAGCTGACGTTGCAGTAACTCCGCCAACACCTGTGACCACGGCTTTGAAGTTCACGGTTGTTCCCTTTGTGAATTGCGACTTCACTGGCATTACGCGGTAAAGCCCGCTAGCCAAAGCAGCAGCATTTGAGAAAGTCGGTGAATCGTCGCTACCAAGTGACTGCCAGGCACCATTATTTGATGTTTGCACAAAGAACTCGACTGTGTTGAATTCACAGCCAGTTACTTTTGCAGAAAGTCCAATCAGGGATTGATCACCAGAATAGGTACTTGGCTGATTCATTGCTACCGAGATACTGGTGGGTGTTGGCACAGCTTTAGATGCTTTGAAGAATCCATAACCGTAAGCAGTTGGCTTGGCTGTTGTGATGAGCTTGCTGGAAGTAACCGTGCCAGTGCCTGCAAGACGTTGCCAAGTAGCTCCGACCGTTGGCGCGGTTGTAGTAGCAGAAATAGCCGAAGAATTTGTGTTAAAGACTTCTAGATACTCAATGTTCGTTGCTGGATCTATCCGGCTAATGATCAAAAGCCCAGTGTCAGCGATTCGGACCACTTGTGGGCCAGTGGCAATTGCAGGGTTGTTGGTTCGAAGTGCAGTTAGGCCCTGCAGGGTTGTTTGCAATGGATTAGTGGTGGCAAAACTACTCTTGGTTCCAATTGCAGTGCCACCAATACGTGTCTCGGTTTTCCAAGCAGAAACTTGAGTAGGGAATAGGTCTTGACGAGCAGCTTTATCGTTGCCACCTTTAAGGCCGAACTCATCTCCGTAATAAACAATTGGATTTCCGCGAAGTCCGAACATAAGTGCATGGATTAAGTTGTCTTGCGACAAAGTTGCTGCTGCGCTTAAGTTCTGCGCAGCCAAGAATGAACCAACACGTCCCATATCGTGATTGCCAAGGAAGGTTCCCAAATTCTTGGCACTGGTATTTGCAGTTGTGTAAAGATCATCATCATTTAACAGTGAAGTGATTGCACTGGAATTTTTATTTCGTACATAGTCCAAGGCTTTGCCCTGGAATGGGAAATCCAGAACATCATTCCACGCAGCATTCTTGACCCAATATGAAGTATCCACGGGATTACCATCGTAAACCTCGCCCCACATTGGGAAATTGGGTTTACCAACAGACGCAGCTGCAGTTCTCATGGCTGGCAGGAATGCGCGCCAAAGCGCTTCATTAACATGTTTGGCCGTGTCGATTCGGAATCCATCTATTCCGGTGTCCGTAATCCACTTCTGATAAACCGATATCCAGCCATTAACTACTGTGGGGGATTCGGTGAATAAATCGTCAAGGCCGTAGAAGTCACCCCACTGCACAGATTCGCCGGTCCACGTTGAATCGCCGCGATTGTGATAGTTGGTCACATTGTTGAGCCAAGCAGGGCTCTTAATGTTTGTTTGCGAAGCATCTATATACGGTCTCTTAGTGAATGATGTTGTTGCGCTTAGTGCGGGGAAAGTGTTTAACCCAGCAACAGTAGTTGGACTGAAAGTTACACCAGTTGCAGTTTTATATGGGGAAGTGCTTGAAGGCTCGTAAGTGTAATTTCCTGTTCCATATTTAACAATGTCACCGGTGTGGTTGAGCACGATATCAAGAATTACTTTAAGTCCACTTGCATGTGCCGCAGTCACAAAATCTTTCCAGTCCTGCATGGTTCCTAGGTGGGAGTCCACTTGGTCAAAGCCCAAACCCCAGTATCCGTGATACGCAGCACTTCCACCCTGAACTGTGTTTTGGCGAACAATTGGAGTTACCCAAATAGCAGTGAAGCCAAGTGATTTAATGTATGAAATTTGCGAGGAAAGACCTTTAATGTCGCCGCCGTGGTAGTAGCCGGAATCGCTTGGCTGAAATCCTGTTTGGCTTACTGTAGCTCTTGATCCAGCTGAACCGTAGTCATTTGTTGTGTCGCCATTAGCGAATCGATCTAGCATGACGAAGTAAATCATTTCGCTCTTTGGTGATGGAGTAACTGCTTGGGCATTTCCGTGTACCGCGCCAATTACCACTAGGGCAAGGCTCGTACCTATTCCGACTAAACGTTTGCTAATCACAACTACTCCGCACAGATTTATGTAGACTTTCGCCACTAATTGAACCCTACAAGCACAGTCTTTACAGAATGCTTTTATAACGAAAACGTCATAGAAAATTGGCTAAATTTTGTATTTTACGGATTGCCCTAATTTATCGGTTAATCTGCAGCAACAAGGAATTGGCTTGAATACAGGTCGAAGTAGAACTTCTTCTGCTCCATCAATTCTTCATGGTTGCCTTGCTCAATAATCTTGCCTTTGTTCATCACCAGGATTACATCGGCATCACGAATGGTCGAGAGTCTATGCGCAATAACAAAGCTTGTTCGATTCTTACGAAGTCGACTCATAGCTTGCTGGACCAAAACTTCGGTTCGCGTATCAACTGAACTAGTTGCCTCATCCAATATCAGGATCGCAGGGTCGGCGATGAATGCTCGGGCGATAGTTAGTAATTGACGCTCGCCGTTTGACACCGTTGCGTTGTCGTCGGTTAGTAACGAGTCATAGCCATTAGGCAAGGCGCGAAGTAAGTGATCTATGTTGGCTGCAGTTGCAGCTTCAACAACTTGCTCTTCGGAAGGGTTTGCAGTTCCATAGGCTATGTTTTCGCGCATTGTTCCGGTGAACAACCAAGTATCTTGCAAAACCATGCCAAACTGGCGACGCAAATCATCACGCGAAATGTCGCGAATATCTATTCCATCTATCAAGATTTGGCCTGAGGTAATTTCATAAAAACGCATGATTAGATTTACCAGCGTTGTCTTACCCGCACCCGTTGGCCCAACGATTGCAACCGTTTGTCCAGGAAGTACTTTGATTGAAAGATCTTCTATTAGTGGCACATCAGGTGAATAACTGAAAGAGACATTTCTAAATTCAATTTCACCTGTTGTACGGTCGATTTCTCCTAGGACTTCTTTGTCTGGCACCTGCTCAGGGGCATCTAAAAGTTCAAACACTCGCTCAGCAGATGCAACTCCAGACTGCACCAGGTTTATCAGGCCAGCGATCTGTGCCAGTGGCATTCCGAACTGGCGTGAATACTGGATGAACGCCTGCACATCACCAAGTGTCATCGTGCCAGTCGCCACTTGGTATCCACCAATTACCGCAATAGCAACATAGATTATGTTCGAAACGAAAGTTGTCAGTGGCTGAATCATTCCTGAGACAAACTGGGCTTTCGAGCTGGATTTGTAGAGGTTTTCATTTAACGTGCTGAAGTCATCAATGGCTCGTTCTCGGCGACCAAACACTTTTATTAGTGAATGCCCAGTATGCATTTCTTCTACATGACCGTTTAACTTTCCGGTCCAACTCCATTGGTCAGTGAATTCCTTCTGCGACTTTTTTGCGATTCGAGCAGAAACCAAAATACTGAGTGGAATTGCGACAAGCGAGACTGCCGCAAGCGTTGGGCTAATCCAAATCATCATTGCTAACACTGAAATCACGGTTAGCAATGAGTTAAGAATTTGCGAAAGACCCTGTTGCATAGAAGTTGCTATGTTGTCGATATCGTTTGTAACTCGACTTAATAAGTCGCCACGTGATTGCGTATCGAAGTATTGCAGCGGTAGGCGACCCAATTTCTCTTCTGCTTTCCGACGGAGACGAAAAACTGTGCGTTGGGTAACTCCCGCCATGATGTAGCTCTGCATCCACATGAACAAGCTGGAGACTATGAATAAGGCAATAACGATTA
>CANBWF010000028.1 GCA_947373075.1 Actinomycetota bacterium | reverse complement strand
ATGGCCTGCATCATCTGACTCAGTTTCTTTCTTCTCAACAACAAGTGCTTCAGTTGTTAGCAACATGCCAGCAATTGAAGCTGCGTTTTCAAGAGCACTGCGGGTTACCTTGACTGGGTCAATAACACCCATGCCAATTAGGTCACCGTATTCGCCAGTAGCTGCGTTAAGCCCCTGACCAACGCCAAGTTCAGCAACCTTTGCAGTTACAACGTAACCTTCAAAGCCCGCGTTCTCAGCGATCCAACGAAGTGGCTCAACAGCGCCCTTGCGCACAATCTGAACGCCAGTTGCCTGATCGCCAGTTAGTCCAAGATTGCCTTCAAGAACGGCAACCGCATGAACCAAAGCTGAACCGCCACCAGAGACGATACCTTCTTCAATTGCTGCGCGCGTTGCTGAAACAGCATCTTCAATGCGGTGCTTCTTTTCTTTAAGTTCAACCTCAGTGTGAGCGCCAACCTTGATTACGCAAACGCCGCCAGAAAGTTTGGCTAGACGTTCCTGTAATTTTTCGCGGTCCCAATCGGAATCTGAATTTTCTGATTCACGACGAATCTGCGAAACGCGGTCAGCAACAACTGAACTATCGCCACCACCATCAACGATTGTGGTGTTGTCTTTAGAAACAATCACGCGACGAGCGGTACCAAGTACCTCTACGCCAACTTGATCAAGTTTCATGCCCATCTCAGGAGCAACAACTGTTGCGCCGGTGAGAATTGCGATGTCTTCCAAGATGGCCTTGCGACGATCACCGAAAGCAGGTGCTTTGACAGCAACTGACGGGAAAGTGCCACGAATTCGGTTAACTACCAAAGTCGAAAGTGCCTCACCATCAACATCTTCAGAGATGATCATTAGCGGCTTGCCAGACTGTGCAATCTTTTCCAAGATCGGCAGCAATTCAGAAACGCTAGAAATCTTGTTCTGTGAAAGCAGGATGTATGGGTTTTCCAAAACAGCTTCCATACGATCGGCATCAGTTACGAAGTACGGTGAAATGTAACCCTTATCGAACTGCATGCCTTCAGTGAATTCAAGTTCAGTTGCAGTGGTGCTTGATTCTTCAACAGAAATCACACCATCTTTGCCAACCTTGTCGAACGCATCTGCGATTAGTTCACCAATCAAGTTGTCTTGACTACTGATAGCAGCAACCTGAGCGATTTCCTCTTTGCCAGCAACAGGGCGGGCAATTTTCAAAAGCTCTTCCTGCACTGCAGCAACTGCAGCGTCGATGCCAGCTTTTAGATCGCGTGGAGCGCCACCGGCTGCTACAACCTTCAGACCTTCGCGAACCAGCGCCTGGGCCAAAACGGTTGCGGTAGTTGTTCCGTCACCAGCAACATCGTTGGTTTTGGTAGCAACTTCTTTGGCTAGCTGTGCACCAAGGTTCTCGTATGGATCATCAAGTTCAATTTCCTTAGCGATTGTCACGCCATCGTTTGTGATGGTCGGTGCGCCCCAAGATTTACTGATGACCACATTGCGACCGCGTGGACCAAGGGTTACCTTGACTGCGTCTGCAAGTGCATTTACTCCGCGCTCAAGCGCGCGACGAGCTTCCTCGTCGAATTCAACGGTTTTTGGCATTGACTACTTCTCTACAATTGCCAAGATGTCGCGGGCGTTTAGTAGCAAGTATTCAGAACCTGCGTACTTAACTTCGGTGCCGCCGTACTTTGAGTAGATAACAACATCTCCGACTTTGACATCAACTGGGATGCGGTTCTGGCCTGATTCATCAAAACGACCTGGACCAACTGCGATTACTGTGCCCTCTTGTGGCTTTTCTTTTGCAGTATCTGGGATTACCAAACCTGAAGCAGTAGTCTGCTCGGCTTCCAATGACTGAACGAGGATGCGATCCTCAAGTGGCTTAATGTTGACCGACACGGCCTGTCTCCTATTGCTAGATAGTTCCTGCGATTAGCACTCGAAAGGCTCGGGTGCTAATCCAAATCTAAAAGGGAATTGGCACTCGGTCAATTTGAGTGCCAAAAACTGGGGTTATCGGCCCAAATCCAGCAAAACTGGCAATTCGGTGGGGCCAAACCAAGAAAATTCGCCCGTTTCATCCACCACGAAATAGGCCGCCACATCTTTTAGCCGAATGGGGCCACTTAACTGGACTAACCCCTGCGCCGGATTTAACTCAGTCACCTGCGAATCAGGAACTTCTGCCACAACCAGGTAGCCCTGCTGTTCACCGGCGCTGTGCTGCAAGATTTCGTCGTCAAGCACTTCAGGATCGGACTCATCCTGCGCAGCTATCCACTGTGTTGTCTGTGCGTAAATGGCTAGCCCAGATACGACATCGCTTTCGATTCCACCTTGACTATTTAGCAGCTCAAGGTCGCTGCGAGTTAGCGTGCAGTAAATCCGCATTTACTCAGCGCACAATCTGTGGTTCTACATCAAGCGAGATGCCAAACTTTGTCTGGACTGTTTCTTGAATGTGCGCCGCCAATTCAAGAACATCGGTTGCAGTCCCCGACCCTCGATTTGTAATTGCCAAAGTATGTTTATTCGAAATTGTTACTCGATCATTCAAACCGAAACCTTTGCCCAAGCCGGCATTTTCAATTAGCCATGCAGCGCTTACTTTTGTTTTGCCATCTGAAGTTGGCCAAGTAGGTGCGCCATCAGGGGCAACTTCAACAATTGGATTTGTGAAAAAAGAACCTGTGCTCCAAGTGTCATGATCTGCTTCCGCCAAAATCATGCCTTTGCTAGCGCGCACTGCAAGCACAGCTTCGCGTACCTCTTGCAACGCAATGCGCGAACCCAGTTCAACATTTAACTTGGCTGCTAGTTCGCTATAGGCAATTGGCCCAGAAATTGTGCCGAGCGGCAATTGGAAGACAACGCTCAAAATAACCCAGCGATTTGGGTGAGTTTTAAAGGTTGAGGTTCGATATCCAAATTCACAATTTTGCGTAAATAAAATATCGATCTGTTGAGTCTCACGATTGTAGGCACGCACTTGAGCGATTGTGTCGCTCACTTGCTGGCCATATGCGCCAACATTTTGGATCGGAGTGGCACCGACTGTGCCCGGTATGCCGGAAAGCGTCTCAGTACCAGCCCAACCCGATGAAACGGCAAGTGCCACAAAGTCATCAAGACTTTCGCCAGCTTGAACGGTGACCCAAGCTCCGGCACATGCGCTGGCATCATTTTCGATACCTTTGTTGGCAATTACTAACACATCGCCAGAAAATTCATCAGCAACAACCAGATTGCTGCCGCTTCCAATAATTAGTAGCGAACGACTTTCAGCATCAGCCTTGGCAACGATCTCAATAATCTGTTGCTCGGTTGTAGCCACAGTGAGTGAATTCGGGATGCCACCAACCCGCAAGGTGGTGTATTCGGCCAGCGATGTCATGATGACTTCTATTGTGGCAGGCGAACTAGTGCTCGGGCCTGACCCAAGACTGTTTGTTCAGCAAAAACCGCGCTTAGGTCTACTCGCACTGTGCCGTCGTCATTGATTGCAGCAACTTTTCCGGCAAAAGTAACCAGCACGCCTTCAGCGGTGTTTGGTACTACTACAGGGCGAGTCATACGGACTGAATAATCGATGACAGCAGTTGGATCTTTAACCCAATCGGTAACTACCTGAATTGCCGCGCCCATGGTCAACATGCCATGAGCGATTACATCTGGGAGTCCAACTGACTTGGCTACTGACTCGTCTTGATGAATTGGGTTCATGTCACCTGATGCATGCGCGTAAGCAACTAACTGCGCTCGGGTGAAAAACTTCCCAATAGTCGGCAATTCATCGCCAACGGTTAGTGCAGAAAAATCGGTCATGATTCTTCCCCACGAACTACTAGTTTGCTCCAACCGGTAACAACCAGCTCATCATCGGAAGTTACTTCGGTGCGAAAAAGTGCAATGTCATTATTGCCAAGTGCTTTGATTTCTTCGATAACAGTCGTAACAACAAGTTGGTCACCGACTCTAATCGGGCGAGCATATTCGAATCTTTGATCACTATGAACAATGCGGGAATAATCCATATTTAAAGCTGGATCATGAAATGACTTTTCCATTGCAGACATAGTGGCAACGATTGGAAAAGTAGGAGGCGCACAAACTGATGCGTGTCCTAAGGACTTTGCGTAGTCTGCGTCCCGATAAATCGGATTGCTGTCGCCAATTGCATCAGCAAAAGCGGCAATGTTTTCTGGTGTAACAACATACGGCTGTGACGCCGGGTATGCGTGACCGATCATGTCGTGGTTCATACCCACGGCTACACCTCTTAGTGTTAAGGACTAGCGAGTTTCTTTATGAACCGTGTGCTTGTTGCACTTTGGGCAATGCTTCTTGATTTCCAGACGATCTGGATCATTGCGACGGTTCTTACGCGAGATGTAATTGCGATCTTTACAATCTTCGCAAGCCAACGTAATTTTCGGACGAATATCGTTACGAGCCACTGTCGTGCCTTTCATTTGTTGACTTAACGGGTGTTAAATCAGGTCTTACTTTTGGTACCGAGGGCCGGACTTGAACCGGCGACACAGCGATTATGAGCCGCTTGCTCTACCAGGCTGAGCTACCCCGGCGTAAGTCCGCGATTTCTCACGTACTTTCGAGCCCCCTGTCAGAATCGAACTGACGACCTCTTCCTTACCAAGGAAGTGCGCTACCACTGTGCCAAGGGGGCAAAGTTTATGCTCAGATAGCGTACCGAATACCGTAGGAAACTGCGAAATTGAGGCGGACTCCTAATCAGGTGCTAACTCTTGCTCTGCAGGGATTCTGCCTAGCAACGAGCCACTTGGTAACCCAAAGACCCATACTTTTAGTCTAAAAATGCAATATAGTCGGCAGATAACCTCAAATACCGTTTAAGGATGTGCGCTGTGCCGCATGCAATAGATCCAGACCTAAGTCTGATTTTCCCGCGCATTGCGTTAGACCTATTTGCAATCTCATATTTAGTTTTTGGCCTCTTTTACCGAATCAATCGCCGAAACGATTTGGCCGTCGTTTACCTGGCCTGCAATATTGGGCTGTTCTCAGTATTGACCGTGCTTTCTTTCAGCCCGCTGTCCACCGCTGTTGGTTTTGCGCTCTTTGGCGTTCTCTCGATTATTCGCCTGCGGAGTTTTGAATACACCCATACCCAAATTGCCTATTTCTTCATGTCGCTTTCAATTGCCCTGATTTGTGCAATTGATTTGTCTTCACTCACCTTGCCAGGACTTTTATTAGCGATGCTGCTACTGGTGATGACACTTGTGGAAATGAAAGGCTTCCGTCAGCGCTCGAGCAATGTGACAATCACAATTGATCGCGTGATTATTGACGGGACTGCCTTAAAAGCACACCTAAGCGAAATTCTGCAGGCCAACATAATCAGTTGCAACATCATGGAAGTTAATACCTTGCAAGAAACAATGTTGTTGCAGGTTGTTTACCGAGTTAGTTCATGACATTACTAGTTGACCATCTAGCAAATTTCCAAACCATCGATTTAGAATCAATCGATGCAGGATGGCTAGGTAAGCGCAGATTTGACCGGAAATTTCTACTAACCAGAACTCAGCTAGAAACTTTTCTTAATCGGAACCAGAACAACTGCTCAGTATTAGAAATTTCTGGGATCAACTCTTTTGACTACTGCACAGAATATTTCGACACCGCGAATTTAGATTGTTATTTAGACCACGTGAAACGGCGCAAACGTCGGGCAAAAATCCGATTTAGAAAATACCTAGATACCGACCACAGTCGGTTTGAAGTGAAAATGAAGTTAGGCAACCTGCAGACCTACAAAGCAGCTCTAGAAAATTCCAATGAATTTGGTGAACATGAAAGTGCATTTGCGTACAAGGTTTTAAGTGAGTTCATCCCAAATGCTCAGATAACTAGTGCAACTCACGAACTTGTTAATACTGCGACAAACACCTTCACTCGATCAACACTGCTTCACTCAAATGCGCGCGAGCGAATCACGATTGACCAAAATCTTGCAGTAGCTGTAGACGGTCAGCAAAAACGCCTGAAAAGCGATCTAGTTCTCGTGGAAATTAAATCGATAACCCACAGTTCCAGTATTGTTCGCGGACTACTCTTGAGCGGGATCCGGCCGGTTAGATTTAGTAAATACTGCGCTTCATTAGATCTGTTGGCGAGCCCAAGACCTCTGGTACATACAAGTCGATTTTTAACCACTAAGTTCACTGACTGAACCTGGTCAGATTCGGAACACAAATAGGTTACTTACTAGTTACTCGAAATTTGATGACTCGACTGCCGACAGTATTAATAAGTTTTATCTGATAGGTCTTTGTTCCTAATTGGCTGGCCGCAATCGTTAATTTGCCAGTCGAAGTAATACTTACGCCCGATTGCTTTTTAACTAACTGAAACTTTGTCGTTTGAGTAGTTCGTAATGAAATGATGCAGGTCCTATGCTTTGGACATACTTTGCTTTGAACACCAAGCGCCACTGGCAATGCAGTCTTATTCTTAACCCGCTTTGTTGGCACCGTGAACTCTTTGATATCCGAACCATCCACTGCTCGACCGTAAGTAACATGTGCTGGAACGATTGGCACGGCCAACTCATCAATAAGTGTGATTGAAGTTGGTGAAATTGGTTGACCCAACCGAACTACCCCACCTTTAGCACAGCTAATACCAAACGGTAGCTGCAGAACTCCAACACCTGTTTGCTGAACAACTAAACGAGCATGACTTGCTAATGATGTACCTGCTGGAAATTTATAAAGATGTAAAAGATTTTTTGTCGAGAATTTTTTGTCCGTCAAAATCCAATCCGAGATATCAACGGATTTAGAACTACGGTTAAACAATTCAACCCAATCGTTGCCGTGGCAATCGACTTCATTAATAACAATCGAGGCTCCATTAGCCGAGGCAGCAGCCGGGTTTAATAGCCCCAAACCAGCAACAAGAGCGAATACCAGAAAACCGGCTTTGGACCGCACTGCGTTATGGTCCGTGCCCATTTTTACTGAAGCGAACCGCGACTTGGATTTAACTGGGGTAAACATTTCTTTGAGCGTACCTGACAATTTTGCCGGGAACCAGAGGTTAGAGATCGAATAAGCGATTGCTCAAAACGAAGTGGTGGCAGGTAGTGGATTCGAACCACTGTAGCTTACGCGACGGATTTACAGTCCGCTCCCATTGGCCGCTCGGGCAACCTGCCACGCTACCAAAATTGGCAACTCCACGAGAATACCGACACATAGCCCCTTACTGCCAATCGCCCTAGCCCGAAACGGTATTCTGACACGTAATTAGTAATTCCAGGTGAGGTAAAAATGGCTGATTCCAGTTTCGATATTGTTAGCAAAGTAGATCGCCAAGAGGCAGATAATGCATTAAATCAGGCACAAAAGGAACTAGCTACGCGCTTTGATTTTAAAGGCACCGACACCACTATCGAGTGGAAAGGTGAGCTAGGCATTGAAATTACCTCATCCACTGAAGAGAAAGTTAAAGCAGCGCTTGAAGTGCTTCGCGACAAGTTAGTAAAGCGTGGCGTAAGTCTTAAAGCATTGAAATCTACTGATCCACGACTATCGGGCAAAGAGTACAAAATCAATGGCGACTTTTTGGCTGGTATCAACCAAGAGCAAGCCAAGAAGATTGGCAAACTAATTCGCGACGAAGGACCCAAGACTGTGAAAACTCAAATCATGGGTGATGAACTTCGGGTTACTAGCAAGAGTCGAGACGATCTACAAGAAGTACAAGCATTGTTAAAAGGTGCCGACTTAGATTTTGCTGTTCAATTCACGAACTACCGTTAATTCAAATTTACTTTTTTCGCCGACCACTTGGCGGTTCATCTATTTGTGGCGCAGCACTACCATCTGGACGTTTTGCTAAGGGTAAATTTTCGATAAGCCGCTCGACTGGATAGATCAATCCGTCGCGTTCAGTACTAGCAACTAGTGGCTGTGCAGACCAGTGCAAAGCATCAAATGGACACACGTCGATACAGATGCCGCACCACATACAGTGGCTGAAATCAATCTCGAAAGAATCTAAAACATTTTTCATGGCAGGGCGCCTGGCATTGCTGTATTGCGGCGCATCAGGGTCAGGCGCTGAGTGAGCTTCAACTGTTATGCACCAGTCCGGGCATTCACGAACACATAACATGCAAGAAGTGCAGCTCTGTGGGTGCAGGGCGATTGATTCATGCGGTCCACTCATTACAACCACTCCTGACGCACGCCAGGAGCCAGCGCTGGGCGCCGTTTTGTCGCCTTCTCTGGATCGACTTGCCCTGGCCACTCATGTTCGGTGCGCTCGGTTAAGGCAAAGTCACGGCGCAATGGGTGCCCAGCGAAATCCGCTATGAAAGCTGGGCTTTCATCTGCAACATTCTTAAAATTAAGCCCCAACATCTGGCGAACTTCACGTTCATGAAATTGCACAACAGGGTAAATCTGCTCAAGTGATTCAATCTCATTTTCAACTTGGGTTAGGACAAGGACTTTTTCATTGGATAACTCATCACTCACACACAAAGTCACTTGAAACTGATCATCGCCTAAGTGCGCAGCTGTGAGCCACTCACATCGAACAAAATTCTGCGCTTTTAGCCAGGTTGCGCAGTCAACCCAATTCTGTGCATCAAGCCACAGCCAGGTGGCACCTGAGCGTTCTTCAAATCGAGTTGTATGAGGGTAATGAATCATGAACTAATCAACCTCAGCGCTTCACCCAGAGCCGTAGCTAGGTCTTCTGGCGATGGCGGACAACCAGGAACCATCAGATCAACAGGAATTAAGTGATCAGCACCATTTAGCACGCTGTAGGAGTCCCAGTAGGGGCCGCCACTGATGGCACAGACGCCAAAGGCAATAACTGCTTTAGGCTCTGCTAACTGCTCGTATGCCTGTTTTACCGTTGGGACTAACGCGTGGGTTATCGTGCCGGCAACTACCAGAATGTTAGGGCTGAACTGTTCAAGTAAATTAGCATCGACCAGCGCCGCAGCGTCGTTCAGTAAATCAAAAGCAGTTGCCTCGACCGCACAGCAAGCCAGACCCAATTCCAGAATATGGGGCTTAGTTGCGGGGGTTTGCATCACACTACGACTTTAGGCGATAACTGGCTTGGAAGTTCAACTCGCGAATATTTCCCTGCGAAAAACGCAATCGCTAATCGCGCCTGTCCGCTAAAGAAAAAACAACGGGCCCAGAAACTCTAGGCCCGCTGTAAGTAAATGCTGCTTATTTGTGCCCGTGCTTTTTGTGGCCCTTGAGGGGTTTGCCTTCTACGCGCGGTGCTGGTGATGCAGTATCAGGAGCTGGTGGCATCGGGTCAATATGGATTTTTCCACCTGCATGGTCACGTTCACGATCTCCACACTTAAACACAATCAATCCCCCATCTGCAATTAGCTTGTCGTAAGCCTTGCTGACAAGAATGTTGACTGCTTCTTGCGCATCCTTGAGGACTGTATCAAGTTGAGCCCGCTGGACTTCAGTTGCAATACGGAAGTCTTTTACCGCCTTAACTACTTCTGCGAAAGTTGTGGCCGCTGCGATTGCTTCATCTCGAGCAGTCTTTGCGTCAACCGTTGCAGCATCAAAATCGGCTTGGGCCGCAGCAACGAAGTCCATGTAATCGCTATTTGCTTTGGAAACACTATCAAAATATGTATTCCAAGCTGCTGAGTTGTTCTCCCAAGTTGGGTAAGGATCAACCGTGGGCTCTTCGGTTGGAGTTGGATCAACCGTTGGCTCTTCGGTTGCAGTTGGATCAATAATCGGGTCACAAGTATCAACTGTCGGATCACAAGTAGGATCAACAACAATCTCACACCAAACATCCACTGCCGGATCGCAAGTTGGATCGATCAGTTGGCAGAGTTTGTCGATCATCGGATCGCAAGGCTGATCACAAACATCAATCGCTGGATCGCAAACTGGATCGCAAATTTCAACATCAGGGTCGCACGCAGGTGCATTGGTTGGAGTCGGATCGGCAACGGGTGCGAAGTTTGCTACGCGCTTGCCATTCTTGCCAGCTTTCTTAGCCTTCTTGGCTTTCTTGCCAGCTTTCTTAGCCTTCTTTGCCTTTTTGGTTTTCTTGTCTTTCTTCTTTGTCTTATCCGCCTTGTGAGTGGAACTGACAGATGAACCATTGCCTGGCTTCTTCAAAGTATCGGCAGAGGCAGGACTGGTGCCCACAAACATCAATGACCCAACTGCAACTAGTGCAATTATCATTTTGACTAACTTACGCATACCTGCTCCTAAAGCCGGAAATCACTTAGCCCTATTTTGGCGTGGTAATTCGGCAATTTCCAGTCAAAAATGATGATTTGGCTTAATATTGGCTAAATCGTTACCTAAATAACGGTAAAAAGCCCCAATAGCCTAAATTTTCCGGTCACTCACGCTGTCGATTAGCACATTCAGAGCCGCTCGAGCCTGGGTGTCTGGCAATTTCTGCAGCAAGTCGCGGGCGCGAT
Source organism: Actinomycetota bacterium (assembly GCA_947373075.1). Taxonomy (GTDB): domain Bacteria; phylum Actinomycetota; class Actinomycetes; order S36-B12; family UBA5976; genus UBA5976. The sequence continues at coordinate 2,930 of CANBWF010000028.1, read as the reverse complement.
CTGCCCACTCATTCAAGACATCGCGGGCAGCAAGCATTGCTGGATGCTCACGCAATAAAGTTAGAGCCCGCAAATGATCGACATCATTTGGCAATGGGCGCGATAACAAATGGCGTAATTCTTCTGTTGTAGTTTCATCCTGCAAAGCCAAGAGCGCAGGCAGTGTCTTAATGCCTTCTCGCAAATCGGTACCTGGGGTTTTGCCTGAAACTTCAGATTCAATATCTAATAGATCATCACTAATTTGGAAAACTACGCCGACACATTCGCCAAACTCGGCAATAGCATCGGTAGTTTGGGCGTCTACCCCACTCATCATGGCGCCGTAACGACCAGCAGCGGCAATTAGTGATCCAGTCTTATCTGCCAAAACCTGAAGGTGATGAGCAACGGCGTTTTCACCTGTTTGTGGCCCAACACTTTCGCGAAGCTGGCCAATAACTAAACGTTCGAAAGTCTGGGCTTGCACACGCACAGCCTCGGGGCCAAGATCTGCCAGAATTTTTGACGAACGAGCGAATAAGAAGTCGCCACTTAAAATTGCGACGGTATTTCCCCAACGACTGTTTGCAGACTGCGCACCACGACGAACATCTGCTTCGTCCATCACATCGTCGTGATACAAAGTCGCAAGATGAGTAAGCTCGACCACAACCGCTGCAGGAATAACTCCTGGTGAATCTGGATTACCAAACTGCGAAGCAAGCAGCACTAACAATGGGCGGAATCTCTTTCCACCAGCTTCAACTAAGTGGCGGGCTGTGATATCAGCTAATGCATAATCACTGGCAATTTCAGCACGCAACAAATCTTCCACTGCAACGAGTCGGGCAGATAAATCTGCCTCAAGGGTTGCAAGCTCTTCTGGGAAAACAGTCACATTACATCGTTGGCGATTGCCGATTCCTATCGAACGAACAAACCGGCATTAGAGACGGCTTCAAGAACTTGTTCAGGCAAGATGCCCAACAGCAAGGTGAAAGCGACACTAACCGCAATAGCGATTTTGGTGAACGCACTCGGCACAACAACTGCGACGTCTTCAGCCACTGCTTCCGAGAAGAACATCAGGACGATAACGCGAGCATAGAAGAATGCTGCAATCGCACTAGAGATAACTGCAGTGATAACCAACGCGGTTGCTCCACCTTCAATGGCTGCGCCAAACACGGCAAACTTTGCCGTGAAACCACTAGTTAGTGGAATACCAGCTAGTGAGAGTAGGAACAACGCGAAGATTCCAGCCACCAAAGGTGACTTCTTACCTAAGCCAGCCCAACTAGATAAGTGCGTTGCTTCGCCAGATGGATCGCGCACCAACGACACAATGGCGAATGAACCCAGCGTGGTAAATGAATACGCGAATAGGTAGAACAGCGAAGTAGCTAATCCTGCCTGTGAAGCCGCAATGATGCCAAGTAGGACAAAGCCAGAGTGTGCCACAGATGAATAAGCAAGCATGCGCTTGATGTCAGTCTGAGTTACTGCCAATAATGATCCCAGCAACATGGTCACGATAGCCACGGCCCACATCATTGGGCGCCAATCCCAGCGCAGAGTTCCAAACGCTACGTAGAAGATGCGTAGCAGAGCGCCAAACGCGGCAACCTTGGTAGCTGCTGCCATGAATGCAACCAATGGCGTCGGTGCGCCCTGATAAACATCTGGAGTCCACTGATGAAATGGTGCTGCGCCAACTTTGAATAGCAGACCAACAGCGATTAGACCAACGCCAGCTAACACAATTCCATCGTGTGATGAATTGCCAAGGGCAGTTGAAATTTCTCCGAAGGTCATAGACCCGGTTGCTGCATAAATAAGTGCTGCGCCAAACAGGAAGAACGCACTCGAGAATGCGCCCAGAACGAAATACTTCAGGGCTGCTTCTTGGCTTAGCAAGCGACGGCGGCGAGCCATACTTGCTAGCAAGTACAACGGCAGCGATAGAACTTCAAGTGCCACAAACATGGTGAGTAAGTCATTTGAAACTGGGAATAGCAACATACCGCCGACTGCGAATAAGAACAGCGGCCAAATTTCGGTCTGTAACCAACCTTGGTTGGTGAATTGACGTTCATCTTCACTACCAGGAAGTGCAGATGCGCGAGCAGCGAATGCATCACCCTGCGGGTCAATGCCACGTTCTGCGATTAAAAGTGCTCCGACTACGGCAACTAGCAAAATAGTCACCTGTAAAAATAGGCCAGGTCCATCAATTGCGACGGATCCGGAGGAAACAAGTTGTCGCAGTCCGCGCAGCTGTCCGCCTTGACCCATCGCCGAGCCAGCCTTGCCACTCATCAGATTTAGTACTGCGTAAAACAGTGCAAGAGCCAAAGTTGAAAACACAAGTACCAGCTGGACGGGCCTGCGGACAGTGCGAGGCAAGAAAGCTTCAAGCAAAATGGAAATTACGCCAGCTGACATCACGATGCTGATTGGAGCAAGCGCGCCATACTCTATAGTCGGTGTCATTACCCTTGACCCCCATTACCCGATTGTTGGACATTCAATACTTGTTGTACTTGTTGTACCGCTGGATTGATTATGCGCAATGCCACCTGTGGGAATACGCCCAACACGATAATCAGCGCGATGATTGGCGCAATTGCTACCAATTCACGAGTAGAAATTTCAGTAACGGTGTCAAGCACTTCTTGGGATGGCTCGCCGGTTACTACGCGCTGATACATCCAGAGAATGTAGAACGCTGCTAACACAATTCCGGTAGTAGCAACCACTGCAACCCACTGATACACGCTAAATGTTCCTAATAGAACAAGGAACTCCGAGACGAAGCTCGACATGCCTGGCAGCGCAAGCGAGGATAAACCAGCAAGCAAAATTACGCCTGAAAGAATTGGGGCCACTCGAGTCACCCCACCGAAGTCAGCGATCAAAGATGAGCCACGGCGACTAGCTAAGAATCC
>CANBWF010000027.1 GCA_947373075.1 Actinomycetota bacterium | reverse complement strand
CACGATTATCGCGTGTTTGGCGCACAGGCAACTGGTTGCAATCCAGTTTCTGCCGCTTGGCGCGATGGCCATGAAGTTGTTCGCCCAGTTAAGCCAGACACAATCGCTAAGTCGCTTGCTATCGGCAACCCTGCAGATGGCCCATACGCCCTTGACGCTGTGCGGCGTACAAACGGAGCCGTGGGCGATGTCAGTGATGAAGAAGTTGTTGAGGGCATTCGCTTGCTTGCCGAATGTGAAGGAATCTTCGGCGAAACTTCTGGCGGAGTCACTGTGGCTACAACTCGCAAGCTGCTGGCTGCTGGTTTGCTTGACCCAACGGCCGAGACCGTAATCTTGAACACTGGCGAAGGTTTGAAAACACTTGACGCTGTGTCCACCGGCACTGGGTTCAGTGCAACAATTACCCCAAATGTTGATTCCGTAACAAGTGTGATTGAGAGTGCGTCATGAGTATTTCAATTCGAATCCCGACCATCCTTCGCACCTACACAGGTGGTTCTGCAACTGTGGAGATCGAAGCAACCGGTGGCACGTTGCAGGATGCAATTGATTCGCTCGAGGTTGCTGCGCCCGGAATTAAGGGCCGTTTGATCGATGATGAAGGTAAATTACGTCGATTTATCAATTTATATATCAATGATGACGATGTTCGTTTTTTAGACGGATTAGCCTCAGTTCTCAATGACGGCGCACAAATTTCGATAGTTCCTGCCGTCGCTGGTGGCTAAATACTGCCAAATATCGCAATTTTGGCGATTTGTTTCCGATTTTGTGCAATAGAGTGATACTTGGTCGACCGCAAGCGCACGTCAGTTAGAGAGCAAGACTCGAAGACACAGATTCGCGAGCAAGCTGCGAACTCTCACTTTGGTGGGCAGGGAGCAAGGCCCGGACTAGCAAACGTTAGTTCGCCCCCAAAAGAAAGAGATGCCATGTTAGGCACTGTTAAGTGGTTCAATCAGGAAAAGGGCTACGGCTTCGTAGAAGTTGATGGCACCGAGCGCGATGTATTCGTTCATTACTCAGCAATTGAGATTGACGGATTCAAGACTCTTGAGCAGGATCAGCGAGTTGAGTTCGAAATTGGCGAAGGTCCAAAGGGCCCTCAGGCGGAACACGTCCGTCCAGCTTCAGCTTAATTTTTAAAAAATTAAAGGGTCTTAGGGTTTCCTAAGGCCCTTTAATTATGCCCAAATTCCCGTCCCGATTTGCACTCTAGGGGTCAGAGTGCCAACAATAGTATTAGCACTCGGCCCGTTCGAGTGATAATCAAATCCGGGAGCCCTGGCTCCAAACCGTTTGGCACAAAAGGAATCACACATGTCAAAGATGATCGCTTTCGATGAGGAAGCCCGTCGCGCACTTGAGCGCGGAATGAACACACTTGCTGATGCAGTACGCGTCACACTTGGCCCAAAGGGTCGCAATGTTGTGCTTGAGAAAAAATGGGGCGCTCCGACCATCACAAATGATGGCGTTTCTATTGCTAAAGAAATCGAACTAGAAGATCCATACGAAAAAATCGGCGCAGAGCTTGTTAAAGAGGTTGCTAAGAAAACAGACGATGTTGCTGGCGATGGCACAACAACTGCGACTGTTCTTGCCCAAGCATTAGTGCGTGAAGGTCTTCGCAACGTTGCTGCTGGTGCAAACCCAATGGTTTTGAAGCGCGGTATTGAAAAAGCTGTTGAAGCTATCAGTGCGGAACTTCTTGCAATGGCACAGAAGGTTGATTCAAAAGAGCAGATTGCTGCAACCGCATCTATCTCAGCTGCTGATCCACAAATCGGCGAAATGATTGCCGAAGCAATGGACAAAGTTGGCAAAGAGGGCGTTATCACTGTTGAAGAGAGCAACACCTTCTGTCTTGAACTTGAACTAACCGAAGGCATGCGTTTCGACAAGGGTTACATTTCCCCTTACTTCGTTACCGACCCAGAGCGCATGGAAACGGTTCTTGAAGATCCATACATCCTGATTGCTAATTCAAAGATTTCGTCAGTAAAAGATCTAGTTCCAGTTTTGGAAAAGGTTATGCAAAGTGGCAAGCCACTTGCGATCATTGCTGAAGATGTTGAAGGCGAAGCACTTGCAACTCTTGTAGTTAACAAGATCCGCGGTAACTTCCGTTCAGTAGCTGTTAAGGCACCAGGCTTTGGAGATCGTCGTAAGGCAATGTTGCAGGACATCGCAATCTTGACTGGCGCTCAGGTAATCAGCGAAGAAGTTGGCTTGAAACTTGAGAACACCGACATTGAACTTCTTGGTAAAGCCCGCAAGGTAGTCGTAACCAAGGACGAAACCACAATCGTCGAGGGCTCTGGCGATGCAGACCAGATTGCTGGTCGCGTTTCACAGATTCGTAACGAGATTGAAAAGTCTGATAGCGATTACGACCGCGAGAAGTTGCAGGAGCGTCTAGCTAAACTTGCTGGCGGCGTGGCAGTTATCAAGGCTGGCGCAGCAACTGAAGTTGAACTTAAAGAACGCAAGCACCGCATTGAAGATGCTGTTCGTAACGCGAAAGCTGCTGTTGAAGAAGGCATCGTTGCCGGTGGTGGCGTTGCATTGCTTCAGGCTTCTGAAAAAGCATTCAAGACACTTGTACTTGAAGGGGAAGAAGCGGTCGGCGCAAACATTGTGAAAGTTGCAGTCGAAGCACCATTGAAGCAGATTGCAACCAACGCAGGTCTTGAAGGCGGAGTTGTTGCTGAGAAGGTTCGTAACTTGGAATCAGGTTTCGGACTTAACGCTGCAACTGGCGAATACGTAGATCTAATCAAGGCTGGCATCATCGATCCAGCCAAGGTGACTCGTAGCGCATTGCAGAACGCAGCATCTATCGCAGCATTGTTCCTAACCACCGAAGCAGTAATTGCAGATCGGCCAGAGAAGTCAGCTCCTGCAATGCCAGGTGGCGGCGAGATGGACTTCTAAGTCCAACAAGCTTTAGTTAGCCCCCATACCGATTGGTGTGGGGGCTAATTTTTTGTCTCGGGAATAAAGATTGGAAGTTCTTTGCTGTACTTTCAAATACCATCGACCGAGCAAACGCTCGGTTTTCTTATGAAGGAGCACTTTTGAAAACCTTGACCTATGTATTGCTCGGGCTACTGGTCCTGATTTCTACATTCTCTGCAATTGGCAAGCTGCGCAAAGATCCGAAGGCGATTGAGCCATTAACAAATGTTGGTGTCAAGCCAAACCAGGTGCCGCTTTTGGCTGCCCTTGAATTAGCTGCAGCTGCCGGCCTGTTAATTGGTCTGAAATTCCATCCGCTAGCCGTTGCGGCAGCAACTGGGCTTTCGCTTTACTTCATTGGCGCTGTAATTTCACACCTACGCGTCAAGGACAAGTTTGCGGCATTTGCACCAGCATTCGTTTTGGCACTTATCTCAATCGCTACGACAGTTCTAATCAATTCAAATCTGAGTTAATACCTAGTAACAATTTCCCAACTAGCCAGTTCCGCACAGTTTGTGCTCGGAACTGGCTAGTTTTGTTTGTAGTGTGTAACCACAACATTGTTTTTACAATCTTTCAGGAGACACAATGGCACGAGATGGCCGATTTACTTTTGATGGTGGAGCTGGAACTTATTTCGGTACCGCAATCTTAGGGATTCTAATCACAGTATTCACACTGGGAATTTGTTACCCATTTGCCTTGGTTTTGCGCGAGCGTTGGCGGGCAAAGCACTCGTTCATTGACGGCCAGCAGTTGGAATTCACGGGTTCTGGTTTTGGTTTGTTCGGTCTATGGATCAAGTGGTTCCTGCTGATCATTATCACCGTTGGAATTTATTCATTTTGGGTTGGTCCACGAATTTATAAGTGGAAATGGGAACACACCACATTGGTTGGCAGCTCAACCGCAATTTAAGCAATTCGTGGTCTAGTCTGACTTCGGACCATACAACAGGTCATCGGCATCAATGATGTTGTAGGCATAACCTTGCTCGGCAAGAAAGCGCTGACGATGCGCAGCGTAGTCGGCATCAACGGTGTCGCGAGTAACGATTGTGTAGAAGTGAGCTTTGCGTTTGTCTCCCTTTGGTCGAAGTACGCGACCAAGTCGTTGCGCTTCTTCTTGGCGCGATCCAAAAGTTCCACTTACTTGAATTGCAACTCCAGCCTCAGGCAGATCAACACTAAAGTTCGCAACTTTACTAACGACAAGAACTCGAGTTTCACCATCCCGGAATGATTGGAAAAGACGTTCACGCTCTTTAACTGGTGTTGCACCCGTAATAATCGGCACGCCTAGGTGTTCGCCCAGTTCATCCAATTGATCTAAGTACTGTCCAATTACGAGAACGTGATCTTCAGGATGTTTATTAACTAAGTGCTCAACGATTCGATTCTTGGACCTTGTTGTTGCAGCCATCCGGTATCTATCTTCAGCCTCGGCAATTGAGTAAGCGCGTCGCTCCGCCTCAGGTAATGAAACTCTGACTTCAACACATTCGGCAGGTGCAATGTAACCCTGCGCCTCAATGTCTTTCCAAGGTGCGTCGTAACGCTTCGGTCCGATTAGCGAAAATACTTCGCCCTCCATGCCGTCCTCACGCACAAGAGTGGCCGTTAAGCCCAAACGACGCCGTGCCTGAATGTCTGCGGTGAATCTAAATACTGGTGCTGGCAAAAGATGGACTTCGTCATAAATAATCAAACCCCAATCGCGAGCATCGAATAATTCAAGATGCGCATAAACACCTTGTCGCCGCGTGGTCATCACTTGATATGTGGCGATTGTTACTGGGCGGATCTCTTTGCGAGCGCCTGAGTATTCACCGATTTCTTCTTCAGTAAGTGTGGTTCGCTTCAATAGCTCAGCTTTCCACTGACGAGCAGACACCGTGTTTGTCACCAAGATCAAAGTTGTTGCACCAGCAGTTGCCATCGCTGCTGCGCCAACGATTGTCTTACCAGCACCACAAGGCAACACCACAACACCACTGCCGCCATGCCAGAACCCATCAACGGCTTCTTGTTGGTAAGGGCGCAGTGTCCAAGCCGAATCACTCAATGCAATCGGATGCGCTTCACCATCAACATATCCCGCCAAATCTTCAGCGGGCCAGCCCAGTTTCAGCAGAACTTGTTTTAGATGCCCACGCTCGCTCGGGTGAACTACAACAGTTTGTTCGTCCAAGCGCTTACCGATTAATGGAATTACTTTTTTAGAACGCAATACTTCTTCAAGAACATTCACATCAGTTGCCTGCAAAACTAAACCGTGCGATGGATGCATGTGAAGTTGCAAGCGCCCATAACGCGACATCGTCTCAGCAACGTCTATTAGCAGAGCGTGCGGAACTGGGTAGCGTGAATACTTCAGCAATGTGTCAACAACACTCTCAGCATCGTGGCCAGCAGCACGGGCATTCCAGAGCCCTAGTGGAGTAATTCGGTAAGTGTGTATGTGTTCCGGTGCTCGTTCTAGTTCGGCAAACGGGGCTATGGCCTGCCGACATTCAACACTTTGCGCGTGGTCTATTTCTAAGAGCAGGGTTTTGTCACTTTGGACAATCAATGGACCATCGGTCATGATGCGGCCCCTTCTTTTGGTTCATCTAAAAACTGTGCCCCAGAGATACGTGAGATTGTGAAAGTTTTAACTTCACTTGTTCTGGTATCGAAAGCTGTAAGAAAGCCGCCAGAGATAGTTAGCGGTTCAATAATGCGCGCGGTTGTGAGGCCACCTTTATCGGAATAACTAATCCAAATCTCACAACCCATTTGTAGGGCCTGACTTAAAACTTCCAAAGTTTCTTTGGTTGAAGTTTTTAATGATGATGGCTCATTGGTTTCATTAACCTGCGTTGCACGTTCGCCAGCACGAATGGATTTAATTGCCGCTGCAACATAACGTTCAGGATTCGAGCGCGATATCAAAGCGTTGACTGCGGGCTGACCCATTCCGCGATTAGATTTAGCGGCGGTTATCGCCAATGTGCCATCAGCATTTTCAGCAGTAGGCGAGTAGCCAGCTTCGCGTAATTTGCGCAACACGATGTCATCGGATTGTTCAGTGATAATTATGCCTTCGGCTAGTTGGCGCAACTTCAGTGGTTTTAGTCGTTTATCGGCAAGTAGCGCATTCAAAATGTTGCTGTCATCGCACCGCAAATAAACAGTGGCGTGACCCATGCGCAGATGACCATGTTTGCGCGAAACATCATCAATCAAATAGAGCAGTGGTTGTGGAATCTCGGTTCTAGAAATGCCAAGGAGAAAATCTTTAATCTCTCCAGCATTCTTACCGTAATCAATCGCGCGCAATATTGAAGCAGGCGTGAATCTATAGGTTGTTGCTACGCCTGAAGATTCAACTTCGGCAATCAAGGCCATTGTTCGTCGCTGTGCAACAGGCAAACGGCCTGGTGCCAGGGCGGTCAAATCTGCTTGAACAATTATGTGATCTACAAACGGTGGTAAACATTTCGCGATTACTGCACTTGCATCGTCGCCCTGCGCGACCAATCGGCCATACGAAGTTAAAGCGTTCGCTCCAGTTATGCCTAATAGCTCAGCTTCAGCGATGATTGCCGCTGCGGATTCATTGTGTGCTTTTGAAAAGCGTCGTGGTGCGCGCCAAGCCAAAGTAGAAAGAACTTCTTCAGTGGAAACTGCTTGGCCATCGGGCAATGACATTAACAAAGAAAGGACACTTGCACGCAATGCACCAAAGTGTGTTCGAGTTACCAAAGTGGACAACGCAGTAACTTTTTCGACTGACTCAGAATTTATTAAGTGCGGTGCTCGGTCCATGTAGGTCCAAGTATTTGCTAATAGTTGCCAGCGTGCTTCGTCAGACTTGGTAAGCCAGCGGTCGTATTCATTCGCTGGCATCCAACCATAAGTTTCATCACAAGCAATTAATCCGGCAGCAAAACTAACTTCCAAAAATAGTGCAAGATTCGCAGGGGTTAAGGAACAAGTTTCACCTAATGTCACAAAATCACGATGCGCTAATCCGCCACTTCGCAATGGTGAAATTGGTTCATTCGCTAAGGAACTTATTAGTTCTTCAACTGAGCTAAGCGCGGTAAGTACGCCATGAATTCCAGCGCTATCGATACGCTCGATCGGGTATTCAACTCCAACGAGCGCTGGCCCATTACTCGGTAGTACCTTGACTAGCTTGTTGCCGCGCAGCTGCATCGCAATTTCACGCGGCATAACAATCGTGTTTTCTTCCGCTGCAATTATTAAGTTGTGGGCTAGTAACCACTCTGCTGTTGTCTTTGCATTCTCTGGACGAATCACTCGAGCAGCGTTCTTGTATGGACGTTGCGGTTGCTCCCAAGCTAAATCAATAAGTATCTCTTTAGCATCGGCAGAAGCATCATTTAGAAGTTCGGTAATTAATTCAGGATCAGCAACAAACTCGGCAACTTCTCGGCGGATAGCTGCCATAGCCGGACCAAGCCCACATGGAAACTTGCCATAATTTTCACGAACACTTCGGACTAAGTGCAGGCTTGTCGCGTCACCCCAAACCAGGGCTAGCTGCCATAAGTTACTTAACGCATTTGTTATTGCAGTTTCATCAAACCCATCGATTGTTTCAAGTTCGGTCAATGTATCTGCAAGCGAAATTCCATCTGGCAACGCTGCCAAAATTTCACACAGAGTTAATTCCAAAAGGTTTAACGAATCTAATGCTGAATTGGTACTGGCGTTCGTCGTGGCTCGTGTTGCTAACTGGCTAACATCATTAGGAACAGGATGCATTAAGTCTGGACGTTGTTGAAACAGGAACTGGAGTTGGGCATCTGTGCGATTACGCAGGTCGTCTGCCAGCGAACGAAGTCGCTTAACGTTACTAAAAGTGCCCATCTATCTAACGCTACGCGCCATTGGGCACATTGCGCTAATCGTGGATTGAACGGCTCTTGGATGATCTGCGCAGACCTAGCAAAATTAGAGCCAGCCCTACCCCAGTGAGCATGGAAAGGCCCCACCAGTAACCAGGTAGTTCCAAATTATGAACAAATAATGGGGAAATCGCGATAATCGTACACACAATGCCGGCAATCAAAAAGAAGATTCCAACTCGCATTAACCGGTCTCCGCGCATACCCACCATGTTAGAGAGGTTTTGGGTATTTTGGTGGAACAGTAATGTCCCCTACGCTTAGGTAAGTGTTGCGGGGAACCGTGCACAGGATTACACGCAAGGAGCACGGCAATGCCTACAGGCAAAGTGAAGTTTTACGACAATGAAAAAGGCTTTGGCTTTTTACAGACTGATGAAGGTGAAGAAGTATTTCTGCACGCATCAGCACTTCCTGCTGGCGTCCTTTCGCTAAAGAACGGAACTCGCGTTGAGTTTGGCGTAGCCGAAGGTCGCAAAGGTATGCAGGCACTTTCGGTTCGCATCTTGGAAGAACCACCAAGCATTGCTAAGTCTGGCCGTAAAGGTGCTGAAGACATGGCCATCGTTTTGGAAGATGTAATCAAACTTTTAGATTCATTTGCAAATAGTTTGCGACGTGGACGTTATCCAGAGGATCGGCAGAGCCAAAAAATCGCAGCAGTTTTGCGCGGCGTAGCCGATCAAATTGATGTTTAATCCAAGAATCGACTTAATGTGAAAATCGCAAATTTAGTAACTGATGCTCGCGCTCTTGCGCTAGATGCACTTCGCGAATCAGTTCCCGCCGGCGATGTTGGTGCGCCAATTGATGTTGTGCTACAAGATTCTGATGATGCTGATGTCGCGATTGCGATTCATACTTTCGAATGTAAATCTGACGGATACCCAGGTTGGTACTGGGCGGTTGCTGTTGTAGGCATTAAGGGCCAGTCATACGGAACTGTTAGTGAAATCAACTTGTTGCCAGGCGCACAAGCTTTAGTACCTCCAGTTTGGCGACCTTGGGCCGATCGTGTTGAAGCCGGCGATTTAGGTGTTGGCGATCTCCTGCCAGTTTCGCCAAACGATCCACGATTAACTGCCGGCTTTACTGGGCTAGATGATTTAGCACCTGATTTGTCCGAACTGCAAAACAATCAGTGGCAGCTTGGACTTGGCCGCGAACAGATATTAAGTGAAGTTGGAATTTCTGGAGCGGTTAAGCGTTGGATGGCTGGTCAAACAGGGCCACGCAGTGCGATGGCTAAATCTGCTCCAGCAGATTGCTCGACTTGTGGTTTCTTGATCCCAATTGGTGGATCACTTGGACAAGCATTTGGCATGTGCGGTAATGAATTCGGTGCTGCCGATGGTCGCATTGTCGCGATGTCTTACGGCTGCGGAGCGCACTCAAGTGTTGTTGTTGATGAAACTTCGCCAGTTCCGGTTGTTGAACTAGTTGTCGACGACGTCGCTGACGAGCTTGAGACGGTTGACTCTTCTGCGAGTGTAGATGAGGCCGAGCAATCCCAAGAAGACGCCACATAAAGAAACTCGTTCTGCATGTGACCACCACTGGGTGTGTTGGACATCGGCAAACCATCTTTTTTCCACTGCAGAAATAATAAATGCAACTACCCAAACCAATGTGCCAATTTTTACCGCACTGATTCCATCAACCGCAAGCGGTTTAAGTTCAGGCTTAGGTTGCGTAGGTTCATTGCTCACAAGTTAGAGCGTACCGTTGCTGGAATTAGCACTCGTTAGCCGACACAGTAGTCTGAAGGTATGGGTCCACAGGTTCGACGAATCGTAACTATTGCCGTACTAATTGGCATGTTTTCTGCTGCGGTGTTAGCAGCAATTTTTAGCAAGTAGTTAAGCGTTTGTAAGTGCAGCAACGACAAAGTCGATGCTCTTCAATAGCTGACGAACGTCACTCGGCTCAACAGCTGGGAAAACTGAAATGCGTAGTTGGTTGCGGCCAAGCTTACGGTATGGCTCAACGTCAACAATTCCGTTGGCGCGAAGTGTCTTCGCGATAACAGTTGCATCAATTTCATCCGCGAAGTCGATTGTTGCGACAACTTTTGAACGCTTAGCGGGATCAGTTACATATGGTGTGGTGTGCTCGTTAGCTAGGGCCCAGTTGTAAATAGCGTCTGAAGATTCAGTCGAGCGAGCGATACACCAATCAAGGCCACCGTTTGCATTGAACCAATCGACCTGCTCGGCCATCATGAAGATAGTCGCAAGCGCAGGAGTGTTGTAGGTCTGATCAAGACGGCTGTTCTCAATTGCTGTCATCAAATCGAGGAACGCAGGAATGTAACGACCGCTTGCTTTAATTTCCTCGGCGCGTGCGATTGCCTTTGGCGACATTAGCGCGATGAAAAGGCCGCCATCTGAGCCGAAGCACTTTTGTGGCGAGAAGTAGTAAACATCAACTTGGGTCAAATCTACGGCCAAGCCACCCGCGCCAGAAGTTGCATCAATGATCACAAGGGCATCTTCATCAGCACCAGCTGGGCGAACTGGAGTTACTGCCACGCCGGTTGAGGTTTCGTTATGTGGGCTGCAGTAGGCATCGATGCCAGCTTCAGCAGCAAATGCTGGCGCATCGCCAGGCTCACCCTTTAATACTGTTGGTTCGCCTAGGAATGGGGCACTTTTCGCTGAACCAGCGAATTTAGAACCGAATTCGCCAAAAGATAGGAATTGTGCACGGTCACGGATAAGGCCAAATACGGCAATTTCCCAAAATGCCGTAGATCCGCCATTGCCAATGACTACTTCGTAGCCTTCAGGCAGGTTGAACAGATCAGCAACACCGGCACGAAGGCGGGCTACTTGGCTTTTCACTGGCTTTTGCCGATGGGAAGTGCCCAAATATGTCTTTGTTACCTTGGCTAAAGCCTCGATTTGCTCGTCGCGAACGCGAGATGGACCAGCGCCAAATCGACCGTCCACAGGTAATAAGTCGGTAGGAATTGTGATTTCAAGAGTTTCAGCCATGTATTAAGTCTAAAAGGTTATGAGTTTCGCGCACTTTTGAGGTATCAGTATTTGGAGATCTTGCATCGGGTTAACTTTTATCCAAATATCAAGTCTGGAAAAATTTCAAGGCTAAAGTACCCCAAAACTGTGCGATAATGTAACAAATTAAATTTCATGAGAGTCAGCATTCTCATTTTTCAGGAGTATTTGGTATGTCGCGTTTAATGAAAGTCCTTTTAGCCACTCTGATGGTTGCGACGGGCTTTATTGCCCCTGCAAATGCTGCAGGCGTCACTCTTAGTGGCAAGGTTACCGCTAAAGACCTAAGTTTGGTCGGCGCAGTGGTTCAATTGGAACAGTATGATGCCAATGCTGACACCTATACGCCTATTGCAAAAGCAACAGTTACTCCATCACCACAACCGACATCAACAAACGCACCATACAAGTTTGACAGTGTTGAAGATGGAACCTACCGAGTCAACTACCCACTCGCCACGGCTGATGTGCCGACATCAAGGTTTGGTGCCTCAAACTCAGTTGATTTCAATGTCACCGACGGCAAAATCACCGTCGCTGATAAGGCATATGTAACAATCCCAGATTTCAAATTGAACGCCATGGGCAAGTATTCAGTTAAAGCTATTGATGTAGCCACTAATAGTGCAATCCCGAATGCGGTATTTACCATTAGCGGAAGCTTTAACGGTGAAGATGCAACTTTTGCTTCATTAACCGATCCAAATGCCTCGGGAACTGCAATCTTGCCAGTGCCAGCAGCTGGAACTTATAGCGTAAAAATTGTAGATCCAACAGGTATGCATCAACCCTTTATTTCGGATGACAAAATTTTTGCCGCCGGGTATTCCAATCCAAATAGCCCTTACTCCTACAAGCCAGAAGTGGGTGGCAACCTGACTGTTACCGTAACCACTGGTGCTAACAAGGTTTCTGGCGCTGTTGTCCACTTGCTAGCCGCTGATGAAGAAGTAGCAGTTGCTACAGCTGACCAACAGGGTGTTGCTTCATTCAAGGGTCTTCCTGAAGGAGACTTAAACATGTGGGTTGGTGGCCCGCTCGGAAGCCCACTTAAAGATTCAGATGCAAAAACTGTGACAATCGTTGCTGGTCAAACCACTACTGTTTCGCAGGCACTTGTAAATGGATTCACAATTTCAGGTGTGCTGACATCATCCGATGGTCCTGTTGTTGGTGCGCGCGTCGACGTTGAAGAAGTTGACGCGGACGGAAACGAAACGCCAGCATCACCAACCGAAACTGGCAAAGATGGCAAATTCACAACAAATGGACTTGGCGCTGGTACGTACAATCTTTACTTCTTCGATGAATCTAGCGACTTGCAAGATTTCCGTTTATCGGGCTCGTTACTTGGCGTAACTATCACCACAGCAAACATTGCAAGCAAGAGTGTCACTTTACCGAGCGCTGGTGTTGTTGCTGGTACCGCAACTGACACAAATGACGCGGGCGTTTCCGCAACAACAGTTGAATTGATCAATGCTTATGGTGACACAGTTGCATCATCGGCAACCGATAGCAAGGGCGATTATCGCTTACCGCGAATCACCGCGGGAACTTACACAGTCAAGTTCTCAAATGACGGCTACCGGATTTCGTACTCTAAAGAATTCGCTGTGGATGCAAACAAGATTGCAACACAGGACATCACATTAGTTTCAGGTTCTGGGATTACTGGAAAAGTAACATCAACATTGAATAGTCAAGGTTTTGACGGTGTTCGAGTTTCGATTTATTCATCGCTAGGTTCCGGTTTGCTTCCAATTGCCACCACAATTACCCAAGCAGATGGAACATACCAAGTAAGTGGTTTGAATGCTGGAAGTTACCGAATCAAATTTGATGCCTCCGATTCAAGCCAGCCTGCTGGTGTATTTTGGCAGCCGGCTGATCAGGCTTCTTCTAACGCACGATCATTTGGCCAAGCTGGCGACATCACAACTCGACCTGGTTACACAGTAAATAATGTGAATCCACTACCGGTAACGCCTTGGGCAAACGTGACTGGAAAAGTAACGTTCACTGACCCAACAGATGGAAATCTTCCAGTGGAGAATGCCACTGTGACAGTCGCAAGTTCTGATGGACTTGTTGCGCAAACAGGTTTGACCGATCCAGACGGCAACTTCTCAATTGCAGTTCCAGATGGCACTTACGGAATCAAGATTGCTGCAGCCGGTTATGCAACTGGCTATGTGGGCGACGTGACAGATCAGCCAACTTTGGTATCTGGTTTTGCAGGTGCAGTAAAAGTTACTGTTGGCCAAGGCGTTGCAAACTTTGACAATGCATGGGAACTAAGCAACTGGTCAATCGATTTGGCTGGCAATGGCGGAACTGTGAAAGTAACCGTCGTTGATGACGCCAAGGATCCGGTATCTGAAGGTGTTTTAGTCGCTTATGATCGCCAGGGCAACGCCGTTGCGTTCACTGATGTTTGTGATGAAAATGGCACGTTCGTACTTTCCGGCCTTCGTGGAAAGTACAGTTTCAGTTACGAATCAGCTGGCTCTTATGCGAAAAGATTTGTTGGTGGAACTTCCAGAATTTCTGATGCTGGCACCACTTTTGCGACAGTTAATGATGGGGCGAACTTAAAGTTCAA
>CANBWF010000026.1 GCA_947373075.1 Actinomycetota bacterium | reverse complement strand
CCTTCGTGCTCCAGGCCATCAATAACGCTGGCAGCAACAGATGGGTCATCTTCAACAAGGAGAATGTTCACATCTGTAATTCTTGCCGTTTTTCGCAAAATAAACACTATCCAAACCGAATTTGGACAATTTTTGGATTTTCCGAGGATGAGCCTTTACCAAAGTCTGGGTACGGTATATCCATGGTTAAAAAGTTGATTTCTATCTTTACTGCTGCTGGAGTGGTAGCTGCTGGTTCCGTTGCCTACGCGATTAATGCGCAATCATTAAAAAGTCAGACAAAGTCACCAGTTGGCACGGCAACGATGGATATGCGAAAAAATCATGCAAACATTAAGCCAACGAAACCTGCAGTCGTCGTAACCGTTCCCAAGTCTGTTGGTGATGCACATAGTGAAACTCCGGCGGCTGCGCCAACAGTAATCAACCAGCCATTTGTCACAGCAACTCCAGCCGTAAAGAAACAGCATTCAGATGACTCAGCAGAACCTACTTCTAGCCCAACGAGCAATCCAATGAAAACCCCAGTGCCTATCGCAACTCCTTCAAAAACTGCTGACCCGGTACTTCCATCTCCTCCTCCTGGTTACAAACCGGGGCAAGGCGATGACGAAGGTGATGATGAATACGATGGCGAAGATGATCGTGTAGGCGACCATGAAGATTCACAGGACAGCCATGATTCTTGGGAACATGACGATGATTAAAAACCCAAACTGTTTCTAACCGTTCAAATAAATTAGTCAGGATTCATGATGGCAAAGTTGGCGCGGAAAGCGCATAAACCCCCAGTTCGTTGGCGGGTTAACTTTGTCACGCTTGGAGCGGGTCTCGGTTTTGGCGCAGTGGTTGGTAGTTCATTGGTGACGTTATTGCCACATGTTGGTTCACCCGGCGGTGTAGCTAACGCAATTGGAAGTTTGTCAGCCATGACTGGCACGTATTTATGCCTGGTGCTAATGGTCTTGATTTCGCGAGTTGCTTGGATTGAAAAAGAAGCTGGCCATGATCGAATGGTGCAGTGGCATCGAGCAATTGCACCATACTCGCTAGTTCTAATTGCTACCCATGTCCTCTTTACAACAATTGGATATGCTCAGTCATCGGGCAAAGGCATCTTGCATCAATTGTGGTTGCTCGTGACAACATACGGATGGATGTTGCCAGCTGCGGTCGCATTCGTGCTGATGGTTGTACTTGGATTTGCTTCGCACCGAATTGCCCGTATGCGGATGAAATATGAAACTTGGTGGACAGCTCATCTGTATTTCTACATTGCCATCGCTCTGGCATTTGGGCATCAAATAAATACCAGCTTGCTGTTCATCGCGCATCCACTTTTGAAAACATTCTGGATCGGGTTGTATATCGTTATTGCAACAATAATTTTGTTCAGTCGGCTCTTGCTGCCGATAACTCAGTCTCTACGTAGTGGTCTGAGAATTGAAAAAGTAGTTCGCGAAACTGACAATGTTGTGAGCGTTTTCATCAAGGGCAAGAATCTAGACAGATTCAATGCAAGTGGGGGCCAATTTTTTCAATGGCGTTTTTTGACGCCTCATTGGTGGTGGCAAGCTCACCCGTATTCTTTAAGCGCAAAACCAACGAGTGATCGCATGAGAATTACGGTCAAACACCTGGGTGATCAATCATCAAGTCTTGAACGCGTACTTAAGCCTGGGACCAGAGTTATTGCTGAAGGACCATACGGGGTCTTTACAGCCAAGCAACGCTTCACAGATGCAGTAACGGCTTTTGCTGCAGGCATCGGTGTTACTCCAATTCGGGCGATGATGGACGATCTACCAAAATCGGTAAACATTACTTTCATTTATCGAATTTCTGATGGTGATCATGCCCCACTTCGTAATGAGTTAGACCAATTAGCAAAGCGCAATGGCTGGAATATGGTTTATCTAGAAGGTTCCAGAGAGCAACATCCAATGACGGTGGATTACATGTCACAGTATGCCCCAGCTCTTTTACACAGTGACATTTATATTTGTGGCCCCAATGGATTCATGGATAGCGTGATAAATATGGTGACATCAGCAGGTGTGTCAGAAAAGCGCATTCATCACGAATCGTTTGCGTTTTAGGTAGGTACCAGACATGAAACGTGCAATTTTCGTAGCAGTCGGAACGATTGCTGGCCTAACGGCGACACTTAGGTATACACCTGATAATCCGCTACTAACAGCGGGCACTGATTTAGCCCTTGGTGGTTCACAAACTCTGGGAGATACCCAATCGCAAGTGCCATCGGCACAAGGGTCACCAACGGTTCCTGCTGTGTCCGCATCCAAGACTGCGCGTGCCACAGCTACTAAAACTGCAAAACCGCAGCAAGTTGTTGGTGGGGAAACTGCCGCGCCTAAACCTGTGAAGACCACTGTTGCGAAACCAAAAGCTACTCCGAAGAAGACACCTAAACCGGTAAAGACTACTGTTGCGAAACCGAAAGCTACTCCGAAGAAGACACCTAAACCGGTAAAGACACCTAAACCAGTGAAGACCGTTACTCCAAAACCTAAGCCAACTAAAACTGCAACACCACCACCAGCTTCGGTATCTGTAACTGGTAACACCGCTCAGGCTGGCTTTTATGGACCCGTCCAAGTCAAGATCCAAGTGTCTAATGGCCGGATGACATCCATAACGCCGTTAAGTTGGCCGACTGGAAATACATCAATATCGATTTCAAGTTATTCAATCCCGATACTCATCCAAGATGCACTTAGCAGGCAGTCAGCTAATGTGGCCACGATTTCAGGAGCATCATATACATCACAAGCATTCATGACTTCACTTGCAAGCGCTATGGCTAAAGCTGGTCTTTAGTAAACCAAATGAGCACTTCAACTTTTCAAACGGGAACGACCAATGAAGGTTGGCGTCGCGCGGTGCACTTGGAAGAGGTCTGGGGCACCGTCGTAATTTTGGAAGTGCGTGGCGAATCACTATCAGTTGATGTACAAAGTGAATTGGCAGAAGTAGCAAAGTTTTTACACCAAGTAGATGATTGGTTCTCGACTTACCGAATAGATACTCCGATAAGTGCTTTACGGATGGGGTTTGCTGATATGGCCCAGATGCCCGAGGTAATCCAAAAAGTACTTGAGCAGTGCAATGAAATTCGAGAGCTTACCGGCGGAGCTTTCGATCCATGGGCTGTGCCAGGGGGCGTTGATCCATCTGGATATGTAAAAGGCTGGGCCGCAGATGTAGTCGCTGATATGTTAGTAGAACGTGGCTTTGACAATGTTTCAATAAATGCAGCCGGCGACCTGAGTTGCCGTGGCTTACAAGGACCAGACCAGGCTTGGGTAATTGGCATCCGGCACCCCCTTGATGATCAGGCAATAATCGGCAGCGCAGAACTTTCGAATACATCAATGGCAACATCTGGTGAATACGAGCGTGGAAAACATATTGTTAATCCATTCACTAAAGACCGTCAACTTAATTTGGTTTCCGCAACTGTTGTTGGTCCAGATGGCGGTTTGGCTGACGCACTGGCTACCGCTTTGTTGATTGTTGGCCTAGATGGGGTGCAATGGTTCCAAGAGTTCCCAGATTGGTCAGGGTTCTTGGTTGATGTGCAAACAGTTCATACATTCGGACCAGCTTTCGCCAATCTCGATGCCGCGATTTAATCTTGCGGGTTGTTCATCCTTGCGAGTCGTTCGTTATATTCCTTTAGCAATGCATCATCATCACGATCAGCAGCGCGGTCAACTTGTCTAGCGGTACGAGCATCATCTCGCGCCCATTGCACAGCAACAATGATCAAAAGCATTAGCGTCGGCAACTCGCCAACAGCCCAAGCTATTCCACCGCCGGTATAAGTCGCATCAAGCTGATTATCTAGCCAGGGTGGTTGCACCTGCGAATACCAAGTATCTCCTATTGGTGAAGTTGACTGCATAATTGCCAACGCAAAGAATGCGTGCACTGAAAGTGCGACGAGCACGAGAAGCAATTTGGCCCAGTGTGGCAAACGACGTGGCGCAGGATCAATGCCGATAACCAAAAAACTAAACAAAATTCCAGTTATTAAAAAATGGAATTCCATTGCAATATGCCCGACGTGGCTACTCATCAAATTTGCAAATGCAGAAGTGAAATATATTCCATACAGACTCACAGTGAATATAAATAGAACCAATAGTGGGTTGGTTACGATCCGCGAATATCTGCTGTGCAATATCGAAGTAATCCACTCACGCGCATTGCGATGATCCGTAGAACCACCTGAAGGTAACGCTCTAAGCGCCAAAGTAATTGGTGCGCCCAAAACCAGAAATATTGGAACGATCATAGCGAGCACCATGTGTTGAATCATGTGTGCGCTGAAACTGACCATTGCGTACTTAGCAATTCCCGCACAACTTACCCAAATTAAAATCGAGATTCCGGTCAAGAATGAAACAGTTCTAAGAATTGGCCAAGCTATCTCGTTTTGGTGCAGTCGAACTAATCCAAATACATATAGCGCGGCTACAACCAATGCGACTAGCAAAATCAGCCAGTCTGGATACCAGCCAAATATATAGTTTGTTGCTGATGGCGCTGGTGGAAAGTTGAAGCCCAATATGTCTTCAGCAGCAGAATTACCTGGATTGACAGTGCGGGTAGGTGGTGTGAAATGTAAAGCAACACCAACCCCAGTGGCTAGAGCCATGGTGGCGAGCTCCCACAAAACGAAAGCACCCGCGCGCTGTGAACTAGCTAACGCACGACGAGTCCGAATTGCACAAAATGCAATCAGGAAGAAAAGAACACATTTAGCTAGTACGAGGTAGCCGTATCCGGTAGTAACTAAATCTTTGAAACCTTGCATTCGAGTTGCTGCTGCAACAATGCCGCTTAGAAGGAGTGCTGCAACACATGTAGATGCCAAAATGCTAAAGCGATTTACAACAGCCATTTCACCGCTCTTTATAAATGGATAGAGCGCAAATAATGCACCGACCCAAATTGCCATCGATATGCCGTGAGTAACGGAAGCGGTAATCGCGAGCGAGTGATTACCGAGTGCTGCTGAGTGACTATTCAAAAGTGGATAGGCAACTGCTGCCAGTGCGATAACAAGTAACGCAGATGCCGAGTTCAATGACAATGCAACGGTTGCCCCAACTGCCACTAATAAGGCAAGGATGCAGCTGATGATAAATGTTCGTGACGGTGCAAAGTCAAAAATGTAGGTTTGCAAAACACCTGGTGCAAATGTTTCCTTTAGGTTCAAACCTAAAACGTTAGCCAGAGTGGTGATGGCAGTGACTGCATAAAAGAGTGCCCAAGTAAGACTTAATCTCGCCACTGACTTCAGTGCCTTTTGGCCAGCCAAAGATAGTTCCGACTTTGTCGTTGGCGCCAGAAAAGTGTGAACAGTTAACAGCCCTACGATTATGAGTCCAATTATCACAGAACCTAAAGTCAGAAATTGGTTGGACCAACTGACCAACAAACCGGCATCTGGCAACGGTGAAATACTTTTATAAGCACCGCCAGAAGCAAGCAACCCGATCGTAAGTGTGAAAGTTGCAAGCACTGACCAACCTATTCGAAATGAAATGGGTCGCATTTAAACTCTCACTTCTTGCGTCGCGATGTTGCGCCGATGCCGATTATCAAAACGATTAGAGCGATGCCAGCGGCTAATCCTGCAATGTCACGAGTGGAGTTATCTGTTGTCGGTTCTGTTTTGGGACTCTCACTTGGCACTGATTGCTTGTAAGTGAATTCGAATGACCCATTTTCAACATGACCATCGTCGGCAACTGCTCGCCAATTAACTTTGACTTGCCCGGGTGCGATTTCTGCTGGCCATGGAATAACGAGTGAAGTACCGTCTAACACAGCTTTAGGTTTACTAATCAAACTCGATGCTGTTTGCTCTACTTGGATGTACGACCCAGCCAAAATCGGAGCTTCGCTAAAAGTGAGGGTTATGGTCGCAGGCTGCGCGGTGATAAAACTCGCGGCAGCCGGGCTGGTTGAAACTAGTTCAGTGTGGGCAAACGCGTTCGGGCTTGAAATTGCAATGATTGCGCCAACCAGGGCAATTTTTGCTAGATACTTCAACGTCCGCATAACCCCAGCGTATCTACTTGAGTGGGTAGCGGCCCACTGGCGAGCGGGTGACGGGAATCGAACCCGCGCCTCAACCTTGGGAAGGTTACGCGCTGCCATTACGCCACACCCGCAAGGGGCAACACAGTCACAAAAATGTGCCCTGTGCCTCAAGCCTAGTATGTCGGGCAGGTAATCTAAGGGGGTGCTGTTATCTGACAAAGACATTAAGGCTGAAATCGAATCCGGCCGCGTTGGCATTGAGCCATACGAACCGGCGATGGTCCAGCCATCAAGTATCGACGTGCGACTAGATCGCTTTTTCCGTGTTTTTGAGAATCATCGTTATCCACACATTGATCCATCTTCCGAGCAGCTCGATCTCACTCGCGAAGTGCAGACCATCGGCGACGAGCCATTCGTTTTGCATCCAGGTGAATTTGTTTTGGGCAGCACCTACGAAGTTGTCACATTGCCAACAGATGTTGCAGCGCGCCTTGAAGGCAAATCAAGTTTGGGTCGTCTTGGCCTGTTAACACATTCAACTGCTGGATTCATTGATCCTGGTTTTTCTGGGCACGTAACGTTGGAGCTAGCTAATGTGGCTACTTTGCCGATCTTGCTTTACCCGGGAATGAAAATTGGTCAGGTTTGTTTCTTCCGAATGACTTCCGAAGCAGAGCATCCTTATGGCTCAAGCGTTTATGGGTCTCGATATCAAGGTCAGCGTGGCCCTACGCCAAGCCGTTCGCACGCTAACTTCCATCGCACAGTAATTACTGATTAATTCACTGGTGGGGATGAAGGCAATCCTTATTCACAGGCAAGTTTTACCCACTTTTATCAGTTGAACAGGTTTAGCCTGGTCGACTCTGGCGTAGATTAAAGGTGTCTGGGGGTTTTGTGAATTTACATCGGTCACGTCGATTAGTGGGTTTTATTGCTTTAGTAGCAATAATTATGTTGCCAAGTTTGGCGAATACCCCTGCATCTGCCCAGATGTACTCACAGCACGAACTGCAGAAAATCGCTGAATCGTTAATCAAACAAAATGCAAACGAGTGGCAAGTTGATGCAAGTCAGCTGCGACTCGCTAAAGTCATCGGAACAAATGATGGCCTAACAACCTTTAGATTCACACAAGTAATTTCAGATGTTCCTGTATTGAATTCTTTAGTAGCAGTCACTTTGTTATCTGATGGTAAATATTTATCGCACGTCAGCAAAGTCAGCGCTGTAGAAGCGCTCACTCCAGCTGAAGTAACTGCCAGTTATGCAGACCAAATTGCTCTGGGTGCGTTCAACACCCGACACAAGATAACTAGCAACACTAGTTCTGTAGTCAGCACTACTTCACAACTAGCAGACCCAGCTCTGGTTGACTTTGTTAAAGGCGAAGCCCAGCGGACTTGGCAAGTCAAAATTCAAAACGCAAGTTATCCAGAGCTTGCCAGCTTTGTGTATGTCAGTGACGTAACGGCAAAACCACTGGCGATTCGACAAATGTCTCGTTCTTTTGACGCATTCCCTATGCCTTACGTATGTGATTTACAAAAGACGAAACCGACCGCGCGTTTCGCCCCAGATGTTTCTACTAAACGCATTGGCAGAATTGTGCGCAAGTACATTGGCCTGGCATCCGATTACCCGTTGTGTGAAAATTCTGATCCAGCTCGAATCAGAAGAACATCTGCCTCGTCAGTGAAGGCCATTACAGAGACCGTTAAATATTTCCGTGACAAAGTTGGGGTAGACATAGCAGGTGAGCAGTACCTGGGAAACATCGCACCATATGCGAATTTCGGTAAAAGAGTTGATGCGAAAACTTTCTGCAAGAAATCTCCAAAGTCAAGATTCTGTGTCGCCACAATCAGTGGGTACACAAATGTCTGCGCCTATGATTCCCAAAACCGCAGTGTCGATTGCCCGCTAGAAAATGCATTTTGGGTGCCATGGACAACCGCTGAATGTCGCTCGGGAGTATGTAGTGGAATCTTTTTTGGCGCCGGATTTGATAAGGCAAACGATGTAGTCGCTCATGAGTTGGCGCACGGAGTCACTAGCTCAGATGCATTCCCAACTGGCCTGTGTGACACTTGCGATGCTGGCGCTATCAGTGAGGCGCTATCAGATTTCTTTGGTGAAGCAGTTGATCAATTGAATGCAGCGCCAAAGGAATCAGCAGACCCTAATTGGCGAATGGGCGAAGACATAAATGGCGGACCGTTTAGGAATATGGCCATGGTTGGCCCAGCAAAATCCTGCCGAACTGCATACGATTGGGTGCCAGTAAGACAGGTGGACGACGGCTGGGATCCACAATGCGACTCTCACACTAATTTGGGCCCAGCAGACAGATTCGCTTGGCTGATTTCTAATGGCGGAAATCAAAACGGTATTGATGTTGAACCAATTGGCACTGCGCCATGGAGTAACAAGAATGTTTATGAACTTTGCAATCGCGCGGGCAGTAACTGCACAGCCACCGTCAATATGACTCGTTTGGCATTTCAGGTTATGGCAAAATTAGATGGAAACATCACATATTCCGATTTTGGTGATGCGCTAAATCTAGCGTGTACGGATCTAACTAATGCCACAAAAAATCCGTTCCAAAGTTCTTACTGTGATTCGGTTCGAGATGCTTTGGGAGCAACGGGCATAACTCCACTGAAAATATCTAATGTGACTCGAGTGTCTCGTTACACCGGTACTCCGAGCGCTATTTCAGCTCAGTTTGGAACATCGGATTTAGTTGTTGGAGCGGCAGTGCCAGTGAGAATTGAATTTCGGGCAACCGGCTCACAATATTGGCAAACCCTTGATATTGAGAACACAAATAGCTCAGGTGTTGTGAATTTCTCGGTAACTCTGCCAGACACTGGCACTTATCGAATTGCAACAGTGCCGAGTACTTCTGTAGGCACTTACGTCAGTCCCTCTTACTTAGTCAACTAGCTCAAAGCTCGCACAGCTGGATCAGACTAGATGTTGCATTGCCCAAGCGTAAATAGCAATTGCCCCGGCAGCAGAAGCATTCATTGACCGAGTTGATCCGTGCTGATTAATGCCAAGAATTTGGGTGCAGGCTGCAAGTCCCTCAGCGGACATGCCTGGTCCTTCCTGGCCAAAATACAAAACACATGACCGCGGAAGTTTGGTGTTCTCAAGATTGCCACAACCAGGGACATTGTCGATTCCAATGATTGGCACATCATTTTCTAGGGACCACTGTTTAAACTCGTCAACGGTTGGATGATGGAAAAGATGTAAATAACGATCTGTGACCATCGCGCCACGACGGTTCCAACCTTTTTTGCCGACGATATGTACCCCCGCAACATTAAACGCATTAGCGGTTCGAACGACTGAACCAATATTTAAATCGTGCTGCCAATTCTCGATTGCTATGTGCAATGGGCTGCGCGAAGTATCTAGGTCGGCAACTATTGCTTCGACGCTCCAGTAACGGTATTTATCAACCACATTGCGTCGATCACCAAACTCTAAAAGCTCAGCATCAAATTGTTCGCCCTCGGGCCAAGGAGCAGGATGGGGACCAACACCAACTACTGGGTAAAACTCACCTGGGCCAAGATTGCTACGGTCTACTTCTTCGGTCATAAGATTCAGCGACTAGATGCTAGCCAGCACACCGCTGATTGCAGCGGTGTGAGCAGGAGTTGAGCCGCAGCATGAGCCAAGTGCCTTGATGCCCAGGGCGCTCATGTCCGTGGCGAATGCAGCCATGTCATCTGGCGTGCCAGTGTAAATAAAATCGCCACCTATTAGTTGTGGCAAACCTGCATTGGATTGCAGAAGAATATGCACATCGGCAGGTTTAGCGTCAGCCATTTGCTGCGCAACGATGCGCATTTCGTCAGTACCGCGACCACAGTTTGCACCAATTAGCCGCACACCCATTTTTGCAATTTCGGTAATTGCAGTTGCCGGCTTAACACCCATCATGGTGTGCAAATTTGTGTCGAAACTCAAAGTGACAACTACTGGCATGCCTGGTGCTACTTCGTGAGCGGCATCAACAGCGGCTTGTACTTCAGATAAGTCGCTCATTGTCTCAATCAGAATTGCGTCGCAACCACCAGCAACTAAGCCAGCCATTTGATCTGCGAAAAGTTGCTTAGCTGAATCGTGGGTAAGTGTCCCCCCGATTCCTTCCATCAAATCTCCACTTGGACCGACGTCGCCAAAGACAAAAACATTCTCGTAATTGTCGGCAACATTGCGCGCTACCTCGGAACCAGCCTTGTTCAATTCGAAGACTCGATCAGCAAGATCATGCATAGCTAGACGAGGCGCACTGCCACCAAAAGTATTTGTTGTAAGAAACTGTGCCCCAGCCGCTGCATATGAATCTAAAACATTCGCAACGCGATCTGGGTGATCGACGTTCCACAACTCAGGCGCGCCACCATCAGTTAGTCCAGCGTCTTGCAAAGCGGTACCCATTGCACCATCGCCAACAAGTGTGTTGCCAGCATCTAAATAGTCATAAACATTTTTCATGCGAGGTTTCCTAACTCATCAACTAAAGCTGACAACTTTTCTTCATTAAAATCATTTTCAATTTCTACGGTAATACGCTCGGTAGTTTCGCTTGCGGTATCGCCAGATTCAAGCCATGGCCCCTGTGTCCAAGCTGCCAAGTAATTATCTGAGGCGATGTCATTTAGTCGCATGGCAACTTCATCGATAGCCTCTTGAAAGCGCGCGCTAAATAACGCCTTAACCGTGCCCTGCTCGTCACGAGCCACAACCATAGAAGGGATTTCGCGCCAATAAGTTATTTGATATTGCGTCACGCGTTAACTCTACTTCACCTACCCCGTTGCGGCACGGTGTTGCTACTCGCCCCATTATCTTCGGGCTGTCAGTATGGGGGTAGAGATGGCAGGAAAAGTTTATGAGCGAATTATCACCAAGTAGGCAAGTCCCGTTTTGGCATCACACGCATTCGGGAGAACAACGTTGGCCAGTAACGACTGTTGTGCTTGTGGTTATTTTGCTACAAGTAACTTTGCCTAGTTCATTAAACATAAAGTTCCCCTTAGCTATTTGTGGCGTTGAACTCGTACTGCTTGTATTAATCACCGCTATGAATCCAAAGCGCATTAGCGAACATTTGCCGGCTCCGCGAACCCTCGGTCTAGTGCTAGCTGCTCTTATGACAGTGAGCAACCTAGTTTCAACAGGTCGATTGATTTCAGCGTTGATGCATGGCGGGGTAACAGATGCCAATAGTTTGGTTTTTTCCGGCGGGTCAATCTGGTTCAGCAACGTTGTTGTATTTGCACTTTGGTATTGGGAATTCGATCGTGGCGGCCCGGGTGCGCGAGCACAGGCACGTCATCAGGTGCCTGACTTTATGTTTCCGCAGATGAGCGATCCAGATTTAGCCGCCCCACACTGGGCAACAAAATTCTTTGACTACCTCTACATGTCCTTTACGAATGCCAGTGCATTTAGTCCCACGGATGTTTTACCGCTAACACGTTGGGCTAAGGCGCTGATGTTGGTGCAATCGGTGACTTCCTTGATTGTTGTGGCATTAGTTGTTGCTCGTGGCGTTAACATCCTGCATTAAAGTCAAACAGCACACAACAGTAAATTTCCGAAGCATTTTTTGAAAAAAGGTATCCAGATGAACCAAGAGTTGAAAGGCATTCTTGCGCTCAGCCATGTGCGCAAGTTGTTAGCCGCAAGAATCATCTCTAATTTCGGGAATGGGTTAGCACCAATCGCACTGGCATTTGGTGTTTTAGATATGCCCGGTGCGACTGCAAAGACATTGTCCTTTGTCATGTTTGCCCAGATGTTTCCGTTGGTCGCTTTTATGCTCTTGGGTGGAGTAATTGCGGATAGATATCCGAAGGCGTTAATAATCGGTGGCTCAGACATCGCCCTGAGCCTGTTTGTAATGTGCAATGGTTTCATGTTTTTAACGGAGACAGTCTCAGTAACCAGCTTGGTAATAACTGGACTATTTTCCGGTTTCTTAAACGCACTTTGGTGGCCAGCTATGTCTGCGCTACCCACTGAGATAGTGGACGAAGATCAATTGCAGTCGATCAATTCAGTTGTTGGAATTGGTTCAACTGTTACTTACTTGGTAGGAACAGTAACCGGCGGAATCATTGTTGCCCTTATTGGTTCCGGCTGGGCGCTTGTTGTAGATGGATTTACTTTTTTCTTGGCTGGTGTTTTAGTTCTCCAATTGCGGACATTTGGCAATCGCAGAGAAGTGCATGAGAAATCGCCAACAGTATTTCAAGATTTGCGAGCTGGTTGGGTTGAATTCAAGAGCAGAAGTTGGGTTGTTGCAGTTGTACTGGGCTACTCAGTGATTGCCATGTTGATGGAAAGCATCTTTACAGTCGTTGGACCTGCTCATGCCAAAGCGCACCTGGGTGGGCCGAGGCCATGGTCGTGGATTTTGGCTTCAATGACCGTGGGAATGTTAGTTGCCGGTGCGGTAACACTGAAAGTAAAACCACAGCGACCTATTTTTGTCGGAATTTCTGTGCAAGTTTTAGTTGGAATCTACTGGGCGACACTGGGATACACCGAATTGTTGCCAGCGCTGATGGTTGCTGCAGTAGGCGCAGGTTTTGCGATGGACTTTTTCATGGTGCTTTGGATGACTGCACTACAAACTCATATCCCGAAAGAATCGCTTTCTAGAGTTTCTTCTTACGATGCATTTGGTTCACTTATCTTGGCACCGCTTGGGATCGTTATAGCTGGACCGCTAGTGACTAAGTTCGGGACCACAACAGTTCTTCACGTTTATGTGGTTCTGTTTTTCCTTGCACTCATTTCGATGCTGGCGGTTCCTAGCGTGCGAGCGCTTCCCAGTAGTGAACAGGCATCCCAAAGCGTTGACTAAACCAATCGCGAGCTGATTCCAAAATTTGCTGCTCGGTTAATGCGGGCAAATTTTCATCGACAATCCCAATTACTTTTTTAGTTAATTCTGGATGATGCTTTTCAATGTGAGTTAGAAACATCATTACGCTGTTGCCCTTTCCTTTGCCATGGCCAATCAAAAGAATTTCTGCGCAGGGGTTTAGCGCAGTCGCGATCTCATCGAAGTACGGCGCATCGTATTGACTAGTGCCGTGCCCACCATGGTGTTGGGCTTCTCGAACATGAAGGTGACGCTGAGGTACCTGGATGTGAATCTTGTCTGGTGCGCTGCCCTTTGCAGCGTGCGTTGACCAAATCCGAGTTTCATCGTGCATAATTACGGCGACTACGATCTTATTTTCTAATTCCACGGGCTCAACCTTCTGAAATGGGCTACTTTCACCGTATGTTGACGCGAGGCACTTAGTGGGCAGAAAGCCTTTAGAATGAGGGCTAACTCGCGTGGCGTCAGGCAAAAAAGTCGCTAAATCTCCCGAAATGTGGCAAACCTACGGTTGCGTAGGTTACGCTAGCGTAAGTTACGACACCGTAACCGGCGAACTAGGAGAGCGGATGAATTCTTTAGGGCTACCACCCATCATCCAAGGCGGCATGGGAGCTGCTGTTTCATCATGGACCTTGGCACAAACAGTTGCTAAAGAAGGTCAGTTAGGCGTGGTCTCTGGTACCGCGCTTGAAACAATCGTTGCTCGTCGTTTGCAAAACGGCGACGAAGGTGGCCATATGCGTGAGGCTCTTGCGCATTTTCCGTATCCGGAAGTTGCTCAACATATTCTTGACATGTTTTATCTACCCGAAGGTCGCGGCGGCAAGCCTTATCGCCCAATGCGACGCATCAGTATTAAGGCGCATAAAGAACACGATCAGCTTGCAGTGGCTGCAAACTTTGTTGAAGTTTGGTTAGCCAAGCAAGCAGGTAATGGAAAAGTTGGCATCAACTTCCTAGAAAAACTTCAGACTGCTACACCAGCTGCCCTCTACGGTGCGATGCTCGCTGGCGTTGACGCGATTCTCATGGGCGCTGGTATTCCACGCGAAATTCCACAGCT
>CANBWF010000025.1 GCA_947373075.1 Actinomycetota bacterium | reverse complement strand
TGTAGTGCTTGATCTGTTTGCCGGCTCAGGAGCTCTTGGACTTGAGGCACTTTCACGCGGCGCAGCGATAGCAAACTTTATTGAAAATGACCGCAACGCACTTTTGTGTATTGAAGACAATGCCAAGTCTCTTGGTGAAAATAGTATCTCTGTACAGAAAGCGGAAGTTCTAGGTTTGGTTGAGTCGGTGGCCAGTAATACTGCAGCCGACTTAGTTTTTATAGATCCGCCTTACGCGTTGTTGGACGAGCAAATAGTTGAACTGCTTCAGTCGTTGGCGAAAAACCAATGGCTTGCCGATGACGCATTAGTTGTGGTTGAACGCAGTAGTAAATCTGTACTTGATTGGCCCAAGGACTATGAGCCACTGGCAAATAAGTCTTATGGCGATACGGCAATTTGGTACGGAGTGTATGCACCTGCCAAAGTAGAGGTGTAGGAGGTCGTCATGCGTAAAGCAGTTTGTCCTGGTTCATTTGATCCAGTAACTAATGGTCATCTTGATGTATTTGCTCGCGCTGCCGATCAGTTTGATCATGTGACAGTTGCGGTGTTGATTAACAGCACCAAGTCCGGCCTATTCTCGATTGAAGAACGGGTCGATATGCTGCGCGAATGTACGGCTAAGCATTCCAACATTGTGGTCGACACGTTCCATGGGTTGCTCGCCGATTACTGCAGCGAGCACGACATCAAGGCCATCGTAAAAGGATTGCGAGCTGTTTCTGATTTCGATTACGAGTTGCAGATGGCACAAATGAACTCAACTTTGGGAGTAGATACTTTTTTTGTGGCCACAAACCCCGAGTTCAGTTTCTTGTCATCAAGTTTGATTAAAGAGGTTGCCAAATTTAATGGCGATGTATCTGGTTTAGTTCCTGAAGTAGTGCAAACTGCACTCGTTAAAAAATTTACTGCGCAGGCTTAGGTTCAAAATGACACATCTTGATGCAAGCAATCCACTGGTTTTAGACGTCCGTGATCTAGGTCGTCGCGCTGGGGCCATGAAAACTAAATCATTCACAGTCGAGCTAACTGAAGAGTTGGGCATCGGCGTATTGAATGTTGCGCAAGGCTCTGAAGTTGAGTTTGATCTGCGCCTTGAGTCGGTTATGGAAGGCGTTCTCGTATCCGGAACAGCACTGGTAACTGTCACTGGAGAATGCTCTCGATGCCTTGAACCTTTGTCTTACGATCTTGAAGTTGATCTGCAAGAACTGTATGAATATCCCGATACTGACTCTCGTGGCCGGGAAATTGAAGCTGACTTCACCGAGGAAGATTTGCCGAAGATTCAGGACGATTTACTCGACTTAGAATCCCTACTTCGTGACGCAGTTGTGCTGGCATTACCCGTGCAACCCCTATGTAAATCAGACTGTTTGGGCCTTTGTGTCGAGTGTGGTCAGAACCTAAACGAGCAGCCAGAACACGAACATGATCTAGTGGATCCGCGGTGGTCAGCACTTGCCGATTTGACTAAAACCGAGCCGAGAAACAAAGATTAGATGGGCAAACGCCCAATGAGGAAGAAAAGGAAGGCATAAAGTGGCCGTTCCAAAGCGAAAGACTTCACGCAGCAACACACGTCACCGTCGTTCTGCATGGAAGACCACAGCAGCAAATCTTGCTACCTGTGATCGTTGCCGTGCACCAAAGTTGCAGCACACTGTGTGCCCAACTTGTGGAACATACGACAAGCGACAGGTCCTCAGCGTTTAATCTCATGTCTCAGTCGTATAGCGAACTATTCGCTCGGCTGGGTTTATCTATTGATGAACAACTGATAGAGCTAGCTCTTACCCACCGATCATTTGCATATGAATCCGGTGGGATTCCAACGAACGAACGCCTCGAATTTTTAGGCGACTCAGTTTTGGGAATTGTCATCACCGATAACATCTACCGAGCGCATCCAGATTTGCCTGAAGGTCAATTAGCCAAAATGCGTTCAGCAGTGGTTAATGCCCGCGCACTGGCATCTGTTGCGCGCGAGTTGCATCTTGGCGACTACCTGCGTTTAGGTAAAGGTGAAGAAGCTACTGGTGGTCGAGATAAATCATCAATTTTGGCCGACACCGTTGAAGCAGTAATTGGCGCAATTTATTTAGGTTGCGGCTTGGAGGCTGCCCGCACATTTGTCATCCAGCATTTCCAGGCCCTTTTGGTTGAAGCCCAAACTTTAGGCGCTGGTTTGGATTGGAAAACTTCACTGCAGGAACTAACCGCTGAACTCGGTGTTGGTGTTCCTACTTACTCAATCACTGAACAAGGTCCTGATCACGCAAAAGAGTTTTATGCGCAGGTAGTTTTGGGTGAACGCTTGTACGGACATGGCACTGGTTCCAATAAAAAAGAAGCTGAACAAATCGCCGCTTCTAGCGCTTATGCGGAATTGCTTGCTGAACACGACAGCCAGCAATAACCCTACTAAATTACTTACATGCCTGAGTTGCCAGAAGTAGAAGTGGTTCGGCAAGGAATCCACGAATACGTTGTTGGTAAAACTATTTCAAAAATTACGGTTCACCATCCGCGAGCGGTGCGAAGGCAAACCGGTGGAGCACGCGAATTCGCTGCTCGCTTAAAAAATCGCACAGTTGTTGACACAAAACGCCGCGGCAAATTTATGTGGCTGGTTCTCGATAACGACGAAGCATTAGTGACGCACCTGGGCATGAGTGGCCAAGTGTTAATTCAGCCAATTGATTCGCAACCCGAAAAACATTTACGAGTACGCGCCACTTTCACTGAGGGTGAATACGCCATGCATTTTGTTGACCAGCGCACTTTCGGCTGGATGACGGTTGAAGATATAACCCAAGACGAGAATAAAATTTCCGTTCCAGAATGTGCAGTGCACATTGCCCAAGATCCACTTGACCCACTCTGGAACCGACAAAGATCAATCGAATTAATTGCGGCAAAACAAACACAAATTAAGCGCGTATTGCTAGATCAAACGGCAATCAGTGGAATTGGCAATATTTACGCAGATGAAGCGCTGTGGTTAGCCAAAATCCATTGGGGATCGCCAGCCAATACCTTGAGCGTTAGCCAGATTGATGACTTATTAAGTCAGGCAACAAATGTAATGCAAGAGGCTTTAGCTGTTGGTGGCACTTCGTTTGATGCACTGTATGTGAACGTAAATGGCGAAAGTGGCTATTTCTCGCGAGATCTAAATGCATACGGACGTGAGGGCGAACCGTGCAATCGATGTGGCACGCCAATGGTGCGAGAGCACTTCATGAACCGGTCATCATTTAGGTGCCCAACGTGCCAGAACTTATCCACAGACAGCTAAGTGCCTGCCGTTACTAGGGTCGGCCAAGCCAACACAGTAAACTGAAAACCGCACATCGCTAGATTCCCCGCTGGCCTGATCAGGAAGACCTGCGTGTATCTCAAGAGTCTGACCATCCGCGGCTTTAAGTCGTTTGCTTCGTCGACGACGCTTAATTTTGAGACCGGTATTACGGCAGTTGTTGGGCCAAATGGATCAGGAAAATCAAACGTTGTTGATGCTATTGCCTGGGTCATGGGCGAGCAGGGTGCAAAAACACTTCGCGGCGGCAAGATGGAAGATGTTATCTTCTCTGGCTCAAAGGGTCGTGCTCCACTTGGTCGCGCTGAAGTTCTACTCACAATCGATAACAGCGATGGCGCATTGCCGATTGATTACACCGAAGTAACTATCTCGCGAACCATGTTCCGCAATGGCGGTTCAGAGTATGCGATTAACGGTTCGGCTTGTCGACTTTTGGATATTCAAGAACTTTTAAGCGACTCGGGCATCGGCCGTGAAATGCACGTCATCGTTGGACAGAATCGTCTTCGCGAAATTTTGCTTGGCACCCCCGAACAACACCGTGGCTACATTGAAGAAGCTGCCGGTGTTTTAAAACATCGCAAGCGTAAAGAAAAAGCATTGCGCAAACTTGCTGCGATGGATGTTAACCTCACCCGCCTTGAAGATCTAACCAACGAACTTCGTCGTCAGCTAAAGCCACTCGGTCGTCAGGCTGAAGTTGCTCGTCGCGCCAACGTGATTCAGTCTGATGTTCGTGATTCCCGTTTGCGCTTGCTTGCTGATGATTTGAGTCAATTGCGCGAAGCGCTAAATGCTGAAATCGCTGATGAAACTGCGATGCGCGAAAAGCGAAGTGAAGTTGAAAGCGAACTAACTGCGGCCAAAGCTCGCGAAGCAATTTTGGACGCTGCTATTACTCAGGCAAATCCACTTGTTGAGCAGGCTTCGCACACTTTCTACCAACTTGGCGCACTGCAAGAGCGTCTTCGTTCAACTCTTGCACTGGCTCGTGAACGAGTTCGTCTAGGTCAGAGTCAAGAAGAAGAAGTTACCCCAGGTCGCGATCCTGAGGACATCGACCGCGAGGCCGGCGAAGTTCGCGCATCGCATGAAACACTTAGCGCCAAAGTTGATTCGGATCGAGTTGCTTTAACTGCATCGATTAACGAACGCGTGTCTGCTGAAGCCGCTTTGTCTGCTGAAGAGGCGCGCCTGCAAGAAACTGCCCGTACATTGGCCGATCGTCGTGAAGGATTAGCCCGGTTGGCCGGCCAAGTTTCTGCAGCAACTTCGCGCGTAGAAACTCGTACCTCTGAAATTGAACGTTTGGCTGAACGCCTTGCCACCGCAAGGGCGCAGGCTACTGAAGCTTCCCAAGAATTTGCCGCTATTGAAGGTCAGGTTGCTGGCCTTGATGAAGGCGAAGTGAATCTGGATGACAGTTACGAACTAGCGCAAAATGCGCTGACCACTGCCGAACAAGTATTACAAGAAGCTCGCACACAAGAACTTGATGCCGAGAAAGAACGCACAGCTGCAACTGCTCGACTAGAAGCACTTGAGCAAGGCATGACACGTCGCGATGGTGGTGCTGCCGTTCTAGCGGCCAGTGATTCAATGTCGGGCATTCTTGGTTCCGTCGCTGCTTTGATGCAGATCGAATCTGGATGGGAAGCTGCAATCTCAACGGCGCTTGGCACAGCAGCAGATGCGATTGCTGTGTCCTCACCGGAAGCAGCCGACCAAGCAGTACGCATGTTGCACCGCGATGAAGCTGGTCGCGCAACTCTCGTTGTGGTTGGACAGGGCGCAACTGATACCGCGCCATGGCCAACTTTGGCGCCAGGTCAGCGCTACGCAATCGATTTAGTTACCTCTGATGAGCAACTTCGTCAAACACTCGCTGGGTTACTTGCGCGAGTTGTAGCAGTTGATACACATGAACAAGCAGTTGCTTTAACTCGAGCAAATCCACAGCTAAGCGCAGTGACGCGCACTGGCGATTTGTTTAGCCGTGGACTTGTTCAGGGTGGTACGCACGGCGCACAATCATTAATCGAGTTGCAGGCCGCCGTTGATGAAGCCCGCGTACGTCTTGAGAACGCTGCGCATTCGGTTGACCGAGCAAAATTCAATGTTGCTGCAGCGATTCAGGTGCAGGCTGATGCGATTGTGGTCGTTGGTCATGCACTAGATCGACTTCATGAATCCGATGCCAACATGGCGGCAATTGCTGAGCAGCTCGGAAGTTTGCAATCGGTGGTTCGAAGCGCAACCGGTGAAGCCGATCGTTTGGCTGCTGCTCGCGACTCTGCAACTAAAGCGCGTGAAGATGATTTGCGCGTGGTTAATGAACTACAAGCGCGACTAACTTCAGCGCAGAACGAGCCAACTGACGACAGTGCACTTGATGAAGCTCATCGCGATTCACTTGTGGCTGTTGTTGAATCTGTGCGCCAAGTTGAATTGGAAGCGCGTCTAACTGTTCGTACTGGCGAAGAGCGCCTGTCTGCACTTGCAACCCAGGTTGAGCAATTAGAGCATGCAGCGCACATCGAACGCACTACTCGTGCTCGAGCGATTGAACTTCGCGAGCAGCGCAAACGTCAAGCGCACATCGCAGGCGCTGTCGTAGTTGCCACCGAAAGTGCTCTTGCAGTTCTAGGTAATTCAATTGAAATGGCGCAACGCGAACGCGAAAAAGCAGCCAGCAGCAAGACCGAACAAGAGAGCGAAGTTCGCACTATCCGTGACCGAATTCGCGAATTGACGGCTGATCTTGAAGTTTTGACTGACACAGTACATCGCGATGAAGTTGCTCGCGCTGAACAACGTTTGCGTATTGAGGCTCTTGAGAATAAGTCCATTGAAGAATACGGTGTTTCGCCGGATGACCTACTTGGTGAATATGGTCCGAGCGTTTTGGTTCCACCAAGTCCACCAGCACCAGGTGATGAAGTTGTTGAAGAAGATCCACAGCCATACCCGTATGTGCGAAGCCAACAGGAATCTCGCTTGGCTGCAGCTGAACGCTCACTTGCATTGCTTGGCAAAGTTAATCCACTTGCACTTGAAGAGTTCTCGGCACTTGAAGAACGTCATAAGTTCCTTGGCGAGCAACTTGAAGATTTACGTCGCTCGCGCAATGACTTGCTAACGGTTATCAAGGACGTGGACGAACGAGTACAAACTGTATTCGCTCAGGCATTTGCGGATACTGAAAAAGAATTCAACAAAGTCTTTTCTGGATTGTTCCCGGATGGCGAAGCGCGCATGCGTCTGACAGACCCTAACGACTTACTTAATTCAGGTGTTGAGATTGAAGCTCGCCCGCCTGGCAAGAACTTCCGCCGGTTGTCTTTGCTATCAGGTGGTGAGCAGTCGCTAACGGCAGTTGCGTTCTTAGTGGCACTTTTCAAGGCGCGGCCAAGTCCGTTCTACATTCTCGACGAAGTAGAAGCGGCGCTCGATGAAGTAAATATGCTTCGCTTGCTCAACATTTTGGCTGATCTGAAATCAAGTTCACAGTTGATCATCATCACCCACCAGAAACACACAATGGAGATTGCTGATGCGCTTTATGGCGTTTCAATGCGTGGCGATGGTGTTACCCATGTGATTAGTCAGCGAATTACTCGTGATGAACAACCTGACGATTCAGATTTAGTGGCACAGTCTTAGTCTTTAAATACCTAATCTCCTGAACAAGGACGCTAACGATGAAAATCACCACAATTGCAAGCATTCTCGGCGCAGTACTTTTTCTTGCTCTAATCCTGCTCGTTTTGGTGCGCAAGAGTTCCAAGACTGTAGCCAGCAAACTTGAGGCGACCTTAGTCCAACCTGAAACTCCTGTTGCTCTAGTCGCGCAGCCGCAGGCGCCAGTTGCAAAAGCAGTAGTGGTGACTGAATCAAAAGGGTTTGGGAAATCACAAGGTTCACTTACTAACGCATTTCGCGCACTTTTTGCCCGAGAGCAGTTAGATGATGACGCTTGGCAAGACCTTGAAGATACTTTGATCATGGCCGATATGGGCGTGCGAGCTTCGGGTGAAATTGTTGCAGCGTTAAAGAGCAAAGTGCGTAGCCAAGCGGTAGCCGATGCAGATGCATTATTTGAATTAGCTCGCGCTGAACTAACAAAAATTGTCGACGGGGGACTAGATCGCACGCTTTTGACCACTCGTCATCAAGATGCACCTTCGGTTGTTTTGACGGTTGGCGTAAATGGAACTGGTAAAACCACAACAACTGGCAAAATTGCAAAACTGCTTGTTGGACAAGATAAAGATGTTTTACTCGGCGCTGCCGATACTTTTCGTGCGGCAGCTGCCGATCAGTTAGTGACTTGGGGAGATCGAGTTGGTGCGACAGTGATTCGCGGTGCTGAAGGCAGTGATCCGGCGGCAGTTGCATTTGAAGCTGTTGCTGCGGGTTATGACCAAGAAGTTGATGTTGTTCTAATCGACACAGCAGGGCGATTGCACACTAAGCAAGGTCTGATGGATGAGCTTGGCAAAGTTTTCCGAGTGGCTAGTAAGCGTGGGCCAATCGATGAAGTCTTGTTGGTTATTGACGCTACAACTGGCCAGAACGGATTGAATCAAGCCAAAGTATTTAGCGAAGTTGTTCCAGTAACTGGCGTGGTTCTTTCCAAGTTAGATGGCACCGCAAAAGGTGGCATCGTTGTGGCGGTGCAGCAAGAACTGGGTGTTCCCGTGAAATTAGTTGGACTTGGCGAAGGCGTCGATGACCTTGCAGTGTTCAATCCTTCCGAGTTTGTTGCGGGTTTGCTCGCTTAAGCACTCGGTTTGTTAGCTGAAGTTAATTCATCAAGTGCAGCTGGTTTTTGGCTCGCCCCAGGATCGCTGACCTGATTCGGGTAAACACGATGATATTCACCTAGCTGAGTATTGACTGCATCAAATTGCGCATACGCAGCTATGTAAAACTCGCGCAACATCTTGTTTGTTTCTTCGGAAGCCTTAGTCAAAGCGTGTGCAATTTCTTCGGCAGTAGCTTTGCCTGAAGTATCAAGACGACGATCGCTTAAATCGTCAGCAGCACCAACAATCCCATTGACAATCCACATATCAACTCGATTGCTAAATGAAATTCCCCAGATTGAAGTTTTCTTGCTATCGGCAAAAGTCATGTGTGCATCTTCGCCATTCACAGCGATCAGAGTTTTAAAGTCGCTGTGCCGCGTGTATTTGCTGCCGACAAATGAAGCGCTGCGAGAAGTTATTACCAAATTGCCCGAATCCACTACTTGAACGATATCTTCGGCTGGGGTGCTGATTGATGTGGAGTGGCTTGTTGAGCGGCCAGAACCACCAACAAATAATGGTCCAACTTTTGTGCCAACAAACGGCCGGGCGCCAGAAGTTGTTTCCCGATTTGTCACGGTTGGACCTTTTCGCGGTTCAAAGAGGTCGCAGTTTTCGGCATTGAAGACGGTTATCTCTGCATCTGGATCATCACCGAGCACTAGGGCAGGAAACCTCGCTTGGAAAGCTTGCATGTCTGAATGAAATGCAGATAGTCCGTTGCGACGAGCAACCTGAGCTTTTTGTAGGGCTTCCACTTGAGCTTTTGCTTTGAGAAAATATGTAACTGCATTGCCACTCGCGTCAGCTTCGGGCAATGAGAAAGCAAAACTTGGATCGATCCCGGTTTGCAGCTGATGTTCAACTGAAGTCTCAATAGCTGGCGGTACGAGTTGTTTGGTGAATAGCGACATCACTGTAAGTACTACGCCAAAAGTGATTGCGCCTTGTATTCCCATATGAAATTTAGTGATAATCCAGAGGCCAATAATCAGCGTAAATAGGTATTGCCCTGTTTTGGCCGCACGACGTGCGCTGCCAATGAAAGGAGCTAAAAAGTATCCAAGCGACAAGATTGCCAGCACCATAAGAAGTGCTTGACCCGCTGGTTTAAACAAGAATGGTTCTGCTTGCGGTGCACTAATTTCTTTAGCCATAACAATCCTTAATCTGGACCCGAAGCGCATCGGGTTGTTTCTTTACTCAATAGTAGATATTTGCGCCGACACATTTGCAACATCCGCTAAAGTTAGAGCAGAAATTGTGAGCAATGACGCTCGTTATTCCTATGTTTGAGTAGTTTCACGATGTTTGAAAGGCCGGTTAATGACCAACCAAATTAGTTCTGGGGATACCGCTTGGGTTCTAGTGGCAGCAGCCATGGTTTTACTTATGACGCCAGGTCTTGCGTTCCTGTACGGTGGCATGACGCGAGCCAAGAGCACGCTCAACATGATGATGATGTCATTTGCCACTATGGGAATAGTGACTTTGCTTTGGGTGATTTTTGGTTATTCAATTTCATTTGGTCACGGTGGAAGCTTTATCGGTCCGATTTCATTCTCGGATTTGGGCGCAAATGAAAGTGCACTTCCACTGGTAAACGGAACGGCGCCTTATGCAATTCCTGTTCTAGCATTTGCCGCATTCCAATTGACTTTTGCAATCATTACAACTGCACTTATTAGCGGGTCTATTGCTGATCGAACAAAATTCATTTCATGGTGTTTATTTGCTGGGTTATGGGCAACACTTGTTTACTTCCCAATTGCACACTGGTCGTTTGATTTCGGTGATGCGAATGGAGCTGGCGCCGGTTGGTTAGCAGCTCGAGGACTTCAAGATTTTGCGGGTGGAACTGTTGTCGAGATTAATTCAGGCATCGCAGGTTTAGCTATGGCTGTGGTGCTGGGCAAACGTGTTGGTTGGCGTAAAGATCCAATGCGTCCACACAATGTGCCATTGGTGCTAATTGGTGCAGGACTTTTGTGGTTTGGTTGGTTTGGTTTTAACGCAGGTTCAGCACTCGGAGCTAATCACCTAGCCGCACTTGCATTTATGAATACTCAAATCGCTGGAGCAGTTGCTTTAATGGGTTGGCTTGTCGTGGAAAAAGTTCGCGACGGACATCCAACAAGTTTGGGTGCGGCATCAGGTGCGGTAGCGGGACTTGTGGCAATCACCCCATCATGTGCGTTTGTCTCTCCAATTGGTGCTGCCGTAATTGGCTTGCTGGCTGGTGTAATTTGTTCGCTGGCCATTGGGCTCAAATACCGGTTGGGCTATGACGACAGCCTCGATGTAGTTGGTCTACATGGTGTCGGCGGCATTATCGGAACTCTTGCTATCGGATTCTTTGGCACTAAGGCCGTTAATTCTGCTGGCAAAGATGGATTGTTCTATGGCGGTGGCACTCAACTGCTAAGTGTTCAAGCATTGGGCGTTGTCGCAGTAATCGCTTATTCCTTTATTGTCACTTTTGCCATAGGCAAATTTTTAGATAAGACAATCGGAATGCGAATTTCGCGAGATGATGAAGTCGAAGGTGTTGACTTAACAGAACATGCGGAAACAGGTTATGAATTTGACGGACGTGGCGGCGGTGGGGCTGTCGGCTCAACCTTCTCGGGACACTCATAAGGGAGTATAGAAATGAAACTAATAACCGCAATTATCAAGCCGTTCAAACTTGAAGAAGTTAAGGAAGCTCTTAACGCAATTGAAGTTCTTGGCATGACTGTTTCCGAAGCTTCCGGATATGGCAGACAACGTGGTCACGTTGAGGTGTATCGCGGTGCTGAGTACACAGTTGACCTAGTGCCTAAAGTCCGCCTTGAAGTATTAGCCGATGATGATCGCGTAGAAGAAGTGGTTAACGCGATTGTTAATTCCGCAAATACAGGAAAAATTGGGGACGGAAAAGTTTGGGTTGTCCCAATTGAATCGGTAACGCGAGTTCGTACCGGCGAAACTGGCTCAGAAGCGATCTAGTTTCACGGACTTCCGATTTTTAGCTCAGAAGTACATAGAGTGAAACAAATTAACAATCCGTAATACTTTGTAACAAACGGGAAACATTTCTGGTTACTCCACGCAACATGCCCTCAAGAAGATAGGGGTATCGACATTTATGTCGTAGTTGTATTCGTTTCTTAGCGCTATATCCACAAGGGGAAGAGTTGCTAAGCACATTAGTGGAGGACTAATGAACACTGGAGATACCGCTTGGGTACTCGCGTCGACCGCCCTCGTACTGTTGATGACGCCGGGGTTGGCGTTCTTCTACGGTGGCATGACACGAGCCAAGAGCACACTCAACATGATGATGATGTCATTCGTGACAATCGGCATCGTAAGCGTCCTGTGGGTCATTTACGGTTTCGCATTGGCATTCGGCAATGACACCAGCACCAGCCAATATTTCGGCGCATTCGATCTTTCGCGTCTTAGCAGTGGCATCAACGAAGTTGTAAATAATGGTGGCGCTTACACAATTCCAGTGTTGGTCTTCGCTGCCTTCCAGTTGATGTTCGCCGTAATCACACCTGCTTTGATCAGTGGATCTATCGCTGACCGTACGAAATTTATTTCTTGGGCGATCTTCGTCACAATTTGGGTAAGCGTTGTTTACTTCCCAGTTGCGCACTGGGTATTCGACTTTGGTACCAAGCTAAAAGACGACAGCATTATTGGTGCGGGTTGGTTAGCTTCAGGTGCGGGCATCCTCAACGGTAAGGGTGTTGAGGACTTCGCTGGCGGTACTGCAGTTCACATCAACGCTGGCGCTGCTGCTCTTGCTCTAGCGATCGTGCTTGGAAAGCGCGTTGGCTGGCGTAAAGACCCAATGCGTCCACACAATGTGCCATTAGTGCTAATCGGTGCAGGTCTACTTTGGTTCGGTTGGTTCGGCTTCAATGCAGGATCTTCGCTAGGTGCAAACGGCATTGCAGGTCTTGCATTCATGAACACTCAGGTTGCTGCTTCAGCCGCGCTTCTTGGCTGGCTAATAGTTGAGAAGATTCGCGACGGACACCCAACAAGTTTGGGTGCTGCCTCTGGCGCAGTCGCTGGTCTAGTTGCAATTACTCCAGCGTGTGCCTTCATCACGCCATGGGCTTCCGTGATTCTTGGTCTACTTGCTGGTGCCATTTGTGCACTTGCAGTTGGCTTGAAGTACAAGTTCGGTTTCGATGACAGTTTGGACGTTGTTGGTGTTCACTTGGTCGGCGGTATCGTCGGCTGCTTGTTCATCGGGTTCTTCAGTACTTCAGCTGTTAACTCACTTGCTTGGGAAGGCGTTTTCTACGGCGGTGGATTTGCTGGGCTTCGCTCACAGGCAATTAGTGCTGGAACAGTGTTCTTGTACTCATTCACCGTGGCATTGATTCTCGGTTTCGCTATTGAGAAGACCATCGGCTTCCGCATTGAGCGCGATGCAGAAATCGAAGGAATCGACTTAACTGAGCACGCCGAATCAGGTTACGAATTTGAAAACCGTGGTGCAGGTGGCTTCGGATCAGTATTGTCAGGCTCAGCCAAGGAAGGGGCATAAGCATGAAGCTCATTACCGCAATTGTTAAGCCATTTAAGTTAGAAGATATCAAAGTGGCACTTGAAGGTCGTGGAATACATGGCATGACAGTTTCAGAAGCTTCTGGATATGGTCGCCAACGTGGTCACACAGAGGTGTACCGTGGTGCTGAATACACCGTGGATCTAGTGCCCAAGGTTCGTATCGAAGTTCTTGTTGACGATGCTGATGCAGATTCAGTTGTCACAACAATCGTCGACGCTGCCAACACTGGTCGCATTGGTGATGGAAAAGTCTGGGTAGTTCCAGTTGATTCTGTTGTCCGTGTTCGCACCGGTGAAAAAGGTAGCGAAGCTCTTTAAGTAATTACAGGTGGCACTCGAGACAGTAGATGTCACGAGTGCCACCTGTTCTATTTGTGAAAGGTTTTAGGAAGGAGTCAGCATGGGTGAGTTCGCAAAATCACGAAGCGATTTTTTAGCGCAAATTACTCGACCAAGCGCAGCCTGTCGCGCTGAATTGTTGGCTCTAACCGACGATTGGGTTATCGAACTCGCACGAGCCGCGGGAGTCGATCAGATTAATGGCGCATTAGTTGCAGTTGGTGGTTATGGTCGAGGCGAACTCTCGCCGGGTAGTGACCTAGATTTACTTCTACTCGTTCCGCCATCAACAAATCCAAATCTAATTCCAGTTGTTGCGGATAAATTGTGGTACCCGATTTGGGATGAAGGCATCAAACTAGATCATTCGGTTCGCACAGTTGCCCAAGCACGCAGCATGGCTGCTGACGACCTAAAGGTTGCGCTGGGATTGTTAGATGCTCGCACGGTCTATGGCGATGACTCGCTGCGAGAAAATTTGATGCAGCAGGTTTTAGCCGACTGGCGGGCTATGGGCGAAAAACGACTCCCTGAACTTCGAAGTTATGTCCAAGATCGAATCAACCGTAATGGCGAACTCGCTCACTTATTGGAACCAGATTTAAAAGAATCCTTTGGCGGTTTGCGTGACATTGGAATCTTGCGCGGGGTAGCGGCAACCGGTATTGCGCAAGTTGATCAGACTGGATTGGCAGACGCGCATAATTTCTTACTTGATGTTCGCGATGCTCTGCACTTAGTAACTCGTAGGTCTAGTGATCGTCTAACTTTGCAAGAGCAAGACGCAGTAGCTCAACTATTGGGAATTGAATCTGACGATGCACTCTTGCGAGCTGTTTCGAGTGCTGGGCGAACAATCAGTTACATCTCGGAATTAACTTGGCATCGGGTTAAGCATCAAGGTATTACTGCACGAAAAGGCATTCTGCGCCGCAAAGTTATTGGAAACC
Organism: Actinomycetota bacterium; assembly: GCA_947373075.1. Lineage (GTDB taxonomy): Bacteria > Actinomycetota > Actinomycetes > S36-B12 > UBA5976 > UBA5976. The sequence continues at coordinate 834 of CANBWF010000025.1, read as the reverse complement.
AAATTTCTGACGACCCCCCATTGGCTTCTGGTGTGGTAGTTCGTGATGGAGAAGTCGTGCTTTCGGAAACTGCGCTACCAAGTGCAGATCCGGTTTTGGTTTTACGCGCCGCAGCCGCAGCAGCTCAACATGGTTTACGACTAAATCCAGAGACTGTGAAAACACTCGCTGCTGAATCAGCAACAATGCCACAGCCCTGGCCACGTGAGGCCCGTGAAGCACTCGTTTCGCTAATAGGCGCAGGTCGCCTGGCATTGCCAGTCTGGGAAGCGTTGGATCAATTTGAAATATTTAGCAAGCTTGTTCCTGAATGGGCGATAGTTCGTTCGGCTCCACAACATAATCCGCTCCATACTTTTACTGTCGACAGGCATCTAGTTGAGACAGCAATCAATGTATCAACCATGACGCGGCGAGTTGCTCGTCCAGACTTACTCTTGGTTGGCGCTCTGTTCCATGACATCGGCAAATGTTACGACCGCGATCACACTGAAGTTGGTGTTGAGTTAATGCCAGCCATTGCCCAGCGGCTGGGGTTCAACGAAAAAGATACAGAAATATTGGTGAACATGGTGCAACACCATTTGTTGCTACCGGATGTTGCCACCAAACGCGATCCCGAAGACGAGGCCACGGTTAACTTTGTCGCTGAGATTGTGCTGGATCATGATTTCCTAGAAATGCTCCATGCACTGTCCGAAGCTGATTCACGAGCGACTGGTCCAGCAGTTTCTTCAGAGTGGCGTTTATCGCTTGTATCGGATTTGGTTTCACGGGTTCATGCGGTGTTGCGTGGCGATGATGTGCCACCGCTACCAGAACTTGATCCCAAAC
>CANBWF010000024.1 GCA_947373075.1 Actinomycetota bacterium | reverse complement strand
CGTGACTGCAAACCTAATGGGGCTAACCCAGCAGCAATCGCGCCACTGGAAACCAACACAATTTCAACATCGTTCTGCATGCGCGCAGCAATTACCTGGACAAGTTCATTGAGGCGAACTTCATCCAATCCACCCTGACGAGTGGTTAGTGAGGATGAGCCGACTTTAACGACGATGCGCTTGGCACGAGTAATGTCACTACGCATCAGTCTCTTCACTTCCTTGCACTTCTTGTGGGGTTTCTTCCTCCCCGCCAGCATATGCTTCGCCATACTGGCGGCGGCGGTGTTCTTCTAATCGTTGCGCAGCATTTGGGCGACTCATGTCAACCAGACGCTCATCAGTACCACGAGGGCCCTGATGTAAGTCTGAAACGGTAGGCTGCCAATCAAAAATAACTGCTGATGGACCAGAACCGATAACAACTTCGCTACCGTTAACCGCGCCGAGCTTGGCTAATTCAAGTTCAACACCAGCGCGAGCAATCCGATCAGCTAAATAGCCAACTGCTTCATCATTGGCAAAATCTGTTTGGCGAACCCAACGCTCAATTCGCTCGCCAACAATTCGGAATAAAACATCTTCGCCATTGCGTTCCACTGAAACAGTGAATCCTGAATCATCGACCGACTTTGGTCGCACAAGTACCCGCGGCCGAACCGACGCTTCAACCACAGCCGCAGCACGGGCATCACGAACAATCTGGGCCATAGCAAAACCTAATTCGCGAAGGCCTTCATGACTAACCGCTGAGATCAGGAATACTCGGTAATCGCGGGCATGTAAATCTGGCAACACAATTTCCGCTAAGTCGCGCCCTTCTGGCAAATCGACTTTGTTAAGCACAACAATGCGTGGTCGGTCTTGCAAGCCACCGTATTGTTCGAGTTCACTCTCGAGTGCATCAAGATCACGAAGTGGGTCGCGATTTGATTCCAAGGTCGCACAATCTAGAACGTGCACCAACGCGGCACAACGTTCGATGTGACGCAGGAACTCCAGCCCCAGACCTTTACCCTGACTGGCTCCTGGAATCAGACCGGGAACATCAGCCATGGTGAACGTGGTGTCGCCAGCTTGGATTACACCTAGATGTGGTTCGAGAGTCGTGAATGGGTAATCGGCAATTTTTGGCCTAGCCGCCGACATCGCTGCGATCAGCGAAGATTTACCGGCACTTGGAAATCCAACTAGGCCAATGTCAGCCACGGTCTTAAGTTCAAGTACAACATCGCGTTCAATGCCAGGTTCACCAAGCAAAGCAAAGCCTGGGGCTTTGCGCCTAGTGGATGCCAAGGAAGCATTACCTAAACCACCTCGACCACCAGCAGCAATAACGAACTCAGTGCCTTGGCCAATTAGGTCAGCAAGCACTGTGCCATCACTAAGGCTCACAACTGTTCCTTCTGGAACGGCAAGTGTTAATGCTTGCCCATTGCTGCCATTCTTATGGTCGCCCTGACCTGGCTTGCCATTGCCACCTGCGCGATGTGGACTGCGATGGAATTCCAACAAAGTTGTAACAGAGGTATCAACAACTAGTGTGACGTCGCCGCCTTTACCGCCATTGCCACCGTCAGGGCCGCCGAGTGGCTTGAACTTCTCACGATGAACTGAAGCGCAGCCGTTACCGCCGTTGCCGCCACGCACATGCAAGACAACACGATCAATGAAACTTGTCATGTGCACCTCCTAAAACTAAAAGCGGGCCCGAAGTTTTCAGGCCCGCTTTGCAAAAAATTTTGTTCGCGGATTTAGCCCGCTGGAACAATGTTGACAACACGACGACCACGACGAGTACCGAACTGGACTGAACCTGCAGCCAATGCGAATAATGTGTCGTCGCCACCACGGCCAACATTTAGACCTGGATGGAAGTGGGTTCCACGCTGACGAACAAGAATTTCGCCTGCGCTTACAACCTGACCACCGAAACGCTTAACGCCAAGGCGCTGTGCATTTGAATCGCGACCATTTCGTGTGCTGGACGCACCCTTTTTATGTGCCATGAGTTATGCCTACTCTTCCGTCTTGTCTTTAGGCGCTGCTTTCTTAGCAGGTGCCTTCTTTGCTACAGGAGCATCATCTGTTGATGCAGCCTTTTTAGCTGGAGCTTTTTTCGCTGGCGCTTTCTTTGCAACTGGTGCATCTGCAACCTCGGCGGTTTCAGCGACAACAGGCTTAGCAGTAGCTTTAGGTGCAGCTTTCTTGGCAGCAGCCTTCTTCTTTACTGGAGCGACAGCGAGCTTGTCTTTATCGGCAAGCTTGGTACTGCCAATAGCAACAATCTGAATGTCAGTTAATGCTGCGCGGTAACCTTGACGACGGCGGTAGCCGGTCTTGTTCTTGTAGCGCAGGATTTCAATTTTTTGACCCTTGCCATGTGAAACAACTTCGCCGGTCACTGTGATGCCAGCAAGTGTCTTGCTGTCTGAAGTGACTTTGTCGCCATCGACAATTAAAAGGGTAGGCAGAACTACAGAATCGCCAGGTGTTGCATCGACCCGATCAAGGGTGATGACATCGCCAACGGCGACTTTCTCTTGGCGTCCGCCAGATCGAACGATCGCGTACACGTTGTTACTCCTTGCAAAAGTGGTAAAAATCCCTAAAAGGTAAGCCCCATAAGGTTACGGATGAAGCGGGGGTCAGGTCAAACTGTGAGGTCTACCTCGGCGCCTGATACGGGCTGACCAGCTGGCCTGCTCGCACTTCGACGACCCCGTTTTGGTCGGTCATTTCTTGATTTTCCTTGATTTTCCTCAACTTTTTCAGGTACTTCCACTGAACCTGAATCGTCTGTTGGAGTGTCTAACGCCTGGACCTCAGATTTCTCTGCTTTCCGGGATTTCCCTGGGCGAGCATGCTCGTGGGCTCCTTGTTCGCCTCGATTACTCTTGCCTGAGGTGTTGGCATCCATGTGAATGGTTACGCCACGGCCATTGCAATGGTCACATTGCTGGCCAAATACTTCGAGTAGTCCAGCACCGATTCGTTTACGAGTCATCTGCACCAAACCGAGTGATGTGACTTCAGCAACCTGATGTTTCGTGCGATCGCGACCTAAACATTCGATTAGGCGGCGGATAACTTGATCGCGGTTGCTTTCCAGCACCATGTCGATGAAGTCGATGACAATGATGCCGCCGATGTCGCGCAAACGAAGTTGACGCACAATCTCTTCGGCAGCTTCTATGTTGTTTTGCGTAACGGTTTCTTCAAGGTTGCCACCTTGTCCAACAAACTTTCCGGTATTTACGTCAACAACTGTCATAGCTTCAGTGCGGTCGATAACCAGCGAGCCACCTGATGGCAGGTAAACCTTGCGATCAAGCGCTTTAGCAATCTGCTCATCTACTCGGTAATGCGTGAATGCATCTTGGGCGCCGACATACTTTTCTAAGCGTTCTGCAAGATCTGGAGCTACATACTTCACATACTGCTCGACAGTGTCCCAAGCATCTTCACCAGAAACTACAAGCTTGTTTGTATCTTCATTGAAAATGTCGCGAACAACCTTGATTGAAATATCTGGTTCGCCGTACAACATTGTTGGCGGTGATGATGTTGTCGACTTTGCCTCAATGTCTTCCCATTGGGCAACAAGGCGGGCTACATCGCGTGATAACTCTTCTTCGCTGGCGCCTTCAGAGGCGGTGCGAACAATTACGCCACCAGTTTCTGGCACTACCTCACGCAGGATGTTCTTCAAGCGAGTGCGCTCACGCTCAGGAAGTTTGCGCGAAATACCAGTCATTGGATGGTTTGGTACATAGACCACAAATCGACCTGGCAAGGAAATCTGACTTGTTAGACGGGCACCTTTTTGGCCAACAGGATCTTTTGTTACCTGAACTAATACGGTATCGCCAGTTTTAAGTGCCGATTCAATGCGCTTGGACTGACCCTCAAGTCCGGCGGCATCCCAGTTAACTTCACCTGCATAAAGGACCGCATTGCGACCCTTGCCGATGTCAACGAAAGCTGCTTCCATACCTGGCAGTACGTTCTGCACGCGGCCAACATAAACGTTACCGACGAGTGAACCACTGGTTGATTGGTTGATGTAATGCTCAACCAAAACGCCATCCTCCAGAACTGCAATCTGGGTACGGCTACCCTGCTGGCGCACAACCATTACGCGATCAACGTTTTCACGACGCGCTAAAAATTCTGCTTCAGTAACAATCGGCGCCCGACGACGGCCAGCATCGCGGCCATCACGACGACGCTGACGCTTTGCATCTACGCGGATTGAACCTGACTCTTCGCCAGACCCATCACGATTACGTTTACGACTGCGCTTATGGTTTGCGCCGCTGCTATCACCATCTTCGGAATCACTATCCGAATCTGTAGATGCTTCATCTGTCTCGCTTTGGGAGTTGGAACGATCGCGATTCTTATTTCGATTACGGTTTCGATTTCGGTTGCGTGAATTACTGGATGATTCCTCGCCAGAATCTGCTGACTCATCAACGCTTTCATCAGTTGTGCCTTTTTTAGGTGCTCGCTTTTTCGGAGCATCTTCGGCAACGTCAGCATCCGCTTTGGGGCCTCTGCCATTTTTCCCAGCAGCTTTGACTGGCTTATCGTCAGTCTTCTCTGGTTTGTCTGTGGCTTTCTTGGCTGCGGTTTTGCTAGCGCTTTTCGCTGGCGCTGTAGGTGGCGCCTGAAAAAGCGGAACCGCCACAGGTGCCTTGCGAGCAGTCTTCTTTGGCTCGCTTGAATCTACGATTACTTCGGCAGTTTCAACTGCCTTCTTTTTCGCCACTTTCTTGACTGCCGGGGCAGCTTCATTAACTGGCTCGGCTTTACCTGCTGGTTTTGCCGCTTTTTTCGGCACTGATTTGTTCCGAGTTTTCTTTACTTGCATGCCAAGTACCTCTGGCTGTGTTTCATTGTCCGACATAATGTCGTTCTCCTATTCAACCCACAAATGCACCAACCGGTACTCTTGCGAGCGATCACCCACGCCCGTTAAGGGCGCAAAAGCCTATGTGTCACGATGTCGGGCTCAAGAAGTGGATGCGGTCTGTCTATCCAGATCCAATGGATCTGTGACTGACCAGCCATCTGCACTTAGTGGACCTTGTGCTAACCGTGTTACCCGTGCGGGGTACGGAAGTGCAAGGCCAGCAACTTTTGTTAGAGCTGCCAGTACATCGTCTGGTCGTACGGCTGGCACGCCATGCCGAACAACTACTTGAAGTATTGCACAGATTTGCCCAGTTTCAGGTTCATCGTTAGATACCAAGGGTTGTGGCGTCTGCTCATTTTGGATTTCCACGCGCAAAACTGCGGCTCTGGCATCGAAAGTACGAATTCCGGTTTTTGTATTTCGCTCTACTAGTACTTCAGTTTCATCCAAGAACTTCGCAATCGCTTCAGTAACTTCTGCATGGGTTACCCCTGGCAACTCAATGTTCCAATGGCTAGCTTCAAGTCTGGCAACAAAATCTGAGGTTCGGGCCTCCACAACGGCCAGAACATCAAATCCGGCTGGAAGAACTTCATTTAGGACTCGGCACACCGCTTCTGGATCTACTTTTTGAACAACACCGATTTCAACATATTCGGCCTCGCTAGCCACGCCAGTTGCTGCCGCATTTGCATACGAGATTTTTGGATGTGGTGAAAAGCCCGCGCTGTATGCCATCGGAATGTTGGCTCGGCGCAAAGCACGCTCGAATGCACGTTGGAAATCGCGATGTGACGTGAACCGTAACCGACCACGCTTGGCATGCTGAATGCGCAGTTTTTGTACAGCAGGAACTATTTCGCGGCCGGGGTCACGAGCCACTGACTACAACCTCGGACTTAACCTGTGGCAATGGCAACAGAATCCCGTTAGTTGGCCCAACCTGAATTTCAGTACCCATGTGGTCACAAACACCGCAGTCGAAACATGGTGTCCAACGACAGTCATCAACTTCAACTTCAGCTAGCGCATCTTGCCAGTCTTCCCAAAGCCACTCTTTGTCCAAGCCTGAATCTAAGTGATCCCATGGAAGAACTTCCGAGAGTTCACGTTCGCGAATCGTGTACCAATTAACATCAACTGGTTCATCGGCCAGCGCAACATCAGCTGCAGCCATCCACATGTCGTACGAGAAGTGTTCACTCCAACCATCAAAGCGAGCACCATCGCGCCAAACTTGTTCGATAACTCGGCCAACACGACGATCGCCACGAGAAAGAATCCCTTCAACAATGCCAGGCTTTCCATCGTGGTAGCGCACCCCGATTGACTTGCCGAACTCACGGTCATTGCGGACTGCGTCACGCAGTTTGTAGAGACGAGAGTCTGTTGTTTCGTGATCAAGTTGTGCTGCCCACTGGAAAGGGGTGTGCGGCTTTGGCACGAAACCACCGATAGAAACTGTGCAGCGAATGTCTTTGCGACCAGAAGCTTCGCGCCCAGCCTTAATAACTTCGTGCGCCAAGCGAGCAATCTGCAAAACATCTTCATCAGTTTCGGTTGGTAAACCGCACATGAAATACAGCTTTACCTGGCGCCAACCGGCACTGTAGGCAGCCGTAACTGTGCGAATCAGATCTTCTTCCGAAACCATTTTGTTAATTACTCGGCGAATGCGCTCGCTGCCACCTTCAGGAGCAAACGTAAGTCCACTTCGACGGCCATTGCGGGTTAGTTCATTTGCTAAATCAATGTTGAATGCATCAACTCGAGTACTTGGCAAAGACAATGATGTTTGAGTTTCTTCGTAACGATCGGCAAGACCTTTTGCGATGTCTGCGATTTCACTATGGTCGGCGCTCGATAATGAGAGCAATCCGATTTCTTCATAACCAGTTTTCTCAAGACCGTTTTGCACCATGTCAGCGATTGTGGTTTTAGAACGTTCGCGAACTGGTCGAGTGATCATGCCAGCCTGGCAAAAACGACACCCACGTGTGCAGCCACGGAAAATTTCAACGCTCATGCGCTCGTGCACACTCTCGGCGATTGGTACTAGTGGCGCTTTTGGATATGGCCATTCATCAAGGTCCATCACAGTGTGCTTTGCAACACGGAACGGCACGCCTGGACGATTAGGAGTTACGCGGCGGATACGACCATCTTCTAAGTACTCAACATCGTAAAAAGCCGGCACATAAACTACGCCTGATGAAGCTAGTCGAAGCAATAGTTCGTCACGTAAATCTGTTACATCTGTCAGTAGACCAGCATCGCGTTCTGCTTTGAATGCAACAATAATGTCAGTAATTGCAAGGGCTGCTTGTTCCCCATCGCCCAAAACTGCTGCATCAATGAAGTTTGCAATTGGTTCTGGGTTAAAAGCCGCATGGCCACCAGCGACAATGATTGGATGAGTTTCATCGCGATCAGCTGAATGGATTGGAATTCCGGCTAAGTCAATAGCGGTAAGCATGTTGGTGTAGCCAAGCTCAGTAGAAAATGAAAGACCGAATACATCAAACGCTCCGACCGGGCGATGTGCATCAACAGTGAATTGTGAGACGCTGTTTTCGCGCATCAACTTTTCTAGATCTGGCCAAACTGCGTAAGTGCGCTCACATAAAGTGTCAGCGCGTTCATTAAGTACTTCGTAAAGAATCTGCACGCCTTGGTTTGGAATACCAACTTCGTATGCATCCGGGTACATGAGAGCCCAGCGCACTTTTACATCATCCCAAGGTTTGGAAACTGCGTTGAGTTCACCACCTACGTATTGCACAGGCTTTTGCACATGTGGCAACAAGCGCTCTAACTCTGGAAAAACAGACTTGACCGAATCGTTTCGGTTAAGGGTCTGAGACACGGACGCCGCCTTAGGTGGAAAGTTGAGCCGAGATTAGAGGTTTGGGAAGAACAGTGAAATTTCCCGAGCTGCTGATTCAGGTGAATCAGAACCGTGTGTGACATTTAACTGAGTTTCAGTAGCCAAGTCGCCGCGGATAGTGCCTGGGGCTGCATTCGCTGGGTTAGTTGCACCCATCATTGCTCGCCAAGAGAGGATCGCATCCGGGCCTTCGATTACCGCAGCAACTAGTGGACCACCAGTGATGAAGTCAACAAGTGGGGCAAAGAACGGCTTCTCTGCGTGCTCGCCATAGTGTGATTCAGCAATTGCTCGATCTAGAGTACGAAGTTCCAAAGCCACAATTTTGTAACCTTTGGTTTCAATGCGGGAAAGAACTTCGCCAACTAGGCCACGTTGCACGCCGTCTGGCTTGATTAAAACTAATGTACGTTCGGTCATGCGTTCTAGTCTAAACGGTTTCCGTATTAGCGCTATCCCCTTGTTGGTCTTGCTCTTTGACAGCTTTTGCTTGATCAACACGGGCACTTAACACAACTGCCAAGATCCATATGAGGCCGAACAAAATAGCGGGCACCAAAAATGGCTTGATGAAAAGTCCGGTTATGAATACAAGAATCTGTACAAACGAGCCAGTAGCAACTGCAGTGCGGCGATCGCGACGCATACTGCCGATCGACAAGATGCAAAGCAACATCAATCCGGCAGCGCTCCACACCACTGTTGAAAGCGGGTAGTCGTAAACTACATGCGCAACTGGCATTACTAACCCAAGCACAATAACCTCGAGCGTCATTACTGCGCTGCCCATTACTTTCATGAGCGACCCACTAGTGCGCGAGCCACACCTGCAGTAACAACAGAGCCAGTCACAACAACTCCAACACCACTTGTCCCAGCAGCATCAGCCATCGCAACCGCTTGTGAAATTCCTTCAGCAATATTGTTTGCCACGGTCACTCGGTCACTACCAAAAATAGCCTCAGCTTTTTCTGCCAAATCCGCCGCTGACATTGCTCGTGGTGTTCCATTGTGAGTGACCACAATTTGATCGAACAATCCATCAAATGCAGACAAGATTCCATCTACATCTTTGTCGCCCATAATCGAGACAACTCCAATGATTGATTCGAACGTGAAGGACTCTTCCAGAGCACTCGCTAATACAGCTGCGCCATGCGGATTGTGTGCAGCATCAACAATCACAGTTGGGCTGCGCCTAACAACTTCAAGACGGCCCGGTGAGTTAACTGAAGCAAAGGCAGTTCGGACATTTTCATCGCTAATTGGTTCGCCGCCGCCAAAAAACGCTTCAACGGCAGTCAGTGCAACACTGGCATTGGCTGCCTGGTGTGCGCCGAATAGCGGCAAAACAATATCGTCATAATCTCCAGTTATTCCGTGCAAGGTAATTACCTGACCGCCTAGAGCTAAGGCACGATCAACTACGCCAAACTCAAGACCTTCGCGCAATACTGGCGCCTCAACTTCAACAGCCCGACGCAACAAAACTTCTGCAGCTTCAGGTTGTTGCTGAGCCAAGACCGCAATCGAGCCCGCTTTAATGATGCCCGCTTTTTCACCAGCGATTTCGGCGATAGTTTCACCAAGATAATCGGTGTGATCAAGGCCAATCGGCATGACTACCGCAACATCAGCCTGCACCACATTCGTGGCATCCCAAGTGCCACCCATGCCTACTTCCACGATGGCAACATCGATAGGAGTATCAGCAAAGATTGCGAAAGCTAACCCAGTTAGTGCCTCGAAATAGGACATTGCTGGCCCACCGTTGTTAATGCTCTCGGCATCGACTAACGCCAAGAAAGGCTCAATCTCGTCATAGGCCCGAACAAACGTGTCAGCGCCAACTGGCAAACCATCAAGTTGGATGCGCTCATTAATACTGTGTAAATGCGGACTGGTCACTAGCCCTGTGGTTAAACCACGAGCCCGAAGCAGCGATTCAATCATGCGGGCAGTTGATGATTTTCCGTTGGTTCCAGTGATATGAATTACCGGATAGGCCAATTGTGGGTCGCCCAGCAACGTCATCAGGTGTGCAATTCGATCAAGACTTGGCTCGATCCGCGTCTCTGGCCAGCGCGAATTAAGAACATCCTCAACTCGGGCCAATTCAGTCATTTCAGTTTCCTTGGTCACGGGTTAAGTCTAGGGTGCAAGTTCTGGCAGAATTAAGGCTCATGACTACCAATACAGTTCCAGAGAAGCCATCCCTCGAAGGCCTTGAGCAGAAATGGCTCGCAAGCTGGGACGATGCTGGCACATATGCCTTTGACCGCACAGCAACTCGTGCTGATGTTTTCTCTATTGATACCCCACCACCTACAGTGAGTGGTTCACTTCATGTTGGTCACGTCTTCTCGTACACGCACACCGATTGCGTGGCTCGATACCAGCGCATGACCGGGAAAAAAGTTTTCTACCCAATGGGCTGGGATGACAATGGCCTGCCAACTGAACGACGCGTGCAGAACTATTTCGGAGTTCGTTGCGATCCGTCACTTCCTTACGATCCAAACTTTGAACCACCTGCCGAAGTTGGAAAAGATGCAATCGCGATTTCGCGCCGTAACTTTGTTGAACTATGCGAACGGCTAACTGTTGAAGACGAGAAAGTCTTCGAAGAGTTGTGGCGCCGACTTGGCATCAGCGTTGACTGGAAGATGACTTACCAGACAATCGGCGCTCGGTCACAAGCAATTTCGCAGCGAGCATTCTTAAACAACCTTTCGCGTAACGAGGCTTACCAAAGTGAAGCTCCAACACTTTGGGATGTAACCTTCCGCACTGCTGTTGCACAGGCTGAACTTGAAGATCGCGAACGCCCCGGTGCTTACCATCGTGTTTCATTCCATAAGCCAGATGGTGAAAAACTTTTCATTGAAACAACTCGTCCCGAACTGCTAGCGGCCTGTGTTGCCTTAGTCGCTCATCCAGACGACGAGCGTTACCAGCCACTTTTTGGCACCACAGTTACTTCCCCACTGTTTGGCGTTGAAGTACCTGTAGTGGCTCACACACTTGCCGACCCAGAAAAGGGTTCCGGTATCGCCATGATTTGTACGTTCGGTGACTTAACCGACGTGATTTGGTGGCGCGAACTGCAACTTCCAACCCGACCAATTATTGGCTGGGATGGCCGAATCATTAGTGAAGTGCCAGCCTGGATCACATCTGAACTTGGGCAGAACGTTTACTCGGCTACTGCTGGGCTAACTGCGCATTCAGCTAAAGAAAAGATTGCTGAACTTCTGCGCGAATCTGGCGACCTTGAAGGCGAAATTCGTCCTATTACTCACCCAGTTAAGTTTTTTGAAAAGGGCGACAAGCCACTCGAAATCGTTACTACTCGTCAGTGGTACATCCGCAATGGTGGTCGCGACGAGAAATTGCGCGGTGAGTTAGTTGCTCGGGGCGGCGAAATAACTTGGCACCCTGCCCACATGCAGGTGCGCTACGAAAACTGGGTTGAAGGTCTAAATGGCGATTGGCTAATTTCTCGCCAGCGCTTCTTCGGTGTACCGCTTCCAGTTTGGTATGCGGTAGATAACGACGGCCATCCAAAATGGGACGAAGTACTAGTTCCAAACGACAGCGACTTACCAATTGACCCATCATCCGATTGTCCGCCAGGTTACACGCCAGATCAGCGCGGAGTAGCCGGCGGCTTCATTGGCGACCCAGACGTTATGGACACCTGGGCAACATCATCACTTACTCCGCAGATCGCTGGCGGCTGGAGCGTGGACGACGATTTGTGGCAGCGCGTTTGGCCATTTGATGTGCGTCCACAGGCACATGAAATTATTCGCACTTGGCTATTCAGCACAGTTGTCCGTGCCCATCTTGAATCAAACGAACTTCCTTGGAAGCACGCTGCTATTAGTGGTTGGATTCTGGACCCTGACCGCAAGAAGATGAGTAAATCTAAAGGCAATGTTGTGACGCCAATTGATTTGCTCGACGAACATGGCAGCGATGCTGTTCGTTATTGGGCTGCATCTGGTCGCCCGGGTACGGACACGGCATTCGATGTTGGCCAGATGAAAATCGGTCGTCGCTTGGCCGTTAAGTTACTGAACGCCAGTAAGTTTGTGCTCGGCCAAGGCACTGCGCCAGCATCAGCAATTGCTGCGCCGATTGACCAAGCACTTCTAGCAGCACTTGCCGATGTGGTTGATCAAGCAACTGCAGCTTTCGAAGCATTCAACTACACCAAAGCCTTGGAAGTGACCGAATCATTCTTCTGGGCATTCTGTGACGACCACCTTGAACTTGTTAAAGACCGGGCGTACGGACTTGCTGGTGCTGATGAAGCAGAGTCAGCCAAAGCAACTCTTGCCGTCACCTTGGAAACATTGCTTCAGCTGTTCGCACCGTTCTTGCCATTCGTAACCGAAGAAGTTTGGTCTTGGTGGCAAGAAGGGTCAGTCCATACTGGCGGCTGGCCAAAGTCCGCAGCGCTACGTGCACATGGTGGCGATGCACAGGCCCTTGATGCAGTAGCGGAAGTACTCTCACAGTTACGCAAGATTAAGAGTGAAGCCAAAGTTTCCATGAAAGCTGGGCTGGAGAACGCAACCATCACTGCATCACAGGCACAGATTGATTTCATTGGACAAGCAGCGAGCGATTTGCTTGCAGCTGGCCGAGTATCAGGCGACTTTAACTTCACAGTGGCTGAAGGTCAGATTTTGGTTACTGCAGATTTAACTGCGACAACGGAATAACATTTAAGCCAAATGAAAAACCCTCGGTTAATACCGAGGGTTTTTCTATGTCTGAATTTTGTTAAGCAGATTTCTCTTTCGGAATCCGCTTTGGCGCTGGTGCTTCGCGCGGAACCAATGTTGGGTTCACATTCTTAAGCACTACATCGCTATCGATAACAACGCGGGCCACATCTTCGCGACTTGGTACGTCGTACATCACAGTAAGCAACACTTCTTCAAGAATTGCACGCAAGCCACGTGCGCCTGTGCCGCGCAGAACTGCAAGACCAGCAACTGCCGCCAATGCATCCTGAGTGAATTCAAGTTCAACACCATCGAGTTCAAATAACTTCTGGTACTGACGAACTAAAGCATTGCGTGGTTCGGTAAGTACCCGCACCAGAGCTTCTTCATCCAGCGCACTCACTGAAGTGAATACCGGTAGACGACCAATGAACTCAGGAATCATGCCAAAACGAAGCATGTCTTCCGGCATAACTTGACCAAAAATATCCATGTCGTCTCTAACAACTTCATCAATCGCAGCAGTGAAGCCAAGTGACTTCTTGCCGGCACGTTGACGAATGATTTCGTCAAGACCAGCAAAGGCACCGCCGACAATGAACAAAACGTTGGTGGTATCGATCTGGATGAATTCCTGATGCGGATGCTTGCGACCGCCCTGTGGTGGCACCGAAGCTGTGGTGCCTTCAAGAATCTTAAGCAGTGCCTGCTGCACACCTTCACCAGAAACGTCGCGGGTGATTGATGGGTTCTCGCTCTTTCGGGCAACTTTATCGATTTCATCGATGTAGATAATGCCGGTTTCGGCTTTCTTTACATCGTAATCAGCAGCCTGAATAAGTTTGAGCAAAATGTTTTCAACATCTTCGCCAACGTAGCCAGCTTCAGTAAGTGCTGTGGCATCAGCAATCGCAAATGGCACGTTAAGCATGCGAGCAAGTGTTTGGGCAAGCAGGGTTTTGCCAGAGCCAGTTGGGCCTAGTAGCAAGATATTGGATTTAGCTAGTTCTACAGTTTCGTCACGACCGCCACCATTGACGCCGGCCTGAACTCGCTTGTAGTGGTTGTACACCGCAACAGAAAGCGACTTCTTGGCAGCGTCCTGGCCAATGATGTACTGATCGAGGAATGAGTAGATTTCACGCGGCTTAGGCAATTCATCCCAGCCAAGGTTGACTGACTCGCCAAGCTCTTCTTCAATAATTTCGTTACAAAGGTCGATGCACTCGTCACAGATGTAAACGCCTGGACCGGCGATTAACTTCTTGACCTGTTTTTGGCTTTTGCCACAAAACGAGCACTTCAACAGGTCGACACCGTCGCCAACTCGAGCCATGGTGTGCACCTCCTGGGGGAATAAGTGTTTCGGTTACTAGAGAGCGTTATATCAAACTACCCCGAAACACGGACTATCTCTTGTTGTACACGCCGCAAAGCGCAGAAAGTGTTAAAACAGACTGCTAGGAAGTGACTTACTGCGTGCTTAAGTTGACCTGCTACTTAATTAATGGAACGCGGGTAGACAAAACTTCGTCGATGATTCCGTACTCTTTGGCCATCGGAGCCGTCAAGATTTTGTCGCGCTCAATGTCGTTACGAATCTGCTCGATGTCCTGCTTAGTGTGCAAAGCAAAGATGCCTTCCATCTCTTCGCGCATACGAATAATTTCGTTAGCCTGAATTTCGATGTCACTACCCTGACCGCCACCTTCGGTGTACGGCTGGTGAATAAGTACCCGAGCATGTGGCAAAGCAAAACGCTTACCAGCAGTGCCAGCTGCAAGAATTACTGCTGCTGCTGATGCGGCTTGCCCTAAACAAACTGTCTGGACATCGCACTTAACAAACTGCATGGTGTCGTAGATCGCTGTCATGGCGGTGTACGAACCACCAGGTGAATTGATGTAAATCTGGATGTCGCGTTCTGGATCTAGTGACTCAAGTACAAGCAACTGAGCCATAACGTCGTCAGCCGAAGTATCGTCGATCTGAACACCCAAGAAAATAATGCGCTCTTCAAACAACTTGTTATATGGACTATATTCGCGGACACCCTGCGGCGTGCGCTCTATGTAACTAGGTACTACATAACGAGCCTGTGTCGCGTAATCTGCTGGTGAAAGTTTCTTAGTCATTGTTACGCCCCTGTTCCACCTTCGCCAATCACGTCGCGTGCACTGCGCACAACATGATCAACAAATCCGTATTCTTTAGCTTCTTCAGCAGTAAACCAACGGTCACGATCTGAGTCGTTCTTGATGGTTTCTTGAGTCTGGCCAGTGTGCTCAGCAATGA
>CANBWF010000023.1 GCA_947373075.1 Actinomycetota bacterium | reverse complement strand
CTGATGGATGTCTATGTCCACATTTATGTTGAGCGTGAGAGCCAAAAACATATTGTGATTGGCAAGGGCGGAAGTCGACTTAAGGAAGTTGGCATCACCGCACGTGAATCCATCAGCAAATTGTTAGGTGTTCAAGTTCATCTAGATATAAGAGTTAAGATTGCCAAAGATTGGCAGCGCGACCCTAAGCAGTTACAGCGTCTCGGTTTCTAATTCTTCTAACGCCTCAGTTTCACGTAACTGTGGAATCAATTCATAACGGTTACCGTATGTATCGACTGCTGCGACTAAAACAGCTGCTAGTGGAATCGAAATTACTGCGCCCATTGGGCCAAACAGGTTTGCGAACACGATTACCGAGCCAAATGCGATTGCTGGATGGATATTCATTGTCATCTGACTGATTCTTGGACTTAGTACGTAGTTCTCAACCTGTTGCCATAGGAGTGCGAAAATTAACACCCAAAGTGCATCGAGCGGTTGGTTAAAGAATGCCACAAGCATCGGAATCATAATTGCGATGTAGGTGCCGATGGTTGGAATGAACTGACTTACTAGGCCAGTAATCAGGGCCATGGCTAACCAGTAAGGGACTCCGATAGTTGCAAAGAAAATCGCATGGACTGTGAAGGAAAGTGTTGCCAAAATAACTTTCGACATTACAAAGCCGCCTGTTTTCTGCACGGCTAAATCCCAAGTAGTTACGAATATTTCTTGTGCTGAAGGGGAGAGCCAGGAACCGATTACGCGACGAAGTCTTGGTCCATCTGCGCAGAAGTAGAAAGCAAATAGCAGGGCAGTCATCAATTGGAAGACCCCGCCAATAATTGAGGTGAGGAAACCAACAACTCCGCCAGAGAAGTTAGATGTCCAACTAGCAAGTTGAGCTGGAGTCACATTTAGCGAACTGATCACATTTTGTGAGTTGAGGTCCAAATTAAATGTGTCATTTCCCCATTTGACGGCATCCGAAATCACACTAGGTAGGGCGTTAATGAATTGCACAGACTGACTAAAAAACACACTGCCAAAGATTGCAATGAAGCCAGCAAAAACTAGAACCACAGCAAGCATCACCAAACCAGTTGCACTACCGCGCTTCCAACCTCGCTTGGCTAATGCGCCAACAGGTGGATCCATCGCAATTGAGAACAGCCAGGCTAGGAGCATCAGGAACAGAAAATTACCGTTACTTCGGAAAACCCAAAGCGCAATCGAAACAATGCCGAGCCAGAGTGTGATGGTACGCAATGACCGATTGAGGCCGTTTCGATCAAGAGAGATGGTCATGATGTGCGAATGGCCATCATTTCCTGGTTCAGATGTACTTGTAGATCCTTTTAATGCCATGTCTCTAACGCTAATGCATGGCACCTGTGTAAGTTCGTAGCAAACACATGACACGATAGGACTGTGCGAAATTACCGAGTTGAAGCAATCGTTCTTCGCACGCACAAATTAGGTGAGGCCGACCGCATCATCACCTTGCTCACTCGCGAAAAAGGCAAGATTCGCGCTGTTGCTAAAGGGGTTCGCCGGACACGCAGTAAATTTGGCGCCCGACTTGAGCCGTTTAGTCGAGCGGAAATGTTTATTGCTCCCGGTAAAAATCTAGACATAATCACGCAAGCTGAAACTTTAAACGTTTACGGTGAAGCCCTAGCTCTTGACTACCCACTGTGGACTATTGGTCAAACCATTTTGGAAACGGCTGATCGCATCGCTTCAGAAGAATCGGTTCCCGCTGAAACTCAGTATCTACTCCTTGTCGGTGCGTTACGTTCGTTAACCGAAAAAGAGCATGACGGAATGCTGGTTCTAAACGCGTATCTACTTCGCGCGCTTTCACTCGCTGGCTACGCCGCAGTTTTGAATCAATGTGCAATTTGCGGTTTAGCTGGTCCACAACCATTCTTCAATGTTCCAAGTGGTGGCGCCTTATGCGCAGATCACCGGCAACCAGGAAGCGTCGCACCGAAAGCTGAATCAATCGCATTGTTACTAGCTTTGTTGCAAGGCGACTGGGATTTGGCTGACAATGCATCTGAAGCACAAGTGCGTGAGGCATCAGGTTTAATTGCCGCCTACACACAATGGCATCTTGAGCGCGGACTTCGTTCATTGCCACTAGTTGACCGGCAATAACCGTATTCATGGCAAGATGTAGGTCATGGTTCTGAACCCAACAGCGCATCCGAGTGGCGCGAAGGCTCCCAAGATTCCAAATCAGTTTGTGCCGAGTCATGTGGCAATCGTGATGGATGGAAATGGTCGCTGGGCCAAAGAGCGCGGACTTCCTAGAACTGCTGGTCACGAAGCTGGTGAAGCAAGTTTGCTGGATTGCGTCCATGGAGCCCTGGAACTTGGAATCAAGAATCTTTCGGCCTACGCCTTCTCAACTGAAAATTGGCGCAGATCGCCGGAAGAAGTTCGTTTCTTGATGAACTTCAACCGTGAAGTAATTCGCCGCCGCCGAGATGAAATGAATGACCTGGGTGTACGCATTCGTTGGGTGGGTCGGCGACCAAAGCTTTGGAAATCTGTAATCGAAGAACTTGAAGCATCTGAACAGTTAACTAAAAACAATCGCAAGCTAACGTTATATATGTGCGTTAATTATGGTGGTCGGGCTGAAATCGTAGATGCAGTGCAACGAATTGCCACAGAAGTTGCAAACGGGAAAATCGATCCAGGCAAAATTTCTGAAAAGACAATTGCCCGAAATTTAGATGAACCTGATATGCCTGATGTTGATTTATTTGTTCGCTCAAGTGGCGAACAGCGCATAAGCAATTTCTTGCTTTGGCAAAGCGCTTATGCCGAAATGGTTTTCTTGCCAACACTTTGGCCAGATTTTGATCGCCGTCACCTTTGGCAGGCCTGTGAAATTTATGCTTCTCGTGATCGACGATTTGGTGGGGCAGTGCCAAATCAAATTAGTGATGAGCCACGTTAATAATTAAGAACATCACTAGTACTCCAGTGATTGTGCTAACCAATGTTAATCGTGATGGATGTTTGCTGTGTGCTTCAGGCAAAATGTGCGAAGTAGCTAAGTAAATCAGCATTCCAGCAAAGAGTGCCAGGTAGAGCGAAACAAAGCGGTCACTAATCAATACATAGGTACCAAACGCAGCACCGCTTAATCTGGCTACTCCGTCTACCGCAAGTAGATATACCGACTGCTTTTTCCAGTTTCCAGCATTTATCAGCAGAGCCACAGTGTTGAGACCATCTGTAAATGCATGTGCCACGACAGCGATAGCTACAGCAACGCCAAGGGCATTGCTGACCTGGAACGAAAGTCCGATAGCAACGCCATCTAGGAATACGTGAATCACCATGGCAGCAGCACCGATGTAGCCAGTGGTGATTCCGTGGCTGTGTTCGTGATCGTGTACATATTCAGTTTCAACAGGTTCGTGCGCACCAGAAATCTGTTCAATTACGTGCAGGAGTAAAAATCCAACTACCAGGCACACCATAACTGTTGGGACATTGAATAACTTTTCATTGCTGAGTGAAAAAACTTCAGGGATAAGGTCAAAGGCCGCTAGACCAAGGAGTAATCCACCAGAAAAACCAAGAAGTAAGTGCATCTTGTCTCGGGTACGAAGTGCAAGCAGTCCACCAAGTGCGGTACCAAGCACAGTAATTAAGGCAACTGAGATGCCGAGATAGTTTACGTGAGACTGCATGTGTTAATCGTAGCCGATTTCACATGTATCACTGGAAATTTGTAGTTAGTGATAACTCTGGTTGACTATCTCTATGGTGGATCAACCCTTTAGGTCACAGTGGTCATTTGATGTTGCGGATTATGCTGCATGGCGATCCCAACTTGAAGACGTTCAAACAGTTTTGCAGCAGTCGGCTGGTTTCATCGATTTGCAGTTACTGCATTCGCCAGATGAAGCGGATCGATACCTAGTTCAATCCACTTGGAAAGATGTTGGCTCCTATCGCCGAGCCACCTCGGCTACCGCAGCCAAGCTTATTGTTTGGCCATTTGTGGCAAACATGCTTGATCTGCCAAGCACTTTTGAAACTCTGCTAGAGGTAACTGCTGACACTGTTGTGGAATATCAATCAAGTGTTAGTGAAAGTTAGAACACGCTTCGCCCGATAGACTAATGAATCTGGGCGCCGGCAACCAGTCGGCGACACGAGTGAATGTAGAGAATTCATGGATCGCGTAGATGCAGTAGTAAGCCTTTCCAAGCGCCGCGGATTTGTTTTTCCGTGTAGTGAAATTTATGGCGGAACCCGCTCAGCTTGGGATTACGGACCATTAGGTGTAGAACTCAAAGAAAACGTACGTCGTCAATGGTGGCGAACAATGGTTCAGGCTCGTGAGGATGTAGTCGGCCTCGACTCATCTGTTATTTTGTCGCCGCAGGTTTGGGCCGCATCCGGACATCTTGAAGCTTTCGTAGACCCACTGACCGAGTGCATGGCGTGTCACAAGCGGTTCCGTGAAGATCACTTGATTGAAGAATTCACCGAACGCAAAGGCCGCGAACCTGAAGGTGGCTTAGCAGGTATTCCTTGTCCTAATTGTGGCGGCAAAGGTCAGTTCACCGAACCAAAGATGTTCAACGGGCTACTTTCCACACATTTAGGCCCAGTGGTAGATGAAAACTCAAAGCATTACCTGCGCCCAGAAACTGCGCAGGGCATTTTCGTTAACTACGCCAATGTTGCAGCTTCCTCACGTAAAAAACCGCCGTTTGGAATTGGGCAGACCGGAAAGTCATTCCGGAACGAAATTACGCCAGGAAACTTCATTTTCCGCACGCGCGAATTCGAACAGATGGAAATGGAATTCTTCGTACCACCAGGCACCGATGAACAGTGGCATGACTACTGGCTAGAACAGCGTTGGAACTGGTACATCGATCTTGGTCTTTCCGCAGATAACTTGCGGTACTTCGAACATCCGAAAGAAAAGCTTTCTCATTACTCAAAGCGCACTGTTGACATTGAATATCGTTTCCAGTTTGGCGGAAGTGAATTTGCTGAACTTGAAGGTATTGCTAACCGCACAGATTTCGATTTGAAGACACACATGGAACACTCTGGCAAGGATCTATCATTCTTCGATCAGGAAACTGGCGAGAAGTACATCCCATTTGTGATTGAACCAGCAGCAGGATTAACCCGCGCTGTATTTGCGTTCTTACTTGAGGCTTATGACGAAGATCAGGCACCTAATACAAAAGGTGGCGTGGACACTCGTGTTGTTATGCGCTTTGACCCGCGTCTTGCTCCAGTTAAAGCCGCAGTACTTCCGCTTTCTCGCAACTCAGACCTAAGTCCTAAGGCTCGCGACCTAGCTACAAATTTGCGCAAGTACTGGAACATTGAGTTTGACGATGCCGGTGCAATCGGTCGTCGTTACCGTCGCCAAGACGAAATCGGTACGCCATTCTGTATCACCGTGGACTTTGACACACTTGAAGACGATGCGGTGACTGTTCGCGAACGCGACACTATGGCGCAAACACGTATTTCACTAGATTCGCTACAAGGGTGGTTAGCGGCTCGACTGCCTGGCTGCTGATGTTTGCAGATCTATTAGCAAGTGAGCCCGTCATTGAGTTAGCTCCAATGGCTGGAATCACTAACCGTGCTTTTCGTCGAGTGTGCCGCGAGGCTTCGCGCGACATTCGAACAGCGGCTGGCCAAAGCGATAATGATGGCACTATTTATGTGGCCGAAATGACCACGTCTATTGCGCTTTTGATGGGCAATCAAGAAACTATTGACCTCATAACTTTTGATTCAGATGAATCACCGCGCAGCATTCAGCTTTACGGTGTGGATCCCGATATTGTTGGCCGCGCAGTTGCCCTGGTTGTTGAGCAAGATTTAGCCGATCATATTGATCTAAATTTCGGTTGCCCGGTGCCAAAAGTTACCCGCAAAGGTGGCGGAAGCGCATTGCCTTGGAAGCGCGATCTGTTTTCAGACATCGTGAATGCAGCCGTAAAAAATGCTGCCGGCAAAGTTCCAGTAACGGTAAAGATGCGTATTGGCATTGATGACGAACATCACACATTTTTAGACGCAGGCAAGATTGCTTCAAACGCTGGTGTGTATTGGGTTGCCCTACATGGGCGAACCGCAGCGCAGTACTACGGAGGTAATGCCGACTGGCAAGCAATTGCGCAGTTAGTTGATCACATCCCAAACACTCCGGTACTGGGTAATGGCGACATTTGGAGCGCAACTAATGCGAAAGAAATGATGGAGCAAACCGGGGCTAGGGGAGTTGTAATTGGTCGTGGCTGTTTAGGGCGCCCCTGGTTATTCGGGCAGATTCGCTCGGCTTTCGCCGGGCTACCAATTCCTGATGAGCCAACTGCAGATGTGATTTTGAATTTGTTACGCCGACATGCAGATCTGCTGGCCACGATGCACGGTGATGAATTTTATGGTTGTCGTGAAATGCGTAAACATATGGCTTGGTACCTCAAAGGTTTAGTAGTTGGCAGTGAAGTTCGTGGTTCGATAGCCAAGATTGAATCACTTTCTGAGCTTGATGACTTAATTGCAACGATTGACCGAAGTCAACAGCTCAGTACAGAAATTGCACATTCACCCAGAGGACGAACTGCGCCAAGTCGCCGAGTGGTACTTCCTGAAGGTTGGCTGGATTCTGACCAGCTATCGGTACTAGATCAGGCAGAAGTTCGCGAAGCAGAACTCAATGTCAGCGGTGGATGACGGAGCTATGTGGCATGGTAGATAGCGTGAATCTTCCTAATGGGTACGCCCAGTCTGACATCGAACGTTGGGTAACCGAACCTAACAAAAGTGTCGACCGCACTGAGTTCGCTCGTGATCGCGCTCGAGTTATGCATTCATCGGCTCTTCGCCGACTGGGAGTAAAAACACAGGTAATGGTTGCTGGCCAAGATGATTTTCCGCGAACTCGGTTAACGCATTCACTTGAATGCGCGCAAGTCGGCCGCGAGCTCGGCGCATCACTGGGTTGTAATCCTGATTTAGTAGACGCAGCATGTTTGTCGCACGATCTAGGTCATCCGCCCTTTGGCCACAATGGTGAATCTGCGCTTAATGAACTTGCCGCTGACATCGGTGGCTTTGAAGGCAATGCTCAATCTTTTCGGCTACTAACGCGGCTTGAACCGAAATCGTTTACTGATGAAACTGCTGCGCGGCCAAACGCAAGTATCGGCCTGAATCTAACTCGGGCAACCTTGGATGCTGCTTCGAAATATCCGTGGGCGCGCAAACCCGGTTCAAATAAATTCGGTGTCTACGACGACGATGTAGACGTTTTCACTTGGATGCGCGCAGACCGAGCAGATACGCAAACATGTTTTGAAGCACAAGTCATGGATTGGTCTGACGATGTTTCATACAGCGTGCATGATATTGAAGATGCAATTCATGCAGGGCACCTAACGGTAGATATTTTGGCATCAGTTGATGGTCGCACTGAAGTCATTGAAATTGCCCGTAGTTGGTATGGGCAGGAGTTTGAAGCAGCTGGTCTTGATGCCGCGCTGCAGCGCCTATACGACTTGCCATGTTGGCCACAGTCTTTTGACGGAACTACTCGCTCAATGGCTGCGCTAAAAAATACCACCAGCACTTTGATCGGCAGATTCTGTATCGCTGCAGCAAAAGCCACGCGTACCGAATTTGGCCTAGATGCATTAACTCGTTACGGGGCAAACTTGATTGTGCCTACTGAGGCTCGCTACGAAGTGACTGCGCTTAAAGCACTTGCGGCCCGCTTTGTTATGAACCGCACAGGGGTCGATTCGATCTATGCACGTCAGCGCCAGCAGATAGCCGACCTAGTTGGGGCGATTTCAGATGACCCAATTGCCAGACTCGATCCACTACATCGCGACCTATGGATTGAAGCGCAAACCCCGGCAGCGAAAACCCGCTGTGTTATTGACCAGGTTGCGTCCTTGACCGATGTAAGCGTTGTTCAGTGGCACACAACGCTATGCGCGTAGCATTGACCTATGGCTGGCCGGATTCGCGAAGAAGATGTGAACATTGTTCGCGAGCGTGCCCAAATTGATGAGATTGTTCGCGAGACCGTAACGCTAAAACCCGCAGGTGGCGGAAGCTTCAAGGGCCTTTGTCCATTCCATGATGAACGTAGCCCATCGTTTCACGTAACGCCGAGTAAAGGTTTGTATCACTGCTTTTCCTGTGGCGAAGGTGGCGACGTAATTACCTATGTTCGCAAAATTGATGCGCTCTCATTTACCGAAGCAGTCGAGCGTCTTGCCGATAAATACAGCATCTCGCTTCGCTATGAAGAAGGCTCTAACCAATCCCCAAGTCAGCATGGCCAACGGAGTCGCTTAATTGAAGCGCACAAAGTTGCGATGGCTTTCTTCCAACAGCAATTACTTACTCCGGAAGCAGCTCATGCTCGAGAGTTTTTAACTCAGCGCGGATTTGATCAAGCCTCCTGGGCCACATTTGGCGTTGGTTATTCGCCAGCTGGCTGGGATGGTTTAACCAATGTCCTTAAGCAGCGTGGGTTCACCCAAGAAGAAGCTTTGGCTGGCGGACTTGCGGTAGCTGGACAACGCGGCGCTTACGACAGGTTCCGCGATCGCGTTATGTGGCCGATTCGTGACGCTGGCGGCGACCCAATCGGGTTTGGTGCGCGCAAGCTTTCTGAGAGTGATCAGGGTCCTAAGTATTTGAATACACCCGAGACTCCGATTTATCGCAAGTCACAGGTGCTTTATGGCTTAGATTTGGCCCGCCGTGAAATGGCCAAAACTCATCAGGCCGTAATTGTTGAAGGTTATACCGATGTAATGGCATGTCACTTAGCTGGCATCACAACGGCAGTTGCCACTTGTGGCACCGCATTTGGCACCGAACATGTGCGTATTTTGCGCCGGATTTTGCTCGACGATGAAATCGCGCAGGCGCAAATCGTGTTCACATTCGATGGTGACGCCGCCGGCCGTAAAGCTGCCCTAAAAGCATTCAATGAAGACCAGCATTTTGTGGCATCGACTTATGTAGCAGTTGAGCCACATGGCATGGATCCGTGTGACTTGCGCCTCAAAGGTGGCGACCAAGCGGTTCAAGATTTGATTGCCGCTCGTGTTCCGCTATTTGAGTTTGTGATGCGGGCAACGATTGCCGACTATGACTTAGCGGGCCCTGAAGGCCGCGTACTAGCAATGCGGGCAGTTGCTCCAGTGCTTGCTGGCATCAAGGATGTTGCGCTTCGTCCTGAGTACATTCGGATGGTGGCAGGTTGGTTATCGATTGACGAAGCCACAATCAGACAAGAAGTCACTAAAGGCTCTGGTAAATCAAATCTGAGCACACAGCGCCCAGCTTCTAATACGCCAACTGCGTCAACATTTGGCGCAAGTAATGTTGGCGCTGTTGAACGAACTGCGCTCAAGTGTGTGCTGCAAGCACCGGACCAGGTAGGCGAGTGGTTCGGGTCGCTTGAAGAATCCGTTTTCACTGTCCCTGCCGCCGCCGCTGTTTACGCCGCATGTGCAAAAGCTGGAAACCCATTGGACTATGCGGATGCAAATAAATGGGTGCAAGCAGTAATCGAAGTTTCAGATGAAGCCACTGCATCACAAGTGCGCGCGCTATCGGTTGAACCATTGCCAGTCGATCGCCCTGACGAGCGTTACGTGCAGGCAGTCTTAGCCAGAGTCCTGGAGCTTGATGCAGGCAGACGCATTGACGAAATCAAAGGTGTTTTACAGCGAAGTGATCTGCAAGATGATGCAGCAGAACAAGAGCGACTACTTGGCGATCTATTGGCTCTGGAACAGTATCGTCGGGCCATGCGTGAATTTGCAGTAGGCGATTTAATTTGAGATTTTTCCAACGTCCGCAACCAGTTCCAACGCAGATTAGATCTGTTATGGAATCTAACGAGTACTTATTGGCTTGGAGCACGCATTCAGCTGGGATATTGGCTGTCACTGACAGGCGCTTGATTAGTTCTGGTCCAGATGGAGTTTCGACTATCTTGTGGCAAGACTCGCTGTCGGCTAAGTGGGAAGAGCCGTTTTTGCGTCTGGTTGTTTTGCAGGAGCAAGCAACCCAAACATTGGCTTGGGAACTCGATGAGCCAGGTCTAGTTCCAACTGCAGTTCGCGATCGGGTTACTGCAACCATTGTGATTGACCGCCTCATTGATGTTCCAGATGTTGGCCGAGTTCGCTTCATCGCAAGGCGTACTGCCGATGGAGTGGTTTGGAGTACTGTCCCAGAAGGTTCGGTTGACGTGCAAGCAGCACCTATCCAAGAACGCATTCGAGAGTCGTTACGGACTCTTCGTTCGAACCTTGGAATTTAGTAGAAAATGCAAGGCAGTGGCTAAGCCCTAGCCATATGTGCATTGCAGTGCCTCTGACTGTTAGTATTTATCGGGCAATCCCCTGTAGCTCAATTGGCAGAGCAGCCGACTGTTAATCGGCAGGTTGTTGGTTCGAGTCCAACCGGGGGAGCAGAAATTATCTGCTCCTATTTGAAGGCAGCTTCTAACGCCAACTCGATCATCGCGCTGAATGTGCTTTCGCGTTCTTGTGCAGTGGTGGCTTCATGAGTTCGGATTACATCACTTACTGTGCAGATGGTCAGCGCTTTGCGATTGAATTGCGCAGCGATTGTATAAAGTCCACTGGTCTCCATTTCTAGACCTAGAACGCCAAGGCTTTCAAGTACATCCACCGCGTTACTTGTGTCGTAGAACCGATCCATTGTCGCGATTCCACCGACGTGGTAATTAAGTCCGCGCGCTCGAGCAATTTCAACGGCGTTAGCCAATAAGTCGAAATCTGCAATGGGAGCAAAATCTAAGCCCCCTGTGATTCGGCGGTTAATTCCCGAATCAGTCGATGCTGCCATCGCGATGATGATGTCATGAAGTTTTGAGGTACCAATGCCGCCACAAGTGCCAACTCGAATGGCAGTTTGCACATCAAAATCATTGAACAGCTCATGAACGTAAATTGAAAGCGACGGAACTCCCATGCCTGTTCCTTGCACAGAAACTGGGTTGCCTTTATAGGTTCCAGTGAAGCCAAACATGTTACGCACGGTGTTGTATTTAACTGCGCCTTCCAAGAAGTTTTGTGCAACCCATTGCGCACGTAAAGGGTCGCCTGGGAGTAGAACTGTTTCCGCGATGTCTCCGCGCTGTGCGCCAATGTGAACTGTCATAATTTCAATCTACTTTCGAAGTGGAATTTGTGTAGTAGTTATTCACTTAACTTTTCATCACAAAAGAGAGCACGATTAGTACAGCGCCTACGATTGTTGCTCCAACAGCCGCTGCCATCAGCCCACCGTTAATTGCCCCAGCAGCAGTATTGAAAATATCCTGTTTGTCGACGGCAATCTTTTGACTGGCCAGTTTAGGCAAAAGTGAAGCAATAAATAGCCAGATGCCGCCGCTGATAAACAATATGTAGCCTGGCCAGCGCCAGGCTCCCACGCCACTTCGTTTGTCTACAACCGAAATGCCTACAAACAAGCCAAGCGCGATCAGCAAGAAGATCCACCACATGTTCATCACTCGCTTCATTGTGGAAAGCGTTTTGACTAGGGCCTTATGGCTCTTTGAATTGTTCGCAGTTATCGCGATGTAGCCGCCATTTCCGAGCCCAACTGTGGTTGGGATGCGTCGATCAAGCGAGTGTAAGGCTGCGGCAGTTGTGACAATGAGAGCACGTAAATTAACGCGTGTAGTTTTGTTGTTGAGCATTGCGTCGTATGCCTTACCAGCTGCAACAGACACTGAGCCACTTGATTTTTGGATTGCTTTTGCCGCAGCTTTGTTCAAAACAGAACGAGGTGCTGTCATTTGTGCTTGTGCCTGCGGTGAAACATCTTTAAGCAATTGATTAACAAAGAATGTACCTGCCGCTAGTGCGACTTCATCATTTGAGAGTAGGTCACTAACTGTTGCACTAGTTGCTTCAGGGGACCCGAGTTTACTGTTCATTGTGTAGGTGCCAAGCGCAAAAAGAATGCTGATAAACGCAATCGTCGACAAGAAAATTTTTATTGTTAAGCGCATTGTGGCCCCTGGTTATTTGTCTAGGAAAATTCTCCCAGTAGTTTTCTACAATCTTATTGACTGCAACGAGTAAAAAGGGGTAACACTTTTAACGGGTTCCTAGTAAGCCCAGTTGCCAGATGCGTGTACAGGCGATAACCCAGTGAAATAGGCTCTGAATGTGACTTCAGCAGTATCAGTTCAAGACTTAACCAAGTCTTATGGCAATCAAGTAGCTGTATCTCATGCAACTTTTGCTGTGCCACACGGATCTGTGTGCGGATTTGTTGGCCCAAATGGGTCTGGAAAAACAACAACAATCAGAATGCTACTTGGATTGATTTCGCCAACTGGGGGGACTGGCACCGTGTTAGGTTCATCAATCAGCGAACCAGAAAATTATTTGCCACGAGTAGGCGCTTTGATTGAGGGCCCAGCTTTTTATCCAGCGCTTTCTGGGCGGGAAAACCTAAATGTGTTGGCAACTTTGGGCAAGTTTCCTAAAGACCGGGTTGATCAACTTTTAGAAACCGTTGGCCTTGCCGATCGCGCGAACTCCAAATTCAAAACATATTCACTGGGCATGAAGCAACGCCTTGGAATTGCTGCGGCACTTTTACCCGATCCACAGTTACTTATTCTTGATGAGCCAACAAATGGGTTAGACCCCTCAGGAATTCATGAAGTGCGCACATTGCTAGGTGATTTAGCGCAGTCGGGAACGACTGTTTTTGTGTCCTCTCATTTGCTAAGTGAAATTGAAATGATCTGCGATTCGCTTGTGATGCTTCGCGAAGGTCGAGTTATATTTTCTGGCGCGACTCATGAATTACTAGCAGCACAACAACCGCTGATTATTGCAAGACCGGAGAACGCCCGCGATCTGGAAGCTTTGGGCCAAGTTGTTGAATCGCTGCAAAAATCTTTCAAAGTTGTTGATGGAGCACTTGAGATCATGGCACCAACACAGTGGGCGGCTTCGTTAAACCGCGCTGCATTTGAAAGTGGAATAACTCTTGCTGAGTTACAAACCCAGTTGCCGACGCTTGAAGAGACATTCTTTGACATGACAGAAGGTGCGTCATGATCGCTGTGTTGCGTGCTGAACTTCGCAAGTTGCGTCGACCAACTTTGTTCTTACCTACACTTTTGGCTGCGTCAGGGTTGACTGCTTTGACTACTGCGCTTCTGTATTTACTTATTGATTCTCCTGATGGAAATGGTCGGGAGGGTATGAAGGTAACAGCAGAGCGCCTTTCAGCGCCAGATGGTTTAGTTTTTGGTTTCCAAAGCGCAGCCACCTTGCTCGGGGTGATCGCACTATGTGTTTTTGCTGCCCAAACTGCCCAGGAATATACCTACGGAACTTTGCGCAATATTTTGGTGCGCCAGCCAAGTCGAATGAAAGTTCTTGGCGGTAAATATCTGGCCATGTCACTCTTCGCAGTATTAATAGTCGCTGTTTCGGCGGCAGTAAGTTTTGCCTTGGCTTTTGGTCTGGCTGGCGGAGCGAAAGTTTCGACAGTGCTATGGACATCAGCAGATGGTAGGCAAGCAACACTAAATGCTCTGGTAAACGTAACTGTTGCAACAATCGGCTTTGGCACATTCGGCATGATCTTGGGTCTCTTGTTGCGCTCACCCATTAGCTCGATTGCTATTGGCGTTATTTGGATTTTGATTGTTGAAAATCTATTGACTGCAGTTGTTAATGGAATTGATAAATATCTGCCAGGGCAGTTACTGACTTCTGTATCAACTGGCGGCTCTATTTCCTTTGATGGAACGCAAGTAATGTCGTATAAATATGGATTGGCTGGTTCGGCACTTTATGTTCTTGGCGGGGCAATTTTGGTTAGCATCCTGTTCAAGCGCCGTGATGTCGCTAATTAACATAAGTAGTTTTCAGCCAAGAAATTGATGGCTTTGCGCGATCTTTCGTTTGCCGAAATTCATTATTCGTTTGCTTGTGAGTTTAGTCCTGAGCCAGTACATCTTTTCGGGCCACAACTGCGTAACCAAATCCACCAATAGCAAGAGCGAAGAGTACGCCAATGTTAGTGAATGCCCATGCGCCTGTTTTTCCGCCCAGAGAGCCTAATAAATAGCCTTGCCAAGAAAGCCACCCAGCAAATGTGTTGGTAACAAAACCCCAACCTACAAACGTGGCAACTATTAGTAACGAAATACTTTTAATGTTCCACGCACCGTAGCGACCTGAGCTATCGAAAAGATCTGATTCAGAATATGGTTGCTTGCGCATAAGAACATCAGCCACAAAAATTCCGGACCAAGCAGCAAGTGGAACACCCAAGGTAATTAGGAATCCTTGAAACGCGCCAAAGAAGTTGCTGGCAATCCAAACAAAATAGATTGTGCCAAGTGCCATGATTACGCCATCAATGCCTGCGGCAATGTGTCGTTTCACTGGAAGGCCAATTGAAACCAAGGTCAGGCCCGAAGAGTATAGATCAAGAATCGCACCACCAACCAGGCCAAGCACCGCAACAATTACAAACGGAACCAGATACCAAGTGGGCAAAGAATCGGTAAGTGCGCCAATTGGGTCACTTGCAATGCGAGTGTTTAGGTCGCTACTGCTTCCAGCAAGTAAGGCGCCGAAGATAACCATAATTATCGGGACAACTGAAGAGCCAAATATGGTCCAGCCAACAACGCCTTTGCTTGAACTATCGCGCGGTAAGTAGCGTGAATAATCCGCAGCTGAATTAACCCAGCCAAGTCCGATGCCAGTGACTCCTAGAATAGTTGCGCCGATCATGGCTGGTAAATTGCCAGATGGAAGCGCATGAATTGCAGTCCAATTAATTTTTGAAAACATTAAAGCCATGTAGCCAGCACTGAGCATTAAAGTTGCCAAAGTTAGCCAACGCTGAAGTCGCATGATGACTTGGAAACCAAGAACTCCGCAGAAGATTGT
>CANBWF010000022.1 GCA_947373075.1 Actinomycetota bacterium | reverse complement strand
TGCCAAGTTCGCCCAGCCGTATGAGTGCGATCTAAAACCTGCAAAACCTTTTGGCTACTCGACTGATGTCCAAAGGAAATTCGAGTGAAACCACCGGCACGTAAGGTTTCCAAATATTCTCTATCGACCGAATCTGGATTAGCTTCAGTCGTGACTTCACACCCTTGCGCTAAACCATACGTTTCACCCAGCTGAGCAAGAACCGAAGTTAAATCCGGTGCCGTCAAAAGGGTTGGTGTACCGCCGCCAAAAAATATGGTCTCAAGTGGCTGCACAAATTCAGATTTTTTCTCAGCAGTTAACGAAATCTCACTAAGGACTCTTTGTGCATAAGTCTGTGCTGAAACTGAAGTGCCATCGCGCTGCAATTCACTAGCGGTGTAGGTGTTGAAATCGCAGTAACCGCAGCGAGAACCACAAAATGGCACATGAACATACGCGCCCAGTGACCGATTAGTCATTACTATTTCGATTTATCTTTCGCAGCAGAATCATCAGTCGATAACGCAGCGATGAAGGCCTCCTGCGGAACTTCAACACGACCAACCATTTTCATGCGCTTCTTACCTTCCTTCTGCTTTTCCAGAAGTTTGCGCTTACGCGAAATATCGCCACCGTAACATTTTGCCAAAACATCTTTACGCATAGCGCGAATAGTTTCTCGAGCAATTACTCGCGCACCGATAGCAGCCTGAATCGGCACTTCGTACTGCTGACGAGGAATCAAATCTTTTAGCTTGCTCGCCATCATCACGCCGTAGGCATAAGCCTTGTCTTTGTGTACGATCGCACTGAAAGCATCTACTGGATCGCCATGCAAGAGAATGTCGACTTTAACTAAGTCAGCAACCTGGTCTCCGGTTGTTTCGTAATCAAGTGATGCAAACCCGCGAGTACGAGATTTAAGTTGATCAAAGAAATCAAAAACAATTTCAGCAAGTGGCAAGGTGTAACGCATCTCGACACGATCTTCAGATAAATAATCCATGCCCAGAAGAGTTCCTCGGCGCTGCTGACACAATTCCATCACAGTGCCGACAAACTCACTTGGCGACAAAATAGTGGCACGTACAACAGGTTCTTGGACTTCGGCAATCTTCCCGCCGGGGAATTCACTTGGGTTTGTCACCACATGCTTGGTGCCATCGTCCATTGTTACTTCGTAAATAACGTTAGGAGCTGTTGAAATTAGCTCGAGGTTGAATTCACGCTCTAACCGCTCACGCACAATCTCAAGGTGTAAGAGACCCAAGAATCCACAACGGAAACCAAAGCCCAACGCCACGGAAGTTTCTGGTTCATAAACCAAGGCAGCATCATTTAGCTTCAACTTGTCTAGCGCGTCACGAAGTAGCGGGTAGTCCGAACCATCTAGTGGATAAAGACCAGAGAAAACCATTGGCTTTGGATCACGGTAGCCACCAAGTGATGTTTGGGCAGGTCGCGCTGCCAAAGTTACGGTGTCACCAACTCGAGACTGGCGCACATCTTTCACCCCTGTGATCAGGTAGCCAACCTCGCCCACGCCAAGTGCTTCAGTAGCAACTGGCTCTGGCGAAATAACGCCAACTTCCAAAGTCTCATGCGTTTCGCCGGTACTCATCATTTTGATTTTGTCGCGCAATGGAATTCGTCCATCAATAACTCGCACGTAGGTAACAACACCGCGGTAAGTGTCGTAAACCGAATCAAAAATTAGTGCACGTGCAGGAGCCTGCGCATCGCCAACTGGAGCAGGAATTAGTTTCACAACTTCATTGAGTAATTCCGCTACACCTTCGCCAGTTTTAGCACTGACTTTCAAAACATCATCAGGACTGCAACCGATAATGTGTGCAAGTTCAGCTGCATACTTTTCAGGTTGCGCAGCAGGCAAATCAATTTTGTTCAAAACTGGAATGATTACCAGATTATTTTCTATCGCAAGATATAAGTTCGCCAATGTTTGTGCTTCAATACCTTGCGCTGCATCGACCAAAAGGATTGCACCTTCACAAGCAGCGAGTGATCGGCTCACTTCATAAGTGAAGTCAACGTGTCCTGGCGTATCAATGAGGTTCAATACATACTGTTCGTTGTCATCTGCTTTAAATGGCAAGCGAACCGCTTGACTCTTAATCGTGATTCCGCGTTCCCGTTCAATGTCCATTCGGTCCAGATATTGCGCACGCATGTTTCGTGCATCAACAACCCCAGTGATTTGTAGCATGCGATCTGCCAACGTGGATTTGCCGTGATCAATATGGGCGATGATGCAGAAATTTCGAATAATGGCAGGATCGGTGGCGCCTGGTTTAGGTGTTGCCGGTGCCATGTGTGTCCTTTGTCGTGCGCTATCTGCATAAATCCAGTTGCAGGTGAATTGAAAAAATCGTGGATTACCGCCCCTATATTCGCACATTCAGGGCTAATTTGAGCAAACGGTGCTCTGGCAGGTAATCTAGAGGCTGCACATCGGTCCACCGACCGTGGTACAAAACGAAAGAGGCAAACCAAGTGGCCAACATCAAGTCGCAAAAGAAGCGTATTCTGCAGAATGCTGCTGCCCAAGAACGTAACAAGGCAGTTCGTAGCGCCCTAAAGACAAAGGTGCGTCGCTTCCGTGAGGCTGTTGCTACTGGCGACGCCGCTAAAGCAGCCGCTGCTCTTGCAGATGCAACACGTGCGCTTGATAAAGCTGCCTCAAAGGGTGTAATTCACAAGAACCAAGCAGCAAACCGCAAGTCTGCTTTGGCGTCTTCACTAAACAACAGTTAATCCTGTCGCGGCGGTCTCATCGCCAAAACATTCTTTTCAATTTCGTAGAACGTTTGAGAGCGCTCCAAACTAATTCCGCCAGAAATTCCTGGCTCATACGATGTGCCTTTACTTGCCCGGTCGGCAAGTGCTAACAAACGAGTTGCTCTTGCTAAGTCGTCTGGAAACCATAATTTCTTTTGCGCTCGTAAAAATCGCAATCTAAATGGATGCACACCCACATAAGCAGCCAGCTCCGAATCACCCATCCCTGGCGATGCACTAGCAAAACGAACTAGTGTGCGTAAGCCTTTAGCCATCGCCGAGATAATTGCAGGCGACGCCGAACTATCTTGTTCAATCGCCCAACGGAATTGCTCAAGCACTTCCTTTGGCTTTGCATTCCACATCGCATCACTTACATCCCAGCCCTTGATGTCAGACATTCCCGAGTAATACTGCGCGACAGCAGCTGCATCAATCGGATCAGTTTCAATGTCAACACAAAGCTGTGAGATTGCCGAAAGCAGTTCACTTAAATTCGGGCCAACTGACTCGCGCAATGCTTCGATTGCCTCAACTGTTGTGCGACGTTTGTGCTTGTTGAACTCAGCAGCAAGAGCAGCATCAAGTTTGTCGTTTTTAAGTTCACCGCAGTCGGCTTCAAGTACGCCGGTCTTACGCACCAATTCAAGGAACTTCTTGCCTTTTACTCCCCCAGGGTGACACAGCACCAACATCAGATGTTCTGGCACATCGGTAACTGCTTGCAAAAGCGGTTCAAACGAATCTTCAGTAATTTCTGAAATGTTTTGAATGATCAACAAAGTGAATTCACCAAAAAGTGAAGGCGAAAGTGCCTCGACTAAATCACGCGCTTGATTCTCTAATTCACCAAGATCAATTTCAATTTTTATATATTGCGGATCATGCGCAGAGGCATTACTGCTCATGCGAGAGATGACTTGCTGAACTAGTGCAGACTCTTTTCCAACGGCCAAAACCACTCGGGTTTGGTCTACTGGATTCTTTTTAGCCACACTAAGAGTATGCCTCACCGAGATGTCATTACCTTCAGCATCCCGCCTGATTCGACCACTGCAAGATTGCCCGAGCGGTCTGTTCGATAAATCTTGGTACCCAGAACTTCATAGAGCATAAGCGTTTCGGCAGCAGGATGCCCGTAGCCGTTATCTTTGCCAACTGAGATGAATGTGATGTCGGGTGATAGATCTCGGGCAAATTGCACATCTTGATTCCGTGACCCATGATGCGCCATCTTTAGAAATTCAACATGTGGCAAGTGGTAGCGCTGCGTGATTGCCTTTTGTGCTGGCGCTTCAACATCGCCAGCCAACAAAAATGTATGCCCATGAATTTTGGCGAGCAAAACAATACTCGCATTATTTGCATCGCTTCCTTGGCCACGCATTATTTCCGCTGGCCATAGACACTCAAGGTCCACCTCGTTTATCGCCAGATGCTCACCTGCAGTCATCGCCTGTGCGCTTAGCGATTTACTCGCCAGCAAACCCGTGACGAAATTTGTGGTTAGAGGTGGATCAGCGAGCGAAGTTACTCGAATCATGCCAACTTTGCGCCGATGAAATACTGCGTCTAATCCAGCAACATGATCTGCGTGAAAATGAGTAAGTATCAACAAGGGAATTGCTTTTATGTGCAATGCAGTTAAGCACTTATCTAGAAGATTTGGATCTGGTCCAACATCTATAACAATGGCTTGATGGTGGCCCAGATTGATGACAGTTGCATCTCCTTGCCCTACATCGCAGGAAACAAGCAGCCAGTTATTGGTTGGCCACATGCGCAACTGCGTCAATGGGTGAATCCAGATTGCGCTAATCGCCACTATCGCCGTTAGCACGATTAATGATTTTTGATTCGGATTGAATCTAGGCCAACGTGTGGAACTAAACCCGATTGCACCTACGAATGCGGCAGCTAAAAACGCGCCTAAAAGGCCATTAGGGATTGGAACGATCAAAAAGGTTGCTGAACTTGCCGTCCGCGCTATCGCGGCAATTCCCAGCGCCGGGATTGCCACGACCCAAGCGAAAACCTGGGCAAGAGGCAAACAAATTACTGCCACTCCAGTAAGAATTAATCCCAAAACCATAGTGAGTGAAGCAAGAGGAACTGCCAACAGATTCGCCGGCACAGCTGCAAGCGAGAATGTTGCACCTAACTGCAGCAGAATCGGTAACACTGCACATTGCGCACATACAGTCACAACGAGTCCATCCACTACCCAATCAGGAACTGCCTTTGGCAAATGATTCGTCATTACATTTCGCAATTTTTCAGAACCCATTAAAAGTCCTGCTGTGGCGCAAACTGATAACGCAAACCCATAGGTAGCTGAGATAAGCGGATCGATAATCACCAAAACAACAACCGCTACTGCCAAGGCATTGATTGCATCAGTTTTGCGTTTGCCCAAGATGCCAAGTAGGAGCACGAGCCCCATCGCACTGGCTCTTAAGACGCTGGGTTGTGGCCGCACTACAACTTCAAATGCCGCCAGGGCCAGCGTGGCGCCAGCCACTTGAGTAGAGCGTGAAGTTCTAGCTAGCGCTGCGAATACCAACGCCAACAGTATTGTCACGTTCGCGCCGGACACTGCAACCAAATGAGTTAACCCAGATGTGCGCATCTCAGCCAATAATTCCGATCGCATGGCTCGGGTGTCGCCCAATGCCAATCCCGGTACCAGTGCTTTAGCATCATTTGGCGTGCGAGATAGCGCTTTAACGAGTCGCTCACGCAACGCAGTAGCTAACCACTGATAGCGCGGCGGCCCAGTTTGGGTTTTCGGCTCAGTCCGCGCAGTTAAGTAAGCCACGAAGGCAGAGCCTGGCCGTGGCGGATCAAGGCGTCCAACTGCCGAAATCTTTGTCCCTGGCGTCAAGTGCAAATATTGATCGATATATCGAGTTGCAAAAAGTTGAATCGGAAGTTTGGTATCGATGACTACCCCAGGAGCCGAAATAGATTCGAGTCGCATCCGCATACTTACTCGGGTTGCACTATTCCAAGTCAGTTTGTCTTGCTGTGGTAAAAGTGTTGGGTCACCAACAACGGTTGCTGTGAAATCAACGACCGAATGATGCTGCGCCTGAACAACTAGTGAACTTTGTGTAATAGGCAGAACGCGCGTCAAAGCTAATCCAAGTCCAAGCAGCGCACCGCAGAACATAACCTTCGTAATTGCCGAATACGAGAGTTGTTTGTGCCTGTGCCACCAAACCAAACTCAGTGCCACGAGGCAAATGGCGGTCAGCCACAAAATCAATGCACTTGGATTTCGTTGCAGCCCAACAATCACAGTGCCGGCCGTGGATAACCAGATTGAACTAGCCAGTGGAATGAATCGCGCATCGACAATTCGAACTGAGTGCATTACAAAGTTACGTAACTAGATAAATTGGCAAAGACTTTAGGTCCGATGCCAGGAACATTCTGCAAATCCTCAATGCTGCTAAATGATCCATGTTGGGTTCGCCAGGTAAGGATTCGATTCGCTAAAACTGGACCGACGCCTGGTAAGGATTCGAAATCGGATTCAGTTGCACTATTGAGACTAATTTGATTGGTCTGCGAAGAATTTCCCTGATCACCGGAAGCCACACCTGCTCCTGCAACTTGCCCAACAATAAGCAGTTGCCCATCCGAAAGTCGCGCTGCCAGATTTACTGTCCCTTTGGGAACGCCAGGCAAAGTGCCACCAGCGGCTGCGATTGCGTCAGCGACTCGTGCATCGCTTGGCAATGTGCGCAACCCTGGAAAATGAACTTTGCCTTCAACATCTATCACGATGTTTGTCGAAGTGACTGCAATCGGTGCGGCCGCAATCGGTGTTCCACTTACAACGATTTTTGGAGTCACCTGAATCTGTGGGCGATTTAGCCAGAGAAATAATCCTGTTGTTGAGATAGCAGCCAGCATGAACTTAACTAACGTGCGACGAGTGCTAGATGAAGTTGAAAATGTGTAAGACGCAGGAACATATTCACTTTCATCATCTGTGCGTGTTGACCACAGAGCCCGGATGCGTTCCTCAACTGTTGGCATCTGGGCAGAATAAATCAGGGCTAGGCCACAGCACGTCTTGCTTAACAAGTTTGTGCACAGTTATCTAATGTGCATTACCTACTTGGCTGATGGTTTAAGAAAGTGGGCTGATAACAAGCGCTATTGCGCCTGGTCCCAAATGGGTTCCGACCACTGCCCCAGCAGGAATTACCGGAATTTCGGCGTTATCGAGTTTTTGGGAAATCTGGGCTGCGATTTTCTCCGCTGAGTTTTGCGCGGTTACATGCAGAATCGCTAACTCACTGGGCAAAGTTCCAGATGATTGGGCGATTTCGACAATGCGCGCCAGTGCCCGCTGCGAATTTCGCACTAGCTCGCGTTGCACAATCTGGCCATTCACCACAGTTAGCAATGGCTTTAACGAAAGCGCGGTACCAATGCGCGACTGCAATGCACTTATGCGACCGCCACGCTTTAGGTGTTCCAAGCTATCTACATAAAAGATGATTGTTGACTGTTCACAGCGATTACGGATGTAGTCCTCGACATCATCAATTGGGGCGCCGGTTCGGGCCAAGCGAACTCCACCAATAAGTGGATAGCCCATAGCAAGTGCAATATTTCGTGAATCTATAACGCGCACCGGTAGTTCTGATTTTGCTACCGCCAGCAAAGCAGATTCGTAAGTCCCGGATAGCTCTGAAGACAAGTGGACGCTAATGATTTGGTCGTAACCACGATCTAGTACTCGCTGATATGCAGCAATGAACTGGGCAGAACTCGGCCTTGATGTAGTTACTGCTTTACCTTGCTTCAGGGCCTGCGCAACTATCTCAGAGGTGATCTCGCTACCTTCGTCATAGGCTTTTCCATCAATCACAACCTGAACAGGAACGACTTCAACATCAAACTGTGCCCGAATGTTTTCAGGCAAGTAGGAAGTGGAATCGGTGACGAAACCTATTTTCATTTGCGATTAGCCAAGTACGATGTTGACGATTTTTGGCGGACGAACGATTACAACTTTCGGCTCGCGACCCGCGATTTCGGCGATGACATTTTCTTGAGACATAGCAAGTTCACGCAAATCTGCTTCAGAAATTGTTGGTGGAACCTGAAGACGCTTGCGGATCTTGCCATTAATCTGTACAACACATTCAGTTTCATCTTCAACTAGAAGTGCTGGATCAGCAATTGGCCAAGGAGCAAGAGCCACGGATGGCTCGTAGCCCATCCGAGCCCACATTTCTTCAGCTGTGTATGGCGCGACTAGTGATAACAGGATGGCAACGGTGTGCGTTGCTTCACGCACAGCAGCATCAGCAGAGCCGCAACCAGAGTCAATCGCTTTACGCGTTGCATTGACCAATTCCATTGCGCGAGCAACCACCACATTGAAGCGGTTACTTTCTAAAGCTAGTTCGCTATCCGCCATTGCTTTGTGAGTTACTTTGCGCAACGCCAAGTCGCCGGTGGCGAAATCGATGTCCACTGCGCTATTAACGTCGCCAGATAGACGCCAGGCGCGGGCCAAAAACTTCTTTGCTCCACCTGGCGAAACGTCTGACCAGTCAATGTCGTCCTCTGGTGGGCCAGCAAAGACCATTGTCAGACGAACAGCGTCAACACCGTGCGCATCCAACTCATCAGAGAGTCGTACTAGGTTGCCACGGCTCTTACTCATGGCAGAGCCATCCATTACAACCATGCCCTGATTAAGCAAACGAGTGAACGGTTCTTTGAAATCAACAAGACCCATATCGAACATGACTTTGGTAAAGAAGCGACTGTAGAGCAAATGCAAAATTGCGTGCGTTACGCCACCAACATACTGATCAATTGGTAGCCAACGATTTGCTTCTGCTTTTTCAAATGGCGCGGTGTCCAACTGCGGGTTCAAGTAACGCAGGTAATACCAAGACGAGTCCACGAATGTATCCATGGTGTCGGAATCACGACGAGCCTGAATGCCACACTTAGGACAAGGGACATTAGCCCATTCATCTGCTGCGCCCAGCGGCGATTCTCCCTTAGGCGAAAGATCAAGACCTGCCGCATCCGGCAAAACAACCGGAAGTTGTGATTCAGGAACCGGAACTTCACCACAGTCAGGGCAGTGGATGATTGGGATTGGGGTGCCCCAATAACGCTGACGACTAATAAGCCAATCGCGCAAACGGTAATTGGTTGCAGACTTGCCACGACCTTCACCTTGCAAAATGTCGATCATTTTTGCAATCGCTTCTGCCTTGCCCAGACCATCAAGTGGACCCGAATTCACGTGTGCGCCGTCATCTGCAGTTGCTTCGCCAGTTTCTGCAGGATCTGTTTCAGATTCCACCACAACTCGAACCGGCAAATTAAAAGTGCGTGCGAAATCAAGATCGCGCTGGTCGTGAGCGGGCACAGCCATAACCGCGCCAGTTCCATAATCAGCCAAAACATAATCACTAGCCCAGATCGGCAAACGTTCGCCATTAACTGGATTGATTGCGTAACGGTTTAAGAAAACGCCGGTCTTAGGTCGATCAGTAGCTAATCGATCCATTTCGCTAGTCGACTTAACCTGGTTGAGATAAGTGTTGAATTCAGCTTCACTTTCAGAACCTGCAGCAAGACTGGCAGCTAAATCTGAATCTACGGCCACAACAAAGAAGGTCGCCCCATAAAGAGTGTCAGGGCGCGTTGTGTAAACCACTACCGGCTCGTCGCGACCTTCAATATCGAAACTAACTTCTGCTCCAGTTGAACGACCAATCCAGTTGCGTTGCATCAGCAGAACTTTTTCCGGCCAATTGCCTTCAAGTTCAGACATGTCCTCAAGTAAGCGATCGGCATAATCAGTGATTTTGAAATACCACTGGTTCAACTTCTTCTTGGTGACCTGTGAATCACAGCGCTCACATAACCCGCCAACAACTTGCTCGTTAGCCAAAACTGTCTGACACGAAGGACACCAGTTAACTGCGGAGTTTTTGCGGTACGCCAAACCACGTTCGTACATCTGCAGGAACAGCCACTGATTCCACTTGTAGTACTCAGGGTCGCAAGTATTTAGTACGCGATCCCAGTCGAATGAACAGGCATAACGACGCATTGAAGACTTCTGCATCGCAATGTTTTCGTAAGTCCAAGATTTTGGATCTTCCCCGCGCTTGATAGCTGCATTCTCAGCTGGCAAACCGAAAGCATCCCAACCGATTGGATGTAAAACGTTAAAACCTTTGTGAACCCAATAGCGGGCAATCACATCACCAAGCGCGTAAGCCTCAGCATGTCCCATGTGTAAGTCGCCAGATGGGTAAGGGAACATATCCAACACATACTTGGTTGGCCGAGTATCGTCTGGGCGACCACTGCGAAACGGTGCTAGTTCATCCCAAATTGGCAGCCATTTATCTTGAACGGCGTGCACATCATAAAAATTTGGGTCAACTGGCGTTTCACTCATAATCCCCAAGAATACTTGAGCAACACAGCTCTAGCGAAATGCTTAGGGCTTACGTAAAACTCCCCGTTGATACTGGCTTGGCCAGGGCACTTCTACCCCTAATTCACTGGCAGCCTGCAGTGGCCAACGTGGGTTGCCCAACATGGCTCTGCCAAGCATCACCGCATCTGCCTGTCCTGATTCAACAATCTGTTGGGCCTGCTGGGCTGAATCAATCATGCCCACTGCGCTGGTAGCAATCTGCGCCTCTTGGCGTATCCGCTGCGCAAACGGCACCTGGAAACCTGGCCCAACTGGAATCTGCGCATCTGGAGTTGTTCCGGCCGATGAGCAGTCCACAAGATCAACGCCCGCTGCTTTCAATTCGCGAGCAAGTTCAACGCTGTCTTCAATGGCCCAGCCGCCAGGGACCCAGTCGGTGCAAGAGAGGCGAACAAACAATGCACGAGCTGGTGAGATTACAACACGAATCTCGCGCGCAATTTCAATCAGTAGGCGAATGCGATTTTCAAACGAGCCACCGTATTCATCGGTGCGCTGATTTGAAATTGGTGACAAGAATTCGTGTAACAAATACCCGTGCGCCACATGTAATTCGATTACATCAAAGCCGGCGAAAAGTGCGCGCTCAGCCGCAGCAACAAAGTCTGCGCGAAGTTGACCTATTTCTACAGTGGTAAGTTCTCGCGGCTCAGGGTAACTTCCAAAAGCAATTGCTGATGGAGCCACTGTTTGCCAGCCACCATCTTCTGGGGCAAGTGGTTGCCCGCCAAGCCACGGCGCTGCAGTTGAAGCTTTGCGACCTGCGTGAGCAAGTTGAATTCCCATCTTCACGCCATGTTTGTGTGCGA
Source organism: Actinomycetota bacterium (assembly GCA_947373075.1). Lineage (GTDB taxonomy): Bacteria > Actinomycetota > Actinomycetes > S36-B12 > UBA5976 > UBA5976. Next base: position 4,016 of record CANBWF010000022.1, on the reverse strand, counting down.
AGTTAGGCAACTCTCCCAACACTTGAGCTTGCTGATCGGTCCATATTCCTAAACACTGCGGTGAGATACGACCTTCAGGTCGAATGCCAGTTGCCTCTACCATCACTAAGCCAGAGCCACCCGTAATCAACGATCCGTAGTGAATTGCATGCCAATCCTGCATCACGCCATCAATGGCCGAGTACTGACACATTGGGCTAACCCAGACTCGATTTTTAATCGAGATATTTCCTACTGTGATTGGATCAAACAGATTGGACATTAGTCTCCGATGGTTGCGACCATGATCGCTTTAATAGTGTGCATCCGATTTTCTGCCTGATCAAAAACGACACTCAAATCAGATTCGAAAATATCATGAGTAACTTCAAGACCTTCGTGCATTCCAGTTTTACTCGCGATTTCAAAACCAATCGTGGTTTGCTCATTGTGGAAACCTGGCAGGCAGTGCATGAACTTCACATCAGCAACTCCTGTTTTAGCCAAAGCTTCACGGTTTACTTGGTAAGGCGAAAGCAATTTAACGCGCTCATTCCAGATTTCAGGTGATTCGCCCATTGAAACCCAAACATCAGTGTGCACAAACTGTGCGCCAAGAAGCGCCTCGTCCATTGAGTCAGTCAAAGTGATGCGCGCTCCACTTTTGGCCGCAGCGGCGTCAGCAAGCGCACGGATCTCGGCCGAAGGCAGCAACTCGGATGGACCCGCGATGCGCACATCGCAACCCATAATTGCGCCCATCATCAAAAGCGAATGACCCATGTTGTTTCGGGCATCACCAACGTAAGCAAAACTTAGTTCATTAGTTTTGCGACCAGTGTGTTCGATCATGGTTTGGAAATCGGCAAGCATCTGCGTTGGATGCCATTCATCGGTTAGCCCGTTGTAAACCGGAACGTCCGAGAATTGCGCAAGCTCTTCGACCATTTCTTGAGACTTGCCACGAAACTGAATTGCATCGTAATAGCGCGATAAAACTCGGGCCGTGTCTGCGATTGATTCTTTGTGACCTACCTGGGACGACTGCCCATCTAAGTAAGTGGTGTGGGCACCTTGATCGAATGCAGCAACTTCAAATGCACATCGGGTTCGCGTTGAGGTTTTTTCAAAAATGAGCGCAATATTTCGATCTTGCAAATGCTTTACTTCGCGGCGCTCACGCTTGGCTGCCTTGAGTTCGATGGCAAGGTCGATTAGATACTGCAATTCGTCTGCAGTGAAATCGATTTCCTTTAGGAAATCCCGATTTTTCAGGTTCATATGCACTCCGGGGAAGTTTGCTAGAAACCTAGCCTACCCAAGTATTAGCCGTTAGTTGGGAAACCTAAGTTCAGGCCACCGTGACTTGGATCTAACCAGCGGCTTGTTACTACTTTGCCACGCGTAAAGAAGTGGACTCCTTCAGCACCGTGTGCATGGGTGTCACCAAACAACGATGCTTTCCAGCCACCGAATGAGTAGTAAGCCATGGGCACTGGGATTGGCACGTTGATGCCCACCATGCCAACTTGTACTTCATGCTGGAACCTGCGCGCCGCGCCACCATCGTTTGTGAAAATCGCGGTGCCGTTTCCGTATGGATGTTCGTTCACGAGTTTGAGCGCTTCTTCGTAAGTGGCAACTCGGATGACACAAAGTACTGGGCCGAAGATTTCTTCCTGGTAAATGCTCATGTCTGGAGTGACATTGTCGAACAATGTTGCCCCTAAGAAATAACCGGCTGACAATGCTTCATCAGAAATTTCAGGTTTGCGGCCATCAACCACCAAAGTTGCTCCAGCCTCGACACCAGCATCAATGTAGCCACGAACTTTATCGCGATGAACCGCACTGATTAGTGGCCCCATGTCTGAGTTGGTAACGCCTGCACCGAGAGTAAGAGTACTTACCCGTTGGGCAATCTTGGCAATAAGTTCATCAGCTACTGGTTCAACGGCAACTAGCGCAGAGATCGCCATGCAGCGTTCGCCAGCAGAACCGAAACCAGCATTAACTGCACTGTCGGCCGCTAAATCTAGATCAGCATCCGGCAAGACCACCATGTGGTTCTTTGCACCACCAAGAGCCTGCACACGCTTGCCATGTGCGGTACCAGTTTCGTAAATGTATTTCGCGATTGGCGTTGAGCCAACGAAACTAATGGCCTTAACGTCTGGATGTGTTAGCAGGCGATCAACAGATTCTTTATCGCCGTGAACTACGTTGAATACGCCGTCAGGTAAGCCCGCTTCTTTCCAAAGTTCGGCAATGTAATTAACCACACTTGGATCTTTTTCACTTGGCTTAACAATTACGGTGTTACCTGTTGCGATTGCGATAGGGAAAAACCACATTGGCACCATGGCTGGAAAATTGAATGGCGAAATGATTCCAACAACTCCAAGAGGCTGGCGAATGCTGTAAACATCGACGCCGGTTGAAACACCCTCTGAATACGAACCCTTCATCAAGTGCGGAATACCACAAGCAAACTCAACTGCTTCCTGGCCACGCGATAGTTCGCCTCTAGCATCTTCAAGCGTCTTGCCATGTTCAGCGGTGATAAGTGCAATGACTTCATCTTTACGCGCATTCAAAAGTTCACGGAATTCGAATAAGACAGCGACGCGCTTAGTTAGTGAAGTCTGAGCCCAAGTCTTACCAGCAGCAACAGCAACTGAGACAGCAACATCAACTACGTCGGTACTCGCTAAATCAACTGTGCCAGTTTGTTCACCGGTTGCTGGATTAAAAACTGGACCTGTTCGATCAGCTGGACCGGCATAAAATTTGCCATCGATCCAATGGGTAATGCGATTGCTCATATTTCAATCCTATTCAATACCTTGGTGGAGCTGAGGGGATTCGAACCCCTGACCCCCTGCATGCCATGCAGGTGCGCTACCAGCTGCGCCACAGCCCCAGAACACCCAATGCTACCGCACAACTATTTGCACAGGCGAACTGCTAGCGGTCGTCGCCCATCACAGGCTCAGGCAATGAACCAGCGTTGTATTCGGCTAGGCGCCAATGCAAGCCAGCAGGGCGTGGAATATTTTCATCGAGTTCGCGTAACACCGACCATTGGGCATTTGCCAATACGCCAAGCGCAGTCCACTGTGGTGGTTCGAGCGCCAATAACCGACCAAGTGCAGCACGTAATGAACCACCATGCGATGCCACAACCAGCGTGCCACCAGCAGGAACGCGCTCTAAACCTCGAGAAATCGCGCGCATGACCCGCTCGGCCACTTCAAGGCGTGTTTCACCGCCCCCAGGGCGCACATTTGAGTCGCCACCCCAAGCCGCATAGTCATCGGCGTAGCGTTCCATCAATTCGGTTTTTGTTAGACCCTGCCATTCACCGGCAAAAGTCTCACGCAGATCTTCATCCGTCTCAACTTCAACATCGGTAAGGCGTGCCAATGCACGAGCAGTATCTAAAGCGCGCGTTAAGTCACTTGAGATTATGTGAGTTGGTTGCAATGCCACCAAAGTTTGAGCTGCGCGACGAGCTTGATCGAAACCGACTTCATCAAGCGGCACATCTTCTTGTCCTTGAAATCGGCTCGCTAAGTTCCATGAGGTTCGCCCATGTCGCCAAAGAACCAATGTGCGCGCTGTCATTGCTAGATCAATTCCAAGGGAATGTGTGGGCAGTCCCGCCAAAGTCGCTCTAAGTCATAGAGTGAACGCTCTTCGGCTTGCTGAATATGAACAACCATTTCGAAGTAATCGAGTAGCACCCAACGGCCCCCGCGTTCACCTTCACGTCTAATTGGCTTTACCCCTTGGGCATCAAGTACTTCTTCGATTGCATCGACGATTGCGCCAACTTGGCGATCGTTTTGCGCAGTGCAAATTAGAAATAAGTCAGTGATGACGAGGTGATCGCTCACATCCAACAGGGTGATTTCTGTTGCCTGCTTATCAAAGGCAGCTTGGGCTGCAACTTTGGCAATTGCTAATGACTGGTCGGTAGCGGTCACTGACTGCTCCCCTTCTGTTGGATGCTGGTGAAATCTTTACCTAAATCT
>CANBWF010000021.1 GCA_947373075.1 Actinomycetota bacterium | reverse complement strand
CAGTGTTTCCGGCTAGCCCGCGAGATTCGCACAGTCGACATGCAAAGTGCTCCATACGATTTAATTGGCCTTGGGGTGCAACCGATCAAGATTGAAACTGCAGAAGGACGTCTGCTCTTTGCGCAAAAACAAAAAATATTTAGTCAGCGCGCCCAAGTGTTGCGAGCACAAATGATTAAACATTTAGAAACTGCGATTTCAGTTACCAAATAAGTCACATTCCGGATGTTTTCTGTTAATTCGCTAGACTTCCAAACATGAGTGAACAACCAAATCCCCCAGAAAATCGGCGCGGTCGCCGTTCAGCGAGTCCGGTAGTAACACCGACTGCCCAACTAACTGAGAAACCTGGAGGCGTGCTGTCACGTCGAGATCGTCGACTCATCGTTGTCACCGTAGGTTCTACTATCGCTGCTGGAATTTTTCATAGTTCGGGCGGCAATCAAATTATTTCGTTTATTGTTACTGCTTTCGCCCTAGCCGTTATGGCTAGTCTTGTTGGCCGCAGCGTGGAGGCCCTTGGAGATCGACTCGGACCTGGTCCAACTGGCCTCTTGCAATCATTCTTGGGAAATGTCCCGGAACTTTTTGTTGTCTTATTCAGTTTGAAAGCCGGACTTTATACCGTTGCAAAGGCAACCATTGTTGGATCAATCCTGGCAAACGTGCTGTTGATTCTGGGCGCGGCATTTATCGTTGGCGGTCTCAAAAATGGACGTCAATATTTCAACCAAATTGCAAGCCGTCAATTGGCTGTGCTACTTATGCTCAGTGTTTTCGCACTCGCAATTCCAACATTAACTTTTGCCATGAACACTCCCGCAGCAGCACACGAGCGCGGCATAACTATCGGCGTCTCAATACTTTTACTGCTTCTCTTTGCAAGTTCTTTGCCTGATACTTTGCGCAAAGATAACCCGGACAATGTTGTATCTGGCTCCGACGCCGCTTTAGCTGCTAAGAGTGAAGCTCATGTTCATGGCGATTGGCCACTTGGCTTAGCCATTGGCATGTTAGCTCTAACTGGTGTTGGCGCGGCATTTGTCTCAGAGTGGTTTGTCGCAGCACTTAGTCCAGCAATAACGGCGCTACACATAAGTGAGGCTTTTGCTGGTTTGATTATTGTCGCTATCGCTGGCAATGCTGTTGAGAATGTCGTTGGAATTAAGCTCGCTGCCCGCGGACAAGCTGATTATGCCTTGCAGATTATTTTGCAGTCACCAGTTCAGGTGGCAATGACTATCGCCCCAATCGTGGCAATTGCAGCCCCGTTAGTTGGAGCCGGCGCTTTCACCCTCGTTCTTAGTCCACTTCTGCTCGCTGTGTTATTCATGGCAACACTAACTACGACAATCATTGTGGTTGATGGAGATTACACCTGGTTTGAAGGCGTTGCCCTAATCGCTTTGTACTTGGCAATCGCACTTGCATTTTGGTGGGGTTAATCGCAGGTGGGTGTTCTCATCAGCGATATAGATGTTGCCGCAGAAGCTATTTCTGCTGGACATCTTTGCGCGATCCCAACTGAAACGGTCTATGGGCTTGCCGCTGATGCCCGCAATTCGCAAGCAATCTCGCGAATTTTCGCGGCAAAGAATCGTCCGCAAGATCACCCGCTAATTGTTCATGTTAGTGATTTAGAAGGCGCACTTGAATGGTTGATCGACTTACCAACTTGGGCGCAGCAGTTAGCCAATGCATGCTGGCCCGGTCCATTAACTTTGGTCGGTCAACGAACTTCGCTTGCGAATGATCAAATCACTGGCGGGCAGAACACAGTCGCAGTTCGAGTACCAAATCACGCAACCACTTTGCGATTATTGGAGCAACTTAGAATTCAAGGAATTCTTGGTTTGGTCGCGCCAAGTGCTAACCGCTTCGGGCATGTTTCCCCAACAACTGCTGAACATGTCAATGCAGATTTGAGTGATTACCTAAGTGCAAATGGCGATTTCATTCTTGATGGTGGACCTTGTGGAATTGGCATTGAATCAACAATAGTTTTAGCTACAGGTGACAAGCCAGTAATTTTGCGACCAGGAGCCATTTCGGCTGAACTTGTCGAGTCAATAACTGGATTGGCAGTTGGGCAAGGCCAACCTGAAGGCCCAAGAGTCTCTGGAGCATTAGCGTCGCACTACGCACCGCGAGCCAGAGTAGTCGTCATCGCGAATTCAATAAATCAAAATTTTGAACACGGATCCGGATTCATTGCATTAGAAGATGTTCAGACTCCGGACGGACTAATCCGACTAGCCCAACCAAGCACATCTGAAGCTTTCGCTACCGAGCTGTACAAGGCATTTCGTCAGGGTGATGAATTAGGTCTTGCAAATATTTACATCCTGCTGCCACATGAATCTGGAATCGGACTAGCTATCGCAGATCGGGTACATAAGGCAGCTCATCCGGACAAGGAGATTTAGTTATGGGGCCTGTAGGTGAAGTGCTGATTGGCCTGACAATGGCAATTGGAATTATCGGCACTCTAATTCCCGTTCTGCCGGGATTATTCTTAGTTTGGCTAGCGGGACTTGCGTGGGCGATTCTTGATGGAGCAGATACAACGCACTGGATAATCTTTGCGCTTATGACTGTGATTTTTCTGATTGGATTTGGATTGTCTTTTTACATTCCTGCTAAGAGCACCAAAGGCGAATCAGCACCAAAATGGACTTTCCTTGTGGCATCAGTTTTTGCTCTGATTGGCTTTTTTGTTATCCCGATTGTTGGATTACCACTTGGCTTTATTTTTGGCGTATTTTTCTGCCAGTTAATCGCCGGTAGAGAATTCCATCGGGCTTTACGAGCAACTGGAACAACCTTGAAAGCGATTGGGCTGGTGAGTTTGATCCATTTTGCCTGTGGAATCGCGATAGCAAGTGCTTGGGCTTTTGGATTATTGATCGTTAACTAAAACGGTCGGACGAGTTCAAATTTGACTCGCCCGACCGAAATATTAATTTAGCCTGCTTGAAGCTTTTTAATTACGCCTGTTTAATTGCTGAAACATCAAGTTGTAGTTTGATGCTGTCGCTAACAAGTAGTCCGCCAGTTTCAAGTGCCACATTCCAAACCAGACCAAAATCTTTACGACTTAGTTCGCCGGTGCCTTCGAATCCTGCTCGCACGTTTCCGAATGGATCGGTAGCAGTGCCAGTTAGTTCAACTGCAAGATCAATGCTCTTGGTAACTCCGTTGATTGATAAATCGCCAGAAACAACAAATGAGTCACCAGCGCCACTGAACTTTGTAGCAGCGAAAGTTAGTTCTGGGTTCTTCTCGATATCAAAGAAGTCCGCACTGCGAAGATGACCATCACGGTCTGCGTTGCCGGTATCAATTGAGGTAATTTGTGCAACCACTGAGGCAGATGAAGATGAAACATCAGTTGGATCAACCACGATGGTTCCAGTGAAGTCTGCAAAATGTCCGCGAACTTTGGTGATTACAGCATGCCTGGCTTCAAAGCCAAGACGGCTGTGTGTTGGGTCAATTACCCATGTTCCTGCATAGCCAGTTAAGTCGGTCATTCATGTCTCCTAAATAGTTGAAAGTTCAATTAATAGAAAGTTTAGGACGCGGCACCAGCAGTGTCAATTGTTCTAGCCACGATAAATACAAAATTATGTTAGGTAAGGATCGATTTCAGTTACCCGTGAAAGATATACGGGCTAGCGCTCAGAGTCAGCCACTGATTGAACAGCAGCAGCAACTGCTGGCGCAACTGCTGGGTCAAAAACGCTTGGCACAATAAAGCTGCTGTTTAACTGCGTACTTGATACGCAATCTGCGATTGCTCTAGCTGCAGCAACTAAAACCTTTTCCGTTATCCGTGTAGCGCCCGCATCCAATAAGCCACGGAAGATTCCTGGGAAGGCTAGAACATTATTGATTTGGTTTGGATAGTCACTGCGCCCAGTAGCGACGATTGCAGCATGCTTGCTTGCTAAAACAGGGTCGATTTCCGGATCAGGATTCGACAATGCAAAAACAATCGCATTAGGCGCCATTTGGGCAACTTCTTTTTCGGTAATCAAATTTGGAGCACTTACTCCGATGAATACATCAACTCCAGCAAAACCTTCAGTTAAAGTTCCAGTGACTCGGCGAGGATTTGTATTTTCCAACATCCATTGGCTAGTTCGCTCACTATCAGGACGATCGGCATAAATAGCACCTCTGCTGTCATATGCAACGATGTCGGTAGCGCCACTTGCCTTTAGCAATTGTGCAATAGCGGTTCCAGCAGCACCTGCTCCACTCATAATGATGCGCAGATCTTTCATTGATTTCTTCACAAGTTTCAATGAGTTAGTCAACGCAGCCAGTACAACAATTGCAGTTCCATGCTGATCATCGTGAAAAACCGGTATGTCCAAAAGCTCGCGTAGGCGACGTTCAACTTCAAAACACCTAGGTGCTGAAATGTCCTCAAGATTAATTCCGCCATAAACTGGCGCCAAAATCTGAACCGTGCGCACGATTTCATCGACGTCCTGAGTATCAAGGCATACTGGCCAAGCATCTATGTTTGCAAAACGCTTAAATAGTGCGGCCTTGCCTTCCATTACTGGCATCGCCGCTAGCGCACCAATGTTGCCCAAACCAAGAACTGCCGAGCCATCTGTAACAACTGCAACTGTGTTTCGCTTGATAGTTAACCTTCGAGCATCTGATGGGTCTTCGGCAATCGCCAAACATATGCGAGCTACACCTGGTGTGTAAGCACGGGACAAGTCGTCTCTTGTTTTCAGCGGTACTTTGGGAAGCACTTCAAGCTTGCCGCCAAGATGCAATAGGAAAGTCCGATCACTCACCTTGCGCACATGAGCATCTGGCAATTCAGCTATCGCTGCACTCACCTGCGAAGCATGTTCGGAGTCTCGGGTATTGCAAGTCACATCAACAGTTAGTACCTCGTGATTGGACTCAACTACATCAAGCGCCGTAAGCGCGGCTCCTGAGTTACTAATCGCTTGAGTTAATCCCGCAGTTGCAGATGCATCGGGTAGCAAATCCACTCGAACGGTTATTGCATAGCCAGGGCTAGTGTTTACCACGAATCCTCCAAGCGAACCATGTGCAAACTATTGCATTTGCTATTTACTGTACTCGTTGCTGGGCGGGAAGACGGGAAAAGAAGTTAGATTTACCTAGTTGATTACTCTTGTAGTGCACAATTTGGCTGGCAGACTTCAGTTGCAAGTTTGATTTTGGACGTGCCAATTAGGGCGATTAAGAAACAAAGTTGCATAATCAGAAATGCCCGTTCAACCAGCCCCATAATTGGGGTTTCAACGAGCCAATTTAGCCAAAAGACAATTCCAACTACTGCCATTACAACGGTACTAATTACTGATTGACGAACTGACACAGTCCACAAGTGTGAACGATCACCGAAATGTGCGGCAGCTGGCCATAAACACATAAGCACGAGTACAACTGTTGCGGCAGCCGTATGCCAAGCCGAATCTTCGGTTACCGAAGGCACTGGGAATGCAGCAACCCCAATCAAGCCGATTCCTGCTACCCCGATGAATATGCGACCGATTGACCCACAGTGATCAAGTTTGATTGCAATGGCCAGAAAGAAAATTGCGCCGGCCAAAGTAATCAAATTCATAGTTAGTCTGCTTGGCACGCCAATGGCAGCTAACGAACTCACGGTTTCACGAACAGGTGAATAGTTATTCCATCGGGCTTGCTGCCATATTGTGCCCAAAATTAAAAACACTGCGGTAATCCGACTCAGCCAGTGAGCTTGGATGTGGCAGTTATTCGGGCTGATTTTCTTGATTACGAAACCTTTTCCATGAGATGGATACTCTGTTACAAACCTTACCTTCAATGGGCAATTTGAAACATTAAATAAGTAAGCGGGTAGCACTCAATCTGAGTAGGCCCCGACGGGCTCGAACCGTCGACCCACGGATTAAAAGTCCGTTGCTCTACCAACTGAGCTAGAGGCCCACTGCCATTGCTGGCATTCCCTTACTTTAGTGGATTGCTAGGCCTGTGGCGATTTTGCCTACTTGGTTTGGGAATGTGACTTCGGGGAATATCGTTGACAATAGAGTTAGCAAACAAAATGAGAGGTCAAAATGTATCCTGCTGGTGACTTGTACACCCTAGTTGTACCGCCTGCTCACGAGTTTGAGTCTGGGGTGACTTCAGGCATTGTGTTGGTACATGGCCTCACAGGGTTCATGGATGCTGGAGCTGGTGGACGCTTAGCGATTAAACATATTTTGGAGACGCTGGAAAACCGCCCAGTCGCATATTTCCACATAGACGGTCTTTACGACTATCGTGCCCGTCGACCAAAAACACTCTTTGATTCTGACCACTACGAGTCAATGGATATGCCACATCTGACTCTCAGTGAAGTAACTGATGCTGAAGGACAAACGTTTTTACTGCTCCATGGAGTAGAACCAGATTTAGGTTGGCAAAGTGTGGTTCGCAGCATTATTGAATTGATTCGTACTTATGGTGTGCGGATGACAGTGGGCATTCATGCAATACCTTGGCCAGCACCACATACTCGACCAGTAGAAATTACGGCCCATTCGAGTGATCCTGAATTACTCGGCATACATCAACCGTGGGTTGGACAGGTAGAAATACCTGGAAGCATGTCCGGACTCATTGAGTTAAATCTTGGACAGCAGAAACTACCTGCTGTTGGCTACGCAGCACATGTCCCGCATTACTTAGCAAACAGTGAGTACCCGAAAGCTGCCTTGGCACTTCTAGATCAGATTTCGTTAAATACTGGATTAATGATTCCTCGAGATGATTTGCGTCAGGCCGCAACCGACATGGATTCGGAGATCAATCAGCAGATTTCTGCCGTGGATGAGAACCGCGAAGTCGTTGAATCACTTGAGCAACAGCATGATGATGTCATGAAGAGCCGTCGTGAACTAACGGCGACTTCAGAAGGCAACTTAGTTAGCGGCGACGAGCTTGCAGCTGCTCTTGAACAGTACCTTGCTGACTTAGACGAAAAAGGTCGGGAAAGTTAATCTACCCAAGCCTTAACAGTGCTTGCTGGTTCAACAGATTCACCTGGGAAAACTCGGGCTCCTGATTCCAGAATGCTGCGATCGCCAATTATTGCTAATTCTGCGATTACTGCTTCTGTAATTACTACACCAGTGCCGATAACAGCTCCGGCGCTAACAATAGATTTTGTGACAATTGAATTTTCGCCGATTACAACATCAGGGAAAATTACTGATGCGTCAACAATCGCGCTATCGCCAATTGTTGCACCTGGACCCACGTATGTACCGTTACGCAAAATAGCAGTTGGTGAAACTTGTGCTGATGAATCGACGAATGAATCACCAACATTGCCCGCGACCAACGGCGAAGGAGCGTTCCCTAAAACCAAATCTGCAGATCCCTGCGCAAACGCTAGTGGTGTTCCTAAATCAAGCCAATAACCTTCGTCAACGACTCCGATAACCGTGGCACCTGAATTAAGTAAAGCCGGAAAAGTCTCGCGTTCAACTGAGACTGGAACGCCATCCGGGATTGAGTCAATTACGCTGCGACGAAATACATAACATCCAGCATTAATTTGGTCAGTTACGATTTCTTCTGGAGTAGTTGGCTTCTCGCGGAATTCCAACACACGACCAGTCTCATCGGTTGGCACTAGACCATAGGCACGTGGATCTTCAACTCGAGTCAGATAAAGTGCGACATCGGCTTCTGCTTCCCGCCACTTTTCAATCAATCCGGCGATGTCTAAACCAGTTAATACATCGCCGTTGAAAATAACGACTGGATCATCCGGGCCACAGGTTAAGTGATTAGCAGCATTGCGAATTGCTCCACCAGTTCCAAGTGGTTCATCTTCCACTGCATATACAAGTTCAACGCCAGCATCTTGCCCATGATCGAAATATTCTTCAAACACTTCAGCTCGGTAGCTTGTGCCTAAAATAATCCGACCAATACCAGCTTCCTTGGCTCGAGAAATTTGATGCTCAGTGCAAGGAAACCCAGCAACTGGCAACATCGGTTTTGGAGTTGATATGGTGAGCGGACGCAAACGCGTACCCTGTCCACCTACTAGCAAGATCGCTTCAATCATGTGTTTAGTCTGACACAACTCACTTTGCTTCGGTTAATCAGGATTTGGTAACAAAACTCACTTGTACTGGAGTTGAGTCGCCCATTGCATTGGTTTGTTTGATTTCAATGAAAATTCTGCGGCTCTTTAGCACCGAAGTAAACGTCTTCTCTGTTGTTGATTCAGGCAATTGTTTCCATGTGCTCCATGTTTTGCCCTTTGTTATTGATGTGCGATAAAAAATCGCATCTACTAGCGGCACTGCATCCGCCTGCACTGGCCAAGTTACTAAGCCAGCTCCGTTTTTTGTGCGTTCAATCTTTACTCCAGACATCCGAAGAGGCTTCCGGCCTAAAGTAACCATCGTGGTTTCTGCCGGCAATTGCTTGTCGGCCACTGTTGCGGTTAATGAAACTGCATAATTTCCAGCTGGCACCAAATGTCCGCTGGGATCGGCGTGCTCCCATTGATGGACAAAATTGGATTTGCCTTTCTGTATTCCAGACTGCACATAAACGACTTCCCCAGATTCAGCATCCATAACCGTCACAGTCCAAGTTCCTGACACTGGAACTGACGCCATTAATGAGATTGGGCTTGGATCATTAGCAAGTTGTTGCAGCGGAGAAACAGAAACATTTTCAATTTTCCCGCCTAAAAGCCCAGCTATTTGGTTGCGGATTTCAGGAATAAATGTGTACAAATATTTGCCGGGACAAACAGTTCTGCCAACATCACGATGTCCAGAGATCACCTGGACTGTAGCTACCGTGCCATTTCGATATTTTGATAGTCCAGAAGTGTCAGTTGACGGAATTTTCACTAGGGCAGCTGGATCAAGGTTGTACGGTGCAATCTTCCAAGCCATAAGCCCAGATATAGCTTTAGTCATCAAGTGTGCAGTGGAATCATTAATCGACCCAATCTGGAAATTCCCAATTGCAGAAATCGCGAAGGTGTTGTCATTCATCCCAGCCGTATGAGCGCCAATAACGGCTTTAGCTGGGCCATCACAGTCTGGTCCCGCAGAAGGCGTGCACCCTGCGCGTCCTTCATATACGACTCCATACCTATCAACCAGGAAGTTGTATCCCATGTCTGCATATTTCAAACTCTTTGTGAAGTATGCATACAAGGAACGCATTTGCGCAGGACCATCTTCAGGGTTGTAACTATTAGTTGTTGCCGTGTGGTGAATGAAGCCCGCGATAATTTTGCTAGAAATTCGTGGCGACGGATCACGCCAACTTTCGTCAGCACCCCATTGCGCTCGCGTAACAATATTTGGCCTGCTAACTACCGCACCAGATTTTGTAATCACCGAACCCAAGTTTTGTTTTGTCCCTACAGAATTTTTTGCAGCCAGAAAAGTGTTTACATCCTCATTTGAGGTAGCAGAATCGATTAACGAGACTTTCAAATTTTTTGGAAGAATTACCGCGGTACTAATTACCCGAACCTCAATGCCATCACTTTCGGCTGTTATTAACGGGTCAGTTCCACTACGAGTATTTTTGGCTTCAGCGGCTGAGTCATCTGGTGCATGTTCAGGACTGTATGAAAGTTGCTGCCAACCTGACCAGCCCGATTTGTCGTGAACTTTGACTTGGATACTTGTGTTCGGCGCTAACTTGCCTTGCCAAGTGACCCCAACCAATGCAAATGGATTCAGATCCACTTTGCGCAAAATCTGAAAAGCGAATTTTTTGCCATAGATAAATGGATTTTGCTTTTCTGGTAGAAAATTATGGATAGCGACCTTTGGTGGGATCCGAACCTGCCCTTGCACCGCAGGTTGTCCTAAAAAAGCACCCGCAAGTAAAGCGACAATCCCAAATACAACTGCGCTTTGGGATTTGGTGCGGGAAAGCATGTTTTTAGTTTGCCCCAAAAAAGGTAAAACAGCACTCATTAAAGGTTTATTCACTGTGTCGCCAACGAAAAACTAGATTTCACTTTTTTTGGTAATACCAAAAATTCGCGTACCATCAAGAGCAAAGGATTCTGCGAAACTTCCCAGAGTAAAAGCCACATAGGAGCCAAGTCGTGTCAGGTCGAGGCAAACGGACTGCGGATAAATCAAATTCGCATAAGTGGATTCGCCGATTCACTGCGGTTGGGGCAGCCTCCATTTTGGCACTCTCAGCGATCAGCGCAGGTGCTATTACTGCAATCAACAACCTCGGAAAAAACATCCAAAGTATTGACACATCTGAGTTAGACAACAGCACTAACCGGCCAATGACTCCTATCCAAACAGATACCAGCGCGACAAACTTGCTAATTATGGGATCTGATGCCCGAAGCGGCAAAGGTAACGGCGGATACGGCTATGTAGCTGGAGAGCGTTCAGATACCACATTGCTGGTGCACATTTACAAAGGACGCAAGAGCGCAATTGTTGTTTCAATTCCTCGTGATTCATACGTCACCATGCCAAAGTGCAAAACTCCATCAGGCGGATACGTTGGACCTTGGACCACAAAATTTAATGCTGCTTTCTCTGTCGGAGGACCAGTATGCACAATCCAAACAATTGAGTCGCTAACCGGAATCCGCATCAATAATTTCATCGTTGTAGATTTCAATGCCTTTAAGACAGTTGTCGATTCATTAGACGGAGTTCAAGTCTGTTTCACTACTCCTGTTTATGATCCTATTGTTGCTGGTGTTGGCGGTAGTGGCCTCAATTTGCCAGCAGGATTTAGTACTTTGAACGGCGAAGATGCATTGAAATTTGTCCGAGCTCGCGAATCACTGGGTGATGGTAGTGATATCGGCCGAATCACTCGTCAACAAGAATTTGTTAGTTCGATGATTAGAGGTGTCGAACAAAAAGGTTTGCTGAGAAATCCTTCTCTTCTCTATTCAACGGCGTATACAGTCACCAAGTCATTAACTACAAGTAAAGAATTTGCTAACGTGCAAAATCTTGAACGCTTTGGGTTATCGCTAACTGGTCTGTCCCCAAAAAACATCAAACTTGTTGCTACTCCGTTTGTTTTCATCAGCGGTGGAAACGTTGGCTGGACTGCCAAAACGAAACAACTTTGGGCAGCAATTAAAGCAGATAAACCTTGGCCCGCGGTTAAGCCATCACCAAGCGCATCTGCCGGCAGTAAGAGCCCTAAACCAAGTCCGTCTCCAAGTGTTTCGACAGGTTTAATCACCCCGCCTGAAAGCATCACTGTGGATGTGCTCAATGCAACGGGTAAAACAGGTCTGGCAGCGGATGCGGCTGCACAGTTACGTGCACGTGGATTCATCATCGGCAATGTAGCGACAGCGCCAAAAAAGATTGCCAAGACCAAGGTGCTCTACAGCAAAGATTATTTCGAGAGTGCGCGGACGTTGGCCTACTCTGCACGGACCAAATTACTTAAGCAAGACGGTTCGCTGGGCAAGCGGGTACAACTGATCATTGGTCCAGACTGGACCAATGCACGCAAAGTTACTTTGGCGGTAACTGACGCAAATAACGGTGGAGACGGCAACGGCATTAATGCTGGAACCCGAACATGTTCTGCTGGCAACAACCGAACGAAATAAAGTTCGTCTTACTTCTTTGGACTGGTTAAAAAACCGAATCCCCAAGATATCTGCATCAACGCTAAAACCAAAGGCAAATACAAAGTTGCTCTACCAGCTTTTTTCGCCAATGTAAGCGTTGCAAGTAATACCACTGCAAGGTAACCAACAGGCGCCAAGAAGCCCAAAAGAACTAGTGGGGACGCAGATAGGTACGCGCCTACCAAACCGATTAGCGTGCCAAAAATGATTCCTAATACTGCTAACGGCGGGGCAAAATATCTCAGCGCTGACATAGTCCGAGTAGTTTCCGGGTGTTCACGCATTACTTTGCGTCGCCACTGCCCGTACTGCAGATACTGTTTGGCCAAGGCATGCACACTCGACCTTGGTCGATAAGTAACTTGTAGCTGCGGATTAAACCAAACTGTTCCACCGGTTGATCGAATGCGAAAATTCATTTCCCAGTCCTGCGCTCGGGTGAAACTAGGATCGTATCCCCCGACACGTTCCAGTGCGCTTCGCCGAAAAACGCCCAAGTAAACCGTTTCAGCAGGACCTTCCGTGCCACCAACATGAAAAGACGCGCCGCCTACCCCAAGTTTGCTCGTCATTGCGGTGGCTACTGCGCTTTCAAAGACGCTCATGCCTTTAGCAGCCATTACCCCGCCAACATTGTCGGCGCCAGTTCGAGCCAAGGTTTCAACCGCAACGGTTAAGTAGTCAACGGAAAGCTCACTGTGTGCGTCAACACGAACAATCACTGACTCGGTCGTCGCAGCAATCGCAGCATTTAGCCCATCCGGAGTTCGACCCGATGGATTCTCCACCGTACTTATTCTCGGATCTTGCATTTGCAAATTCGCTGCGACTTCATTTGTTTTATCGGTAGATGGTCCTAGTGCCAGTACGATGCGGATCTTTCCTGCATAATTTTGAGTCAAAATTGCTTTTATTGCGGGAGCCAAAAAATTTTCTTCGTTTAAAACTGGCATTATTACCGCTACGTCAGGCAAGGTGGGCACACCATAAGATTACCGCGCAAACTAGAATAAACCTATGACCAGACTTTCAGTTATTGGAACCGGATACCTTGGCGTTACACATGCAGCTTGCATGGCAAGTCTTGGACACCAAGTAATTGCACTTGATGTTGATCCTGAAAAAATTGCTTCGCTTAACGATGGCGTCGTCCCCTTTCACGAGCCAGAACTCCAAGAACTACTTAGTTCAGCATTGGCTTCTGGGAACCTTGAGTTCACCACAGATTGGGCAGTCGTAGCAGCGCAGGCAGATGTCCATTTCTTGTGTGTCGGTACACCGAAGTCAAAAGATTCAGACGCAGCAGATATGTCACAAGTAAATGGCGCTATTGCATCACTGGCACCTCATTTAACTAAGCCTGCATTAATCGCTGGCAAGTCAACAGTTCCAGTTGGCACCGCCGCTCGTCTTGCTGAATATTTACAGGCTAATTCGCCAGCCGGTGCCGAAATCCACCTAGCGTGGAACCCAGAGTTTCTACGTGAAGGATTTGCAGTGCAAGACACATTGCACCCAGATCGCATCGTAATCGGCATTACCAATCCTGAAGATGAAAAAGCACTGCGCGAAGTTTATGATGCATCGATCCAAGAAGGCACTCCATTCATCACTACCGATTACGCAACAGCCGAACTTGTTAAAGTTGCTGCCAATTCGTTTCTTGCTACCAAAATTTCGTTCATCAACGCATTTGCTGATTTATGTGACGCTGCAGGTGCGGACATCACTCAGCTTGCAGATGCAATCGGCCATGACACCCGAATTGGCCGTCGTTTTCTAAACGCTGGTGTTGGATTTGGTGGCGGTTGCCTACCAAAAGACATCAAGGCATTACATGCCCGAGCTACCGAACTTGGACTTGGTGAACAGTTTGAGTTTCTCGCAAATGTTGGTCGAGTAAATCAGATGCGCCGTGAGCTAGTTGTTGAACGGGCAAAATCATTTACTGGCGGCGACTTAACAGGCGTACGCATCGCCGTTTTAGGTGCAGCTTTTAAGCCAGACAGTGACGACATTAGAGACTCTCCTGCTTTATCTATTGCACAGGCTTTAGTTGACGCTGGCGCAGACGTAGTAGTTCATGACCCGATTGCATTAAATGTTGTTCGTAGAGTGCATCCGCATCTTAATTGTGTTGATTCGTTAACTGACGCTGTTAGTGGCGCGACCCTATTGATTCATTTAACCGAGTGGAATGAATACCGCGAGTTAGATCCTGCGGCATTAAATAGTGTTGTTGCTGGCCGAACCATAATCGATGGGCGCAATATGCTCGATCGTGATAAGTGGATTAACGCCGGCTGGGCGATTAATTACCTTGGGAAACCTGGTTCTTAATTCGGGCGGTAAGTTCATCGCCTTTGTCGATGGCTACTTGCCTAAGCTCGGCCTGAAATTCAATTAACTTTTCTGCAGTTGCTTTAGCGATTTCATCTGTTCCGCTAGAAATGATGCGAGCTGCAAGTAATCCAGCGTTTCGAGCGTTACCGATTCCAACAGTGGCAACTGGAACGCCTGCTGGCATTTGCACTATTGAGAGCAACGAATCTAAGCCTTCAAGATGCTTGAGCGGAACTGGCACGCCGATAACTGGAAGTGTCGTCAGTGATGCAACCATTCCAGGCAGGTGCGCGGCTCCTCCAGCGCCAGCAATAATCACACGCAGCCCCTGAGCTGTTGCTCCTTGTGCGTAAGACACCATGTCTTGCGGCATGCGATGAGCCGAAACAACTTCAGCTTTTGCGCTGATACCAAATTCTTCAAGTGCATCTACCGCAGCTTGCATAACTTCCCAATCAGAATCACTGCCCATAATGATTCCTACTAATGGCTCATTACTCATCGATAACTCCAGTTAGGTAGTCGGCTGCGTGCCAAGCTCGTTGTGTTAAGTCACCTAGATTGTCACCAACCACATTGACATGTCCAATTTTGCGGCCTTTTTTAACGGCTTTTCCGTATAAATGCACCTTTACGCCTGGGTCGCGAGCCATGACATGGCGAAAAGCTGAATGAAGATTGTCTAGATCTTGACCGAGAAGATTCACCATGACCGCAAAGGGCGTAACCTGCGCAGGGGAACCAAGCGGCAAATCTAAAACGGCTCGAAGATGATTCTCAAACTGGCTAGTAACCGCGCCGTCCATTGACCAATGTCCAGAATTATGTGGGCGCATGGCAAGTTCGTTCACAAGTAATTCTGTTCCAGTATCGAAAAGTTCAACTGCCAACATCCCTGTCACATCTAGCAAAGCAGCAATTCTTAATGCCATTTCTTGCGCAGCGACAGCGCGGTCTTCACTAAACTCTGGACACGGCGCGATTACTTCATGGCAAATACCGTCGGTCTGCGTGGATTGCACCACTGGATAGGCGACACATTGTCCATGAGGACTTCGGGCAACTTGCGCAGCTAACTCTCGAACAAATGGGACGCATTCTTCGGCAAGAACTTCTTGACCGTGCGCATGAATATCGGAAATTACTTCTAAGGCCTGTGCTTGCGCCTCAACTAACCAAACACCTTTGCCGTCGTAGCCACCTTTTGCCGATTTCAGCACCAATGGCCAACCAACAGCTAACGCAAAATCTTCTAGCTGCTGGGCACTTGAAATTTGAGCCCACTTCGGACAAGCAATCCCAGCTTCAGTTAACGCGGCTCGCATCATCAATTTGTCTTGTGCGAATTGGAGCGCTGACGGGTTTGGTTGCACATTATGTCCCGCATCGATGAGCGCGCTTAATACCTCACTCGGTACATGTTCGTGATCAAATGTAATTACATCGCAGTCTTTAGCAAAAGCTAAAACCGCGTTGATGTCTGAGTGGCTGCCAATTACTGAATCTGGAATGACTTGTGCTGCTGAATCATCGGGTTTAGCGCAAAGGACTCGAAGTTGTATGCCTAAATTGATTGCGACAGGTTGCATCATGCGGGCTAGCTGTCCGCCGCCGATTACGCCAACTCGAGGTGCACTCACTTAGTACAGCCTACCCTCAGTTATTCAACTGTTGTTAGTTGAATGCGCCGATGATTAAGGTGATAGCAGCCGGCGTGTTATTTACAATGTGGGTAATCGTGCTCGCTGCAGTACTTCCAGTACGTCGACGAACTTCGCCCATTACAAGACCCGCGGCAAATAGGATCAGGAGCCGCTTTGGTTCAAAGTGGGCTAATGAGAATATTCCAGCAGAAACGATTAAGGCCAAGGTCGGCGCCATTTCGCGCTTCAAAAGAGAACCGAGCAACAGGCCACGGAAAACAATCTCTTCAACAAGTGGACCAGCAGTCATCACAAGCACTGCGAACGTAATAGCGACTAAACCATGCTCATTTAGCCCAGCGTCACCAGCAGCAGAGGTAATCGGGCCGAATAACTTAGTCGAAAGCAACCCCGCCAAGGCAGCTGCAGCCAACGAACAAAGTCCGCCAACAATACCGAGCCTTACCTGTGCAGGAGTAATTGAAAGTCCCAGGTCAATGCGCAGTCCATTGCCTTTATATTTAGTGGCCATAGCTGGGTAGAGGACATAGGCCAGCCATGGCAAAGTCAAACTTAGAATTAACGCCCAACCGTGCATCGGGTCAACACGGAGCACCATCATGATTACGCCAGCAAAAGCGCCAACCACTAGGCCTGCTAATAAAGTTCCAGCTACATCGCCTAATCCCCACTGTGGATACTTGAGGAT
>CANBWF010000020.1 GCA_947373075.1 Actinomycetota bacterium | reverse complement strand
AGATTGATGCAACTCTTTGTATGAGTTCGCTAAAGCTGTAGCTTCACTGCGGCATGGCCCGCACCACGATGCCCACATGTTCACCACAACAACTTGACCGCGCCATTTTTGGGTTGACAGATTTTTATCATTTAGCGTTACTCCTGCAAGAGTTACGACTGCGCCACGCTCGTTTGGCTCTAGATAAATAGTTGAACCGTCGCCAGCCACATAACTTAGATCACCTG
Organism: Actinomycetota bacterium; assembly: GCA_947373075.1. Taxonomy (GTDB): domain Bacteria; phylum Actinomycetota; class Actinomycetes; order S36-B12; family UBA5976; genus UBA5976. The sequence continues at coordinate 16,382 of CANBWF010000020.1, read as the reverse complement.
AGGTATGAGTAGTAGTTGATGAACAGGCTGCAAGCAAGAACAGCGCAAATATCGCGGCAATGCTTCGTCGCAACATACTAGGCACCCGCAATTTTGCTTGCTTTTTCGACTAAGTCACTCGATGGCTCAGTGTAAACAATTGCTGAAAGTTGATCGCCAGTGAATGTTAATGAAGTCAAGGATGCCAAACTGCATTGACGCTTACGTGGATCGTGAGCAAAACGACGACCTTCGAAAGCCATCCGCGCGATCCAAATCGGCAGTTGGTGACTAACCAGGACAACTTCACGACCACGAGCCAATACTCGTGCATCAGCAACAGCTTGCTGCATACGGTTAGCAAGTTCTTTGTAAGGCTCACCCCATGAGGGCCGCACAGGGTTGTAGAGGTGTCGCCAAGATTTAGGATCACGCAATGCGCCATCGCCAACAGCTACCCGCTGCCCCTCAAAAATATTTGCAGCTTCAATCAGATTCGGATCAGTTCCAATTTCCAACTTATGTGCAGCCGCAATCGGCGCAGCAGTTTGTTGGGCGCGTTCCAATGGCGAAGAAATTACTGCTGCCACATCACGATGCGCCAATACATGCGCTGCTCGATCTGCCATCTCTTTACCTAAGTCAGAAAGAAAATATCCTGGCAAACGACCGTAAAGAATTTTTTCCGGATTATGAACTTCGCCATGGCGTAGCAAATGAACAATAGTTCGTTCATCACTCATGGCTTACTCCTAATAATCAGGTGGCGCGTCGGCGAGATGCCGAACGCTTGCGCGATGGGCGCCACGCAACTGCGCCAGCCTGGGCTGCTTCGTCACGTAGTGCCACACCATGTGCAGCAAGTGCTTTTACCAAAGCTGTCATTGTTGGCTCTTCTGGCAATACATCAACCCGAAGTCCGTGTTCTTGGGCAGTCTTGGCGGTAGCAGGACCGATACAGGCAATAACACTGGCTGCATGTGGTTTGCCCGCAATGCCAACTAAGTTACGCACGGTGCTACTTGATGTGAATACAACTGCATCGAAGCCACCGCTCTTGATCGCTTCACGAGTACTAACGTGTGGTGGCGCTGCTCGCACAGTTCGGTAAGCCGTAACATCTTCAACTTCCCAACCAAGTGCAGTCAGACCAGCTACTAATGTCTCAGTTGCTAGATCAGCGCGTGGTAAGAAGATGCGATTAATTGGATCAGTGATCAAATCAAACTCTGGCCACTCTTCAAGCAACGCTGCTGTGGTTTGGTCGCCATCTGGAACTAGGTCTGGACGGACGCCCATAGCTACCAATGCAGCTACGGTGTCTTCGCCAATTGCAGCGATCCGAATACCCGAAAGTGAACGAGCGTCTAGGCCGATCTCGTCAAAGCGCTCGCGGATTGCTCGCACAGCATTGACGCTTGTGAAAATAACCCATTCAAAACGTCCTGATACCAAACCATGAATTGCGCGCTCCATTTGCTGTGGTGTGCGCGGTGGCTCAACCGACATAGTTGGTACTTCGAACGGAACAGCGCCGAGAGTATGCAACATCTCTTGCAAGTTTTCTGTTGAATCTTTAGTTCGAGGAACCAGTACTTTCCAGCCATGAAGTGCGCGGCTTTCAAACCAAGGGGTGCGCTCTGCAGCTGACTCGCCGATGATTACCAGACCAGCGCCAGAATGTTTTGCTAACTTCATTGCTGCTGGAAGTGCTTCCAGAGTTGAATGCAATGACCGCTGTTCAATGGTTGCACCATCACGAACAATCGCTACTGGTGTCTGTGGGTCGCGGCCCGCTTTTACCAATGCTTTAGAAACTTCGTTTGCGCGATCAGCAGCGTTGTGAACGACCAATGTAACTGTTGGATCAGTATGCGTAGTCCAGTCAACAGTTGGTGAATCGGCATCAATGATACGAACTTCGCGAGTACGACCACTGGTTAATGAGAATCCAACATGTGCCGGAATCGCAGTAATAGCAGAAACCCCTGCAGCCACTTCAAATGTGTAGCCAGCTTTTGCTATCGCAGCAGTTTCCATTGCAAGACGCCCATCAATTACTGGGTCACCAGAAAGTAACCTCACCACTGACTTACCGGACTTGCGGGTATCAACTACCGCTTTAGTACGAGCTGCGAGCGACAAAGGAGCGCCAACATTATCGAGCGCAATCAGAATTTCGCCTTGGGCGACTTCCTGAGCTAACGCTACGACTTCGCTGTCGGTGATGATTACATCAGCGGTTTGAAGCACTCTAAGCGCTCTTACCGTTAATAGATCACTTTCACCTGGACCTGCTACGACAAAAGCAACACCGGATGTTGCGATTGGTTGGGTGGATGGCATTATGCACCTACCTGACTCATTGTTGTACCTGCCTCATTCATCATTGGACTAGCCAACATTGCTGCTTCCCAAGGCCACTTCAGCCTTGCGTTGTTCGTGAAACGCGAGGATTTGCAACTCAGTTGCTAAATCCACTCGTCGCACGTCTACACCTTGGGGAACGTCCAGCAGGACAGGTGCGAAATTTAAAATACTTGTCACGCCATGGCGGACAAGTAGATCGCTAACACTTTGGGCGGCACTCTCAGGCGTTGCAATCACGCCAATTGATGCGCCAGTCTTTTGCATGACCGCAGGCAAAGTCTTTATGTCTGCAACAGTTACATCTGCGCCACCAACAACGACTGTTTCGCCAATGCGATTTGGATCGGTATCAAAAAGTCCAACAACGTTGAACCCGCGCGATGCAAAACCTGGATAGCCAGCAAGTGCATGTCCCAAATTTCCAACGCCAACAATTACAACTGACCACTCTTGCGTTAAGCCAAGTGCACGAGCAATTTGATACAAAAGAAAGTTTGCGTCATAACCAACGCCACGAGTTCCGTAAGAACCTAAGAACGATAAATCTTTGCGTAGTTTTGCGCTAGATACTCCACTAGCTGTTGCAAGTTCTTCAGATGAAACTAATGCAGTGCCACGTGCAGCCATCGCAACTAGTGCGCGGTGGTACATCGGGAGTCGAGTCACAGTTGCTTCAGGAATACCTGAACGCACATGCGTAGACGCTCGAGGCGACTCTGACAGTGGCATAAAAACCAACTTCCGCACGTAGGTTATGGCACTCACATTAGGCACATTTTCCCTAGGGGCAAAATTGGCGCTTAAGGGCATATTCGTGGTATGCGATTTGGCAAAAATTGGCCCTAAAAAGTTTAAAAATGGCACTTGGCTAAAAAGCCTATTGTTTGGCGGTTTTCTGCCCTATCAAGATAAGGCAGCCCGAAGTCGGGTTTCATTGACGCCAAACTGATCGTGTGCTTTGCCGTCAACGAGAACCACCGGAATAAATTCGGCGTACAGATCGGCCAGATTTGGCTGGTCAAAAATCGAGACAAACTCCCAAGACACACCTAGGTCTGCACAGACCCGTGCTACTACAACTTGGGCCTGCTCACACAGGTGGCAGTCAGGTTTCCCAATGATCTGGACCAAGTTAGCCATAATTCTCCTGGCGGCAATTGTTCTGGCCGCATCGCGCTCTATAAGGCAAGAGTACGCTGAGATACGTGGATGAGATAAACCAAGAGCCCGATAATGAGTTGCCTGCTCAGAGTCCCTCTGGCGCCCAAATTGCGGCCTTCTTTGATGTTGATAACACAATCATGCGCGGGGCCAGCATTTACCACCTCGCTCGCGGTTTATTTGCGCGTGGCATCCTCACCCCAAGGGACTTAGCGGACTACGCAATAACCCAAGGAAAATTCCTAATCTCTGGCAAAGAAAACCTGACCGACATGGCCAAAGTTACTGAAAATGCCTTGTCCTTTGTCCGCGATCGCAGTGTTGAAGAACTTGCAGCCCTTGCTGAAGAAATTTATGACGACATCATGGAAGACAAAGTCTGGCCAGGTACGGTGCAGCTAGCCCATGCTCATCGAGCAGCTGGTCACCAAGTCTGGCTAGTTTCTGCGGCGCCAATTGAACTAGCCCAAGTTATCGCAACCAAGTTGGGACTAACTGGAGCCGTTGCAACTGTCAGTGAAATTATCGATGGCAAGTACACCGGAAATTTGAAAAGTGAGCCAATGCACGGTCCGCAAAAAGCGCAGGCAGTCATCGACTTGGCAAAGTCACACAATCTCGACTTGCAACGAAGTTTTGCTTATTCAGATTCGCACAATGACATTCCACTGCTAACAAGTGTTGGTAATCCAACTGCAGTTAACCCTGACGCGCAATTAAGAGAGTTTGCGCAAACTCATTCTTGGCCCATTCACGACTTCCGACGCGAGCACTTAGTGAAGCGTTATGCCGTTCCGGCTGCAACTACAGCTTTGGCACTAATAGGAGCGGGAGCAGGCATGGCAGTTGCTGCCATGCGCCGCTCCCGATCAAAAGATTCTTAGAGTTACTTACGACGCTTTGAACGCGTCTTCTTTAACATCTTGCGATGCTTTTTCTTCGCCATTCTCTTGCGGCGCTTCTTAATAACGGAGCCCACACGACCACCTTCATAAGTTGTTTTTATTGACGGATAGAAAGTCTACGCATTTACCTGCTGGTAATGCACATCAGCCTGCAATTAGCCAGCTTCTACGAATGAATCCTGCAGGTATGAGTGAACTGCTTGTTCAGGTACTCGAAATGATCGACCGACTCGAATAGCTGGAAGGTCGCCACTGTGTACCAAACGGTAAACCGTCATTTTGGATACTCGCATTGCACTTGCAACTTCAGCAATGGTTAAAAATCTAACTTCCGACAGCGGTCGGTCATTCACTGGATTCACATTGCGTCCTTAAGTCTTGTTGTGAGCCACCACCAGCAACCCCTCTGGGGTGGACTCACATTTATTTCAAGTAGAAACCAACCATAGTGGTTATTGATACAGGCGTGAAACCGATTTCAGATAGTTACATCGATGTAATTAAGAAGTTGGCTGGCCAAGTTCTTTCGAACGTATTGTCGCAGCTAACATCGCTACCTTAAATGCTTCGCGCACGCCTTGTTCATCCAACGAGTTGATGGCTGCAACAGTAACTCCGCCCGGCGAGCTAACGCGCTCGCGCAAAATTTGGGCTTCATCGCCAGTGTGCTTGATCAAAGTTGCTGCGCCAAACACTGTTTGCACAACAAGTTCAGTTGCCATTTCGCGAGTTATGCCCAGTTCAACTGCAGCAGCAACCATGGATTCAATGACATAAAAAATGTAGGCCGGACCTGAACCTGATACAGCTGTCAATGAATCTTGAAGATCTTCTGGAATGACTACCGATCGGCCAACGCTGTTCATTAAGGAAACAGCGCGTTCTAAGTGCACATCCAAACAATTAGTGCCAGCACTAATTCCAGCCATCCCCTGATCTACTAGCGAAGGTGTGTTCGGCATTACTCGAGCAACAGGTTGACCAGTAGGCAAGTTAGCTTCCATGGAAGCAGTTGTTATCCCCGCAGCTAGCGAAATAATCAAAGTGTTTGGATCTAATACTGGCGATATGTCCACTAGAACGCCGGCGATGTCTTGTGGTTTAACAACCAACAGAACCGTATCTGCATTGGTGACTGCAGCATGTGCTTCGCTACAAGTTACGCCATACCTCTCGGTAAGTTCTGCTGCCCGTGGTGCGCGAATCTCTGCAATGTTGATATCGGCTGGCGATATTCCAGAACGCAGAATCCCAGCAAGTAAAGACTCGCCCATTACGCCTGCGCCAATTAGTGCAATTTTCATTTCGCCAAACCTTTCGCGGTAGTTCTACCGTAAGCCTAGGACTTGCGGCGGATTAGCGAGCCAAATGCCGTGCCAATTGATTTTGGCTGACGAACAAGCCGGTCAGCTACAACTGGATACCACTGTTCGCCAAATGGAACATGGATACGGACCCGGTGGTTCAATCCAACTAGCCGTTGCTGCTCATCTTTACGCACGCCTAAGTACATTTGGAACTCGAACGAATCTTTTGTGCGCCCCGACCTGAGTGCAAGTGCTTGGCCAATTTGCAGCAACCGGGAATCGTGCGTTGCAATCATCACGTAAGCAGAGGAACGTAGCAGCGTTCGCATTTCACGAACGAAGGCCTTATCAATTTCAGGTCGATCAACATACGCGTGATCTGGATCTTGCGTGAATGCACCCTTGCACAATCGAACCCGAGCGCCACTTGCAGCGAACACAGCGGCATCCTGCTCACTACGCAGCAAAGAAGACTGCAAAGTGATGCCGATATTTGTGAACTTCTCGCTTAGTGTGTGCGCAACACGCAATGTTGTTGGTACGTCAGTGAGTTGTTCCATTCCAATGGTCACAGACATCTGTGCATCTTGTGCATCCTGGCAAATCTTGCTCAAATTTTCTGTGGCAATCACTTCGCCATTAGGTAGTGCCAAACCAAGTGCGCTCAGTTGGATGGTGATATCTAGATCGTGGCCTAGCCCTGCACCAGCTAGCGCCCGGATGCAGTCAATGTAGCTCAAGGCATTGGTCCGTGAATGAGCTTCATCAGTAGCAGGCTCTAGTAATCGCTCAACAGTGGCAAGTAGCCCAGACTCTTTAAGAGCAAGCACCGCATCGACTGCATCATTGACATGAGAGCCAGCTATAAATTGTGCCGCTGTGGCTTCTCCGACAGAGGACGTTTCAACCAAAGACTGCACTCGTGAGTTTGTTAATACAGACTGCACAACTTTGCGCAACATTGTGGCTACTCCCCGAAATAATTTTCTACTCTTACTTTATGTGTAGCAGCAAGCATATTCAGATAGGCTCACCCTTGTGCCAGAAAAGAAACTAGATTTTCCTCGCCACTGGATTGAGTTCCCCGATCCGGAAGATGAAACCAATATTTTCAGATGCGACCTCACTTGGTTGACTAGTCGTTGGACTTGCATTTGGGGCCAAGGTTGCAAAGGTATCGATAAGGACAGCCCTGATGTTGGCTGTTGCACTTATGGTGCACACATGGCTGATAAAGATGATGAGAAAAAAACCCGAACTTTCGCCAAACAGCTCACGCCCGACATCTGGCAAAACTATGAAGAAGGCCGAACAAATGGCTTCATGGAACGCGATGACGACGGCGATAAGAAAACCCGAGCATTCAATGGCGCGTGCATTTTCCATAATCGGGGCGGCTTTGAAGGTGGCGATGGATGTGCCCTACACATTCTTGCCCTTCGCGAAGGCAAGAACCCAGTTGAGACAAAGCCATGGGTTTGTTGGCAGCTTCCTATCCGTCGAACTTTTGAAGAACAAGATCGTGGCGACGGAACAAACATTGATGTAGTCGTGATTGGCGAGTACAACCGTCGTGGTTGGGGTGCTGGCGGCAAAGATTTGGATTGGTACTGCAGCACTGCAACCGAAGCGCACATCGCCAGTAAAGCTGTTTACCAGTCGTACGAATTTGAACTCATTACCTTAATGGGCGCCAAAGCCTACGAAATTTTGAAACAGCACTGCGAAGCTCGCGAAGTCACGTTGGCTGCCGCGCGCAACACTGGGGATCGTCAGTTGCTAAAGATCCTGGCCGCGCATCCTGCTGATCCAAAACCAGAACCACGCACATAATTAGCATCCACCCCGCGCTTGTCGTACTGAAGTCGTAATCTAGGCACATGGCAAAAACTCCTCGCGCATCCTTCAAGTGCACCGAATGTGGTTGGAGTGGAGCCAAATGGGTTGGCCGTTGTCCCGAATGTCAGGCCTGGAGTTCAGTTGTTGAATCAGGTGGCACGACAAATCGCGCAGGACTAAAAACAACAACACAAGGCGTGGCCCCAATTCAACCCGCTAGACCCGTTTCACACATTCAGGTCGGTGAAGTAGAGCGCACGCACACCGGATTAAACGAACTCGATCGAGTACTCGGCGGCGGGCTCGTTGCTGGACAGTGCGTACTACTTGCTGGTGAACCTGGCGTAGGTAAATCAACTTTGCTTCTGGCTGCAGCCAATACATTTGCCGATGGAAATGGAAAAGCGCGAAAAGTTCTTTATGTCTCCGGTGAAGAATCTGCCGAGCAAATAAGTATCCGTGCCCGACGAATTGGTGCGATGTCACCAAACGTATTAATCGCTGACGAAACAGACTTAGCAGTTCTGCTCGGCCATGTTGAAGATGTTGACCCCGACCTATTAATAGTGGACAGCGTGCAAACAATCGCATCGTCGGAACTTGATGGTCGAGCTGGTGGCGTTGCTCAAGTTCACGAAGTAACTCAAGTATTGACTCGCGCAGCTAAAGGCCGACGTATGCCACTGCTACTTATCGGGCAATCGACGCGTGATAACTCTGTTGCTGGTCCAAGATCGCTGGAACACCTTGTTGATACTGTGCTGACATTTGAAGGTGACCGCAGCACTCCACTTCGTTTACTTCGAGCGAATAAAAATAGATACGGACCAGCGGATGAAGTTGCCTGTTTTGAACAAACTGACGATGGTCTGCAAGAAGTTAGTGACCCATCGAGTTTGTTCCGTTCAAATCGTGACGCAGCAATTCCTGGAACTTGCATCACAATCACTCTTGAAGGTCGTCGAGCTTTACTAGTTGAAGTGCAATCGCTAACAACAACTAGCTCAGCTAACAATCCACTTCGTCGCACAACTGGTTTGGATAACACGCGCGCTGCAATGTTGACCGCAGTTACTGAACGTGCGGCCCGAATCAAACTCTGGGATAAAGATGTCTACCTTGCTACAGTGGCCGGGGCGAAAGTTTCTGATCCAGGCGCCGACCTGGCAATGTGCCTTGCGTTGACTTCGGCCGCCCGCGATCAGGCACTATCGGACGACTTAGTTGCCATCGGAGAGGTAGCGCTCAGTGGCGATGTTCGCCCTGTTCCTGGCTTGGCGCAACGGCTTGCCGAGGCAGCTCGCTTAGGGTTCACAACAGCAATTGTGCCAAGGGGCACTAGTAAAACTGCCAATGTTCCTGGGCTGAAGTTGATCGAAGTCGCCAATCTAACTGCCGCCATCAGCCACCTGTAACGTTTGGCTGCCAAAATCCAACAATTTTTTAATAAACGGCGTTTTGATTTTTGAGTTTCAGCCCTAGACTTCTGTTGCACCCGCTTATAGAAGGATTTCGCTGTGCCAACAAAAGAGACCATTGATACTGAAGCAATATTGCGTTCAGTTTTAGCCCAGGTTGCACCAGGTACTGCGCTTCGTGATGGACTCGAGCGAATCCTTCGCGGAAGCACCGGTGCGCTAATTGTGCTCGGTGAAGATAAAACTGTAAATCAGATCAGCAGTGGCGGTTTCAATGTTGAGATTGGCTTCACTGCAACACGTTTGCGCGAATTAGCAAAAATGGACGGCGCAGTTCTTTGCGATCGCGATGCAACTCGCATCATCGCTGCTGCGGTTCAGTTGTTGCCCGACCCATCGATTCCTACTGACGAGCAGGGCACCCGTCACCGCACTGCAGATCGTGTATCGCGCCAAACTGGCCTTCCAGTTGTCAGCGTGAGTAAGTCAATGAACATCATCGCGTTGTACCTCGAAGGTCGCCGCTATGTACTTGAAGACTCAGCATCAATTTTGTCCCGAGCAAACCAGGCACTAGCAACTCTTGAACGTTACAAGCAGCGCCTTGATGAAGTTGCTGGTTCACTTTCAGCATTAGAAATCGAAGACCTAGTGACTATTCGCGATGTTGCCATCGTGGCACAACGTCACGAAATGGTTCGTCGGATCGCCGCAGAAATTGGAAGCTATGTAGTTGAGCTTGGTACGGATGGTCGTTTGCTCTCTTTGCAACACGATGAACTAATTGCTGGCACGGCAGATGAACAGCGCTTAGTTATTCAGGACTATGTGCCGAACTTGACTCGTCGCAATAAAGCCGTTGAAAAAGCATTGCTTGCGATTTCTGAGTTGGATTCAGCCGGCCTGCTCGATCTGGGTCAAGTTGCTGTGGCAATTGGACTTCCTGGGGACATTGATTCCCAAGATCTTGCAATTCAACCTCGTGGATATCGCTTGATGGCTAAGGTGCCAAGGCTTCCAGAAATCGTGATAGACAAACTTATTTCGCACTTTGGTGGATTGCAAAAAATCTTGGCTGCAACAGTTGAAGACCTGCGCGACGTTGAGGGCGTTGGTGAAGCTCGAGCGCGAACAATTCGCGAAAGCCTATCTCGCTTAGCCGAATCAAGTTTGCTTGAACGCTACGTTTAACGAAGTTACTGAATTACAAACCTTGCCCCAGAGCTAACTAATGCTCCGTTGCGGGCATGTGCCCAGTACGCCCCGTACTGAGCGTCGCCCGAAATCTGACAATTAGGTACGGAAAGTTTGCCATTCCAGAGCACATGTACAGACCAGGTTTCACCAGGAATCAAATCAACATAATTACTCTCGGTACCAGTTCCGCAATGATCGGTTGACCAAACTAAAGCGGGCCCTGAAATGACTGTGACCTCATTTGCGCCTGAGCCAACATCTCGCTTGCAGGCATGCTTTGAAATATTTTTTACCGACATGTTGATGTCAAGACCGGCACCGACTTTGACAACCTTTTTCTTAATCGAAACTTTTACACTTACTTCGCTATCGCCACAGGTTCCTGGCGGCTGAGTCTTGGTCGCAACTGGAGAGGCACTTTGTTGGGTAATTGGATCAACGATGTCTTCTGGTGTAGCTGAAACCGATGGGCTTGCCGATATCGTTGGCTTACTCGAAGCCGATGCGGTTTTGACTGCTGATTTGGAAGGCGCAGCTACTGGAGCGCCAGTAGAACTATTTCCACCGAAGATTACTCGACCAAATAAATAGAGAGTTAGTAAAACTAATACTGCGAAAACTGCTCGGCGGCGCCAATAAACCGTTGGTGGCTTTGGACCTACTGGATGCACAACACCTGACACCCTTTTACGGTATTGACTTTGCTGCGAATTCCTTTGCAGGCACACCGCAGAATCTGCAGAAAACTAAATAAATCTATGTCAAAAAGTTCGCAGTCGGGCAGCAGTGGTGCCAAAAATCACACTTTGAATCGAGTCGATTTAGAGCCAAAGATATCTAGACGAGCGACTCAATCTCGCCTACAGGTAACCCGCCACCAAGCACTGTTCTTCGCTCCAACTGTCGATCTACTTCTTGGGAAACGACACCTAGTACATTGCGCAAGATCGACATTGCAACCATGATGCGCGCACGTTCAGCACCATCGTCAATCTTTAGCGCCAATGCTCTCCCATCCCCTAGCCCAATGCCATAAACACCTTCAGCGCCATCCTTGGCTAATGCGCCAGGCAATCCTTGCATCAGTTTTGTCGCATCACGCCAAGTGCCGGCTACATACTCTGGGTATAAGCGCACAGCATTGGCGATTATCCGCTGATCATCGTTGGCAGCTGGACCAGCGAACTGTCCAAACGAGCGGGCTACTCCAACTAGCGAACTAGACATTACGGGTGCTCCGCAACCATCAACACCGATAACTTCTACTGGAACTCCCGTGCATTCTTCAATTGTTTGCTTGCAGGCATGTTGTAGCGGATGATCTGGCGAAAGGTAAGTGTCGGTATCCCAATTATTCACAACGCAAGTGAGCAACATAGCCGCGTGCTTGCCGCTGCAATTCATGTAGAGAGGCGCTTTGCTTATCCCTTTAATTATCAAATCGTTTCGAGCCGACTCATCCAAAGGAAATTCCGCTGGGCACTTCAAACTATCTGGAGTCAGCCCAGCTTGCGCAAGTATCTGCCGTACGCCAGCAATCTGGAAGTCTTCACCGCTATGAGAAGCGCAAGCTAAAGCCAACAATTCGTCATGCAGTGGTAAACCTAGCTGAACCATTGCAAGTGTTTGCATGAACTTATTTGACGAGCGCGCAAACATGGTTTTATTAACTTCGCCGACTGACCAAATAATTTCACCAGCAGCATCAACAACTACGGCGCTGCCATAATGCACGCCTTCAACTAAGCCACTTCGGATTACGTGTGCCAATGGAACAGACATGTGTTCATAGTGGCACGGCCGCTAGTAAATTGCCCAATGAATCCAGCACAATGGAGTTATGCGAGCAGTAATTCAGCGGGTAAATGATGCAAGTGTCACAGTAGATGGCCAAACTGTTGGGCAATTTGCTGGACCCGGCTTAAGCGTGCTTGTCGGTGTGAATATTGATGATGACCTAGCAAAATGCGCAGTACTTGCTGAGAAAATCTGGAAATTACGAATCTTTGATGCGCAGTCGTTGGTAGCGAATGGCTACAAGGTCGCTGACGATAAGAATGAAGTTGCGGCGGCTGATGCCAATTTGCCGATTCTGCTAATTAGTCAGTTCACACTTTACGCCGATACTACGAAGGGGCGTAGGCCAACTTGGCAGCAAGCTGCGCGCGGGGATCAAGCTGAACCGCTGATCAACGAGCTTGCTAGAGCGCTTCGAGATCTAGGTGCTCATGTTGAAACTGGAAAATTCGGTGCCGATATGAAAATCACGCAAACCTGCGATGGGCCAATGACAATTTTGCTTGAGGTTTAATCCGAAACGACGATTGGTGTTTGAGCAGCGGCCACTTCACCAACAAGCAACGTTGCATCCAGTGGCACGTTTCGTTTAATTACTGCAAGTCCTAGGGGACCGCTTTCATAATCTTGCGTGATTGAAGTCAGCCGACCAACTTCAACACCTTCAGAAAAAACAGGGGTTCCAAGTGCAGGTAACTCATTGGTCGAACCATCTATTTGCAACTGCACCAGACGACGCGGTGGTTTACCTAGGTTGTACACCCGAGCAACAGTCTCTTGCCCGCGGTAACAACCCTTTTGTAAATGCACTGCTGGGGTAATTAAGCCCAACTCATGCGGGATGGTGCGATGATCGGTTTCAAAACCAAAGCGCGCTACTCCAGCACGGATGCGATGCGCTTCCCATGCCCAAGTTCCAATGCGCTCATCGGTTAGTTCGTCATCGAGCAATTCGCGAGGAACAATGATTTCACTTACCTGCCAACTAGCTGGTCTGCTCGGAACATATGCAACAGCTGGATCTGGCGCAGCTAGGTAGGCCGACGGCGAATGCCAAACTGGATAAACACTTGATACCCAACCAGGTGCGCCAACTATTGCAAATGCCTCACTTACATCTTCAATTTCAACATCAGCGCGAAACTTCATCTTTTTTAAATACGGAAGTAGATTTTCTGCGTTTCCGCTTTCTAGAATCAGCCAAGTCGCTGCGCCGTCATCAACTAGATGTAAATCGTGCTCGATATGTCCATTAGGCGAAAGGCTAAGGGCCTGAGAGCTGGTGAATGGTTCAAGAAGATGTTGGGTTAACAGCGCATGCAACCATTCGTGTCGGTCAGGGCCGGCAACGCGAATGATTTCTCGGTGAGACAGGTCTACTCGACCGTTGCCTGCCAACAAAGTGCGCTGCTCTTTGAACGGATCGCCGTAATGCCAAGGCACAGAGGCATCGATACTTGTATCGTCCATCATCGGGATTGCAGTCATAGTTCTATTGTCACCTAATTAGCAGTGGCCAGCGACACAGCGCTTGCCGGGCAGTAACTAAAGGAGTTTCATCCGCTCAAGACATTCGGCACATTGTCCATGTACAGAAACGTGAGCAACGTCAGTTTCAAAACCAACCTGATCACGCAGCAGTTGAACAAAAACGTCCGCGGATTCGGCCGGAATTGAATTGACTTTTGAGCACGTATCGCAAACTAAATGAATATGCGGATCTTCATCCACTGAATGATAAGTGGGCGCACCATGTCCAATGTGTGCATGGGTAACAAGACCAACTTGCTCTAGAACTTCTAGAGTGCGATAGATAGTCGAAAGATTTACTGCGCCTGCAGTTTTCTGCACTTCAGCAAGCAAGGTTTCCGGAGTGGCATGACCAAGTGAATTAACAGCTTCAAGAACTAGCTGGCGTTGCGGAGTAATCCGAAAACCGTGTTCACGCAGGACTTCATCCCAATCACGACTCACGATTGACCTGCTTTCATTAACAAGAACGAGGCTTGTGAAGTTAATGGTACTTCAGCAGTTTCAACTTCATGAACCCAGCCAAGGCGACCCATAGTATCCAGGCCGTAAGTGCGAATATCTTGCGCAATCACTCCATGCGCTTCCCCAATTGGCAAGCCAACACGGTTCATTATTGTGTGGGCGCGAGTGATTTTTGCATCGACCAAGCCAGTGACTTTAACTTCGCCAACCCAAGCTCGACTGATCTCTTGCGCCTCAATAGTTAATTCAACATGCAAATCTGGAAGTGGTTTCCAAACTCCAGTTTCAGTCATCAGTTGCTGGATTCGATTGCCTTTGTCATCGACTTCCCAGATGCGCGACAAGTGAGTCAGAAATGGCTGACCATCTGTGACCACAGTTAATTCGTGAGCTGCTTGGACGCTCTGTTCCATTCCTGGAAAATGCACAACGCCTAGACCAACCCAAGTACCAAGCAGCCAGGAAATTGGGTTTACGTCGTAATGCACTTCGGTGCTCAGCGTTGACCCTTGAATAGTTTGTAAATTACGTAACCAGCAAACCAAGTAATTGCTACTGAAGTAGCCACTAGTAGTCCGGTGTAAATGTTTTCAACCACGATTGCAGTCTACTCTTTCTAGCCTGAAAATAATTTGCGCCAGCACCCAAGGAAGTGGGCGCTGGCGCAAAACTTTTTAGTTACTTAATGCGGGTACCGGTTGAACGAAGGTCTTCACAAGCAAGGGTTACGCGGGCAGCCATACCAGCTTCAGCCAGCTTGCCGTAGGCACGAGGATCGTATGCCTTCTTGTTACCAACTTCGCCATCAATTTTTAGTACGCCGTCGTAGTTCTTGAACAAATGATCAACAATCGGACGAGTGAACGCGTACTGAGTATCGGTATCAATGTTCATCTTGATTACACCGTAATCAAGTGATTCACGGATTTCAGAAAGCAGCGAACCAGAACCACCGTGGAATACCAAGTCAAGTGGCTTATCGTTGCCTGGGTGCTTTGCAGCAACCGCGTCCTGAAGGTCCTTCAGAATTGATGGGGTCAATACAACGTTGCCTGGCTTGTAAACGCCATGAACGTTTCCGAAAGTTGCCGCAACTAGGTAACGGCCGCGTTCGCCAAGACCTAGTTTCTCGACCATCGCCAAAGCATCTTCTGGGGTTGAGTAAAGCTTTGCATCGTGCTTTGCTTCGATGCCGTCTTCTTCGCCACCGACAACGCCGATTTCGATTTCCAAGACGGTGCGAGCTGCTGCGCACTTATCCAACATCTCGTTTGCGATGTCTAAGTTTTCTTCAAGACTGACCGCTGAACCATCCCACATGTGTGACTGGAATAACGGTTCAAGGCCATTAGCAACGCGCTCTGCTGAAATTGCAACAAGTGGACGCATGAAGCCATCAAGCTTTTCAGCTGGGCAATGGTCAGTGTGCAATGCGATGTTGACGTTGTAGTGCTTCGCAATTGAATGAGCGAACTCAGCAAGGGAAGCTGCGCCTGCAACCATGTCCTTAACTAGTTGGCCAGATGCAAATTCTGCGCCGCCCCATGAAACCTGGACGATGCCGTCTGATTCTGCTTCAGCGAAACCGCGAATTGCGGCAACGATTGACTGGGATGATGTGCAGTTAATTGCAGGGTAAGCGAACGCGCCAGCTTTAGCGCGATCAAGCATTTCGTTATAAACCTCTGGGGATGCAATAGGCATACGTGTCTTGGCTCCTTGGGATTGTGGAAGGGCTTGTGGGCGACGCTGCCCGCCTGCCTATTCTGTCACGAGTAGGCTCAGAGTGTGGAAACCGCCTCTGTTCTAGCCCCATTGTTCAACATTCATAGCCAGATTGTGCATACCAGTCTGTTAAATCCCAATGATTTGCTGACAAAACTGGGCTCAATCGCATTCTTCGCAGTTTTGGCCATCATCTTCACCGAATGTGGCATTTTGCTTGGCTTAATCCTGCCTGGCGATTCACTGCTGTTCATCACAGGCATGTTCATTGCATCCGGACAGATCAAAGTAAACATCTGGGTCGCAATAGCTTTAATCGCCATCGCTGCGATCGTTGGCAACTTAGTTGGCTACTGGCTCGGCACAAAGATCGGCCCACCACTTTTCCGACGGCCAGATTCGCGAATCTTCAAACAAGAATATGTCGAGCGCACCCATAAATTTTTTGAACGTCATGGAGCCAGGGCCATTATCTTGGCTCGCTTCGTTCCAATTGTTCGTACATTGATTACTGCCACGGCTGGAATTGCTGGCATGCCATTTCGCATCTTCGCAGTTAATAGTGCGATCGGCGGAGTTCTATGGGCCGGCCTGCTAACTGGCGCAGGTTACAAATTAGGTCACAACGACACAATCAAGAGTCACATTGAATTATTCACACTGGGTATTGTGCTTTTAAGTTTGATTCC
>CANBWF010000019.1 GCA_947373075.1 Actinomycetota bacterium | reverse complement strand
GTAAAAACTTTTTACAATTTCCGCGACTGTGCAACGGGTGCGCTTCGTGAACCATGGACTGTGCAAAACTCAACGAGCTCCGGCTCATTCAACATGTTGCAAGGCGCGGCTTATTCGGTAAATACCTACTTCGTCGCCCTCGAAGAACAAACAGGTATTTGTGATCCACCAGCAGTAGCCAAAGCATTAGGTGTGACACTTGGAAACGGTCAAGACATTCCGCAGTTGCCCTGTTTCACACTTGGCTGTTTCGATGTGACCACATTAGATATGGCTGAAGCAATGGCAACTTTTGCGGGCCATGGCATTCACTGTAATCCAATAGCAATTTTGAGTATCACGGATCGAGATGGTCAGGCACTTGACACGCCATCCGCAAACTGCACCCAAGCAATTGATGCTGACGTAGCAGACAGTGTTGCTGCGATAATGGCTGGCGTAATTGATGGTCCACTAGGTGGCCGAACTGGTGCAACGATGTATTTTGGAAGACCAGCAGCAGGCAAAACCGGAACTACCGACAGCCACGCAGCTGTTTGGTTTGTCGGATTTACCCCAGACATGGCGGCCGCTGTTTGGGTCGGTGATCCGCGTGGTGGCCAGAAATATCCAATGAGCAACGTAACTATTAACGGTACTTACTACTCACAGGTTTACGGCTACCTACTTCCTGGGCCAATCTGGCGTGAGTCAATGGCTGGCGCCCTTGCTGGTACCCCAAAGACAAAATGGAAATTAAAAACTTTATTTGGCCTCAACCCAGGCGGCTGGGGTAACTACGGTGGCTACGGATTGTGTCCAAACATGACTGGCGACGAGTTAGCTAAGTGCAACGCTGCAAATAACTGGTCAAGCTACTATTCCGCAACCCCGAGTGCTAGTTCTACTCCATATGTAAAACCAACTGGTAAACCACAAGCAAATCCGAGTAGTAAGCCAGAAGTGAAGCCAACAGTTAAACCGCCGAGCAAACCTACCCATAAACCAACGCCGCCGCCTGCTCCAACAGAGACTGCTACACCAACCGATACTGCAGTCCCCACACCGTAGACTTCTGGTAACTAGGGAGTAAAAATGGCCTCATTAAAAGAAACTCTGCAAGCTGATGTCAAAGCAGCCATGCTAAGCAAAGACACAATCGCGCTATCTACTTTGCGAATGGTTCTTTCTGCAATTACCAATGAAGAAGTTTCCGGCAAAGAGGCCCGCGAGCTAACCGATCCAGATGTAGTTACCGTTTTAAATCGTGAAGCAAAGAAGCGTCGAGAGGCAAGCGCTGCATACACAGAAGCAAATCGCCCCGAACTTGCTGAAACTGAAGAAAATGAATTAGCTGTCATCAAGAAATATCTTCCAGAAGAACTATCAAGTGCTGAACTTGAATCGATTATTTCAGCAGCAATCACAACCACCGCAGAGGCCGGTCAAACTGGCCCAAGCGCTATGGGCTCAGTAATGAAAATCGTGCAACCACAAGTTGCTGGTCGTGCCGATGGCGGCCAGGTCGCTAATTTGGTCAAGCAGTTACTAGCGCAATAGCACTAAACGTATTGAGCACAGATAGGTAGCAAAACTTCAAGTGCCTCGCGTTCGCCAATACTTATTCGAACGCCTTCGCCAACGAAAGTTCGCACTGCAACTGCGACGTCGGCACATTGCTTAGCGAATTGTTCCGAACGTTCTCCCAAAGGTAGCCAGATGAAGTTGGCCTGGCTTGCCGGAATTTGAAATCCTAATTCAGCTAGTGCTGACTCGAACCAACTTCGAAGCTCTACCAGGTTTTGCACGCGATCAAGTAATTCGTCTTCATGATCGAGGGAGGCGATAGCAGCGGCCTGTGCGAGCGATGAAACTCCGAATGGCACTGCGGTCTTACGCACCGCTTCGGCCAATGCCTCTGGACCAATTAAGTAGCCAACACGAAGCCCAGCTAGTCCATATGCCTTAGAAAAAGTTCGCAAAACTGCAACATTTGAAAATGATTGGAATGCGGCTAAACCATCTACTGCTTGTTCGTCGCGATTGAACTCTACATAAGCTTCATCGATGACTACTAGAACATTTGTCGGAACCTTGGCTAGAAAATCAATCAAGTCTTGGTTATTAACGATGCTGCCGGTTGGATTATTTGGCGTACAAATAAAGATAACCCGGGTGCGATCTGTAATTGCTCCTGCCATCAATGCAAGGTCATGTTCACCCGAAGGGGTTAAAGGGACGCGCACACTTACCGCTCCAGCAATTGTTGTGATAATCGGATACGCCTCGAATGAGCGCCAAGCAAAAACTACTTCATCCCCTGCGTCACATAAAGCCTGCACAATTTGCTGGCATACTCCCACTGAACCTGTGCCTAGAGCAATGCAGTTTGGATCTACCTGAAATTTTTCTGCAAGTCGCGTAGTCAATTCAGTTGCTAGTGGATCTGGATATCGATTTATCGATTCAGCAGCACTTGCGATAACAGAGACAACACTGGGAAGTGGAGTTAGCGGATTTTCATTACTTGAAAGTTTGTATGGGGTAAAACCAGATACTGCCTGCGCACGAGCTCCGGCTTTATAGCCAGGTAATTCTTGAATTGACTTACGAATTCTCACTTCATCGCTCATGCTTGCTCCCTGGCGATAGCAACAACTGTTACATCTTCATGTATCCAATGGTTTAGTTCATCGTGTGCAGCGAAATCTTTCATAGCCGCAGAAATATTTGCAATTACCTCTCGTGGGCCATCATTTTTCGAAAGATTTGCCGTTGCTGCAAGTAAACCTTCAATTTCAAAAAACTCTTTTTTCGAATTACGCAACTCTAACAACCCATCTGAAGTGATCATGATGCGCATGCCAGGTTCAAGTAAAAATTGTTTAATGTCCCACACTTTTCCAAATCCAGCCAACATAGGCCCAGTTGGATTCAAAAGTTTATGTGTTCCGTCTGGATAAAGTACGACTGCCGGTGGATGTCCAGCACTAATCCAGCGCACGGGCGACTTTGGATCAATTGGAATCTCCAACACAAATGCGGTCGCGATTTTGGCTTCAACATCTGCCAATGTGTCTGAAGCCGCTTTAACGATTCGATGAATATCGATTCCAGAACTCACTGCAGTTTCGAAAACTGCTTTTGACTGTAAACCTGCAATTGCAGCGCCAGCATCATGGCCCTGAATATCTACTTGGACAATTACATGACCGCGCTCATTCGAGAAGATGTCCCACCAATCACCACTGGTCACACCTTCGGCTGCCTGATAGATGTCGTAGACCTCAAGTGGATGGATCTTGGAGCGCTGAAATTTTGTCGCTAAAGCAGCGCGCACTTCATTCGTAAGTGTCGGTTCCGCTGAGATTGAAGATTCAATTGACCTAGTTCGATCTATTTGATCAACCAAACTGCGCCGCATGTCATCCGCTGCTTTTGCCGTTTCAGCTATTTCAAGTGGGCCTGTTGCGCGTATCCCTATATTTAACTCGCCGCTTGAAACGCGATTTAAATCCTTGCGAATACGAAGCAGTGGAATGATGACCCAACGGCGTGCGAAATACGAGGCTAGAGCCAGAAGTAAGAAATCAACTACGGCTGCAGCCGCAATAGTTGCTGCCAATTGGTTACCCACATGAATTAGCTCTTGATCTTGGGGCAAGACTTTGCCAACATGTGCTCGAGCAATTTCATATGCGCGAATTTCCCAGGCAGCAACACTGCCCATCACAATCGATACGGCGCCAAGAAATAGCCATAGTCGAGTGGTTAGTTTCACAATCCAACTCTAGACGGTTAGTCGATTTGTGCGAGCTCTCGAATAGCTGATTCAAATAAGGCCTGGTGGGTGTCCACATCTGCCGCTGTTGTCGCTGGACACATCAAGGCCATGTTATGAAATGGTGTCATCAAAATTCCGCGATTACACATATAAAGATGCATGAACTCGTCTAATTCATCGTCGCTAGCTGCTGCTGACTCAGTACCCGAAGTCGGTGCTGGAGAAGTGAATCGATATTCAGCGCGTGCGCCAATTTGGGAAATGGACCAATTAATTTCATATCGATCTAAAATTTCTTGCACCTGCTCGGTATAGCGGGTACCGAGAACAATCATCTGCTCAAAAGCCTGATCGGTTAGGACTTCGCCTAAAGTCGCACGCATGGCCGCTAGCGAGAGTGCGTTACCAGCAAGTGTGCCACCTACTCCGCCAACATCGATTAGGTCTGCCTCTGGGTGATTGGTTAGCATCTGAGCAACTTCGTGGGTGATGCCGTATGCGCCCGATGGAATACCCGCACCTATTGATTTGCCAATAATAAAAATATCTGGCGATAAATTATCCCGCGCAGTCATGCCACCAGGTCCCGCAGAGAAAGTGTGCGTTTCATCAATCATTAATAACGCGTTGTATTTTGTTGCTAACTCGCGTAACCCTTCAAGGAATCCTGGTTCAGGTAAAACTATGCCGATGTTTGTCATTGCCGGTTCAGCCAAGATTGCTGCGACATCGCCATTAGCTAGTTCGCGTTCAACACCAGCAAGATCATTGAACTCGACTACCCGAGTTGTTTCATCCAGGGGAACTGGCGGAGCAACATTGCCAGGTCGCACAGTTGCTCGTCCGTCTTGCCCTGGAACTGCGAACGTTTCATCAACTGATCCGTGATAACAGTAAGAGAAAACTAAAATTTTTGGTTTTCCTGTGGCAAGTCGAGCCAGCCGGACTGCCCACCGGTTTGCATCAGTAGCGGTTAACGTAAATGACCAAAGTGGGAGACCAAATCTGCGCGTCAGTTCCGCGCCCACCCATTGTGCATCCGCTGTCGGCAACATCGTGGTGATTCCGCCAGCATCATTGATTCGATGACTTATTGCTGCGGAGCTTGCTGCGGGACTATGTCCGGCCATGGCTCCGGTGTCACCCAGTGCGAAGTCGATGTAAGTATGTCCGTCGACATCAACTATGCGATTGCCATGTGCAGTTTCAAAATAAAGCGGGAATCCACCTGACCATTTATTCATCCAGGTCATGGGAACACTTCCGAACAAATTAGTTGCCTGTTCGTAAAGTGCAATAGAGCCAGGATTGTTAACCCGATAAGTTTTACGTTCGCGTTCTAATAACGAAGCGAGATGCTCGCGATCTATAACACCCATGATTAGGAAGACGCAGCCATTTCAGCAAAGCGACTGTAATGGCCCTGCCAGGCAACAGTAATTGTGTCGGTTGGGCCGTTGCGGTGTTTGGCCAAGATGAAGTCAGACTCACCGCGGCGCTGTGATTCCGGTTCGTAGAATCCTTCACGATGCAACAAGATAACCATGTCTGCATCCTGCTCAAGCGAGCCTGATTCACGAAGGTCTGAAAGCATCGGCTTCTTATCCTGGCGCTGCTCTGGCCCACGGTTTAGCTGACTCAGTGCGACAACAGGCACATCAAGTTCTTTAGCTAGCAACTTAAGTGAGCGAGAGAACTCACTAACTTCAACCTGACGACTTTCTACTCGACGACCAGAACTCATCAGCTGGATGTAGTCGATCACAATAAGTTTAAGATCGTGTCGTTGTTTCAAACGGCGAGCTTTTGCGCGAATTTCCATCATGGTCATGTTCGGTGAATCATCGATAAACATTGGTGCTTCACTTACTTGACCCATCCGAGCTGCAAGACGCTGCCAATCGGCTTCGACCAAGTTGCCGCCACGCATTGAATTCAAACTCACGGATGCTTCGGCAGAAAGCAGACGCATCGCAATTTCGTTTCGACTCATTTCCAGCGAGAAGATTGCTGACGTCAAATTATGTCTAATGCTCGCACTTCGAGCTAAGTCCAACGCCAATGTGGATTTACCCATACCTGGTCGGGCCGCGACAATAATTAGTTGCCCACCGTGCAGACCGTGTGTGATGGCATCGAGTCCAGAGAATCCTGTTGGTACACCAAGCAGTTGTCCGCCTTTACCTTCAATGGCTTCGATCTCGTCTAATGTGTCTGGAATGATTGTGGAAAGTGGTTGGTAGTCTTCACTCTGACGTTGCTTAGTTACATCAAACACTTCAGCTTGCGCGCGATCAACGAGCACATCAATTTCACTATCGCCTGAGTAACCCATTTGGGTAATGCGAGCGCCAACTTCTACCAGGCGACGAAGCACTGCTCGCTCGGTAACGATGCGTGCGTAGTACCCAGCGTTTGCAGCTGTTGGTACACCAGAGACCAAAGTGTGCAGGTAACTGACGCCACCGATGTTATTTAACGTTGCGGCTTTAGATAAATAGTTCGAAACTGTGATTGCGTCAGCCGGTTCGCCGCGACCATAGATGTCGAGAATTGCTGCGAAGATTGTGGTGTGTGCCGGCTTATAGAAATCATTTTCATGTAGATGTTCAATAACGTCGGCAATGGCATCTTTACTTAGGAGCATCGCACCAAGCACTGATTGTTCAGCAACAATGTCTTGCGGTGGGGTCAAAAGTTGATCAGGGTTGTGATCCCGTGAAAATTCAGCAACGCTCATGAATACCTTCAAAATCTGCAGTTTTATGTATTAGCCCGACTCTAGATTGCTGCTCTGACAGTGACAATCAGGCCTGTGGATAAGACTGTGGAAAAAGTGGGGAAAAACCAGGCTTTTATGCAGTCTTGGCTGGTGATAACTTGTGAGTGGCAGTCCTCAATATTATTAAAATCCTTATTTTGCAGACCCTTTTTACCACATAGCCTGTGCATAGAAAATTTATTTTTATTCAAGCCCATCTTGACTTGGCGTCAGTTGCTTACGCAGGCGGCTAGCTAAAAAGGCTGAAATGACAAAGCCGAAGAGCAAAATCGCAATCCATTGGAATGGCAACCGACGGTCGAGCATGAACCCACCAAATGCTGGACCGATTGAACCAGCGAGCGTCCAATTCAAAGAACTCACGGCGTTATAGCGTCCACGTAAGTGCTCAGGCGCAAGGT
Organism: Actinomycetota bacterium; assembly: GCA_947373075.1. Classification (GTDB taxonomy): domain Bacteria; phylum Actinomycetota; class Actinomycetes; order S36-B12; family UBA5976; genus UBA5976. Next base: position 9,917 of record CANBWF010000019.1, on the reverse strand, counting down.
CATTTGGCAGCGCTGGTCCAACAGGTGACCAAACCATCTCGCCACAGGCAAAGATGCCCATTGCCACCGCCGCCATACCTGCTGGCCACAGGCCCGGCAATTTAAGTCCACTTGCCAGCATCAACCAAGACAGCGCCCAGAGTAAGCACACCACTTGCAGCATGCGGGATCGACTTCGGCCGTTAACCAGCTTCAAGAAATAGATCTGGCCGATCACGATTAAGAAAGTATTAATCGCCCAAATCGGTCCTAACGCTTTAGCCGATTGATGAGCGAATACGGTGAGCAGTGGTGCGATACCTGCATCCATTAGTGAGCCATACCCACAAATCAGCATTAGCAGTGTGGCGAAAAAGTAGTAAATCAATTTTCGATCAGCCAGTAAATCACGATAACTGCCAGGCTCATGTTTTTGCCCTGGCTCTGGAACGAAATTAGGTATCGAAAGCAGAACTACTAAATAGAGCAAGTATGAACAAGCATCAATGGCATATAAGCGCAAGAAACTCGATGGATCATTTAAATCGACAATCAGTGCACTGGCTAACCCACCGATGCCCAATCCTAAATTTAAAAACATAAAGGAAACACCAAAAATGTTTTGTCTCTGTTCCGCTGGCACCATCCTGGAAACCATTGTGTTTTGTGCCGGCCAAAGACCCGACTGACCTAAAGCGCTAAAACTGGCAACTAGGTACGCCTGGGTGGAGTTATGCACGAATGCCCAACTCAAAGTTGCAAACATTTGCACGATTAGGCAAACAACCATTACTGGTTTAGGGCCTACACGGTCAATTGCCGCGCCAACCGGTCCGGTAGCTACTAGGCCAGAAATAGACATCCACGCAACAACAAGTGCCGCCGTTAAAAGAGTGAAGCCACGAATTTGATGCAAATAAACAATGAGTAACGGGAGTGTTAAACCGCTACCTAACGAACTTAAGAAATTTCCAAAAAGTAGTCGGCGAGTTAGAGTCGGTGTTTCCTTAAGCACATCTAACATCGCGTCGCCTTTGACCCTAAGTAACTTATTCTATAAACACAAAAAGGCCGCTTACGCGACCTTATTGTGGAGACTAGGGGAATCGAACCCCTAACCCCCTGCTTGCAAAGCAGGTGCTCTACCAATTGAGCTAAGTCCCCTGGAACATTCCAAGACTTCTAAACTACTCAGAAGTGGCCTGTGTCCACAAGTCCTGCTCAGCTTTATTTGCTTTTGCCTGCTTGTAGCCAACAAAACCAACCAGAGCTAGTACTGCCAAGAAAAACTTTTTCATAGCGATCCTTTCTAGAACTTGCGTGGGCCTAGATGGACTTGAACCATCGACCTCTTCCTTATCAGGGAAGCGCTCTAACCAAGCTGAGCTATAGGCCCTTACGTCTTAGTCGATTCGGGATCGACCTCTTCCTTGCACCAGGACTATAACCAGGTTTAGCTATAGGCCCTCGTACTTATTACTCGTGCTTATTCAGTTGTAGATCTAACACTTTGTCGAAATTTTTAACGCGAGTCACGAGATTACCGCAATTTCGCGTTTCGCCCAAAATTGGGGCGTTACTTTGTCCCGCTATCGGTGACACTTACTTCAATTCCGCCCGTAAATCCAACACTGAGGTTGTACAACACCGCGAAAATTACCGAAAGAACGCTAAGTAACACAATCTCAATAGCCGAAATAACCATTGATAAGCCCACTAAGCGCCCAAGTGATAAAAAGCTGACGCCAGATGAATTGCTATTGCCAGAAACTGACTGGAATAGCCCAGTGATTGCCTCGAAAACCCCAGCAGCCGACAGTAATAGCCACAGCGCCACAGTCGCCACAATAAGTACCCCAGCAATAGTCAGGCCCAGCATGAAAGCAGACTTAGCAACCGACCAAGGATCCAACCTGGTAATGCGTACTTTGCGAGTTTCTACCGACGCGCTGCCTTCAATGCGGCTCTCATGGGCTGCTGACATTAGCTTGGCTCACCTTCTACAACTACTTCGGTCACAACTTCACCATCAGTTTCAGTTGCTTCATCAGCTACCGGTTCATCCAAAGCAAGTTCATCTAGCAGCGCCAATGATGCAGCTGATGAACGAGCAACAGCGACCACCTGATCTTCTTCGGCCACCTTCATCAAAGAAACACCCATGGTGTCTCGACCAGCGGCACGAATTTCATCAACTCGAGTTCGGATTACCACACCATTTGAAGCGATTGCGAAAAGTTCATCGTCACCCTTACAAACAAGTGCGCCTGCGAGTCCGCCACGTCTTTCAACTAAGCGCATAGCCCGAACACCTTGGGTGCCACGACCCTTTGCATTCCATTCGGATAGTTGAGTCCGTTTTACCCAACCTCCATCAGTAACTGTTACTAGGTAATCATCTTCAAGGGCAACTTCGAGTGAGAGCAAATAATCATCAGCACTCTTGAAGCGAATACCGATAACACCAGTCGCGGAACGACCCATTGGGCGCAGCGTATCGTCTGATGCATGGAAGCGCACTGAGTAACCAAGTTTGGTAACCAAAATTACATCATCTTCGGCGCTAACGAGCTGCGCACTGACCAAGCTGTCATCTTCGCGTAAGTTGATGGCAATTAGGCCGGTGCTTCGCGGTGAATCATATTCGGTTAGACGAGTCTTCTTCACAGTTCCACCACGGGTTGCCAAAACCAAGTACGGTGCCTGCTCGTAGTTTTTCAGATCAAGTACCTGGGCAATCTCTTCATCCGGAGCAAGTTGTAGCAAGTTAGCTACATGCTGGCCACGTGCATCGCGGCCTGCTTCGGTAAGTTCATAGGCTTTGACGCGGAATACTCGACCACGATTAGTAAAGAACAAAATCCAGTTGTGAGTAGTTGTCACAAAGAAGTGTGCAACAACATCGTCTTGCTTAAGCGCTGCGCCTTTAACTCCCCGACCACCGCGACGTTGTGCACGGTACAGGCCAGCCTTGGTTCGCTTCACGTAACCGTCCGCAGTGATTGTTACTACAACCGGTTCATTGACGATTAGATCTTCATTAGTTACATCATTTTCATCAGCAACAATTTGTGAACGTCGCTCGTCACCAAACTTGGCAACGATTTCAGCAAGCTCTTCACTAACGATGGAACGCTGACGAACAATGCTCCCAAGGATATCTTCGTAGTCAGCAATTTCAGCCATCAACTTATCGTGCTGATTTTGTAATTCATTGCGTTCCAGCGCCGCCAACTTACGAAGCTGCATATCAAGAATTGCTTGTGCTTGAATTTCATCAATCTCAAGTAGGTCCTGTAAGCCCTGTTGCGCAGTCGATGCAGATGCAGAACCACGAATCAATGCAATGACTTCGTCAATGCGATCGATTGCCTTTAGTAGGCCAATTAAAATATGTACGCGCTCTTGTGCAATACGTAAGCGGTATGCAGTGCGACGTTGGATGACTTCAATCTGATGTGTAATCCAGTTTGAAACAAACGCATCAAGAGTGAGCGTGCGCGGCACACCATCAACAAGAGCCAACATGTTGGCTCCGAAATTATCTTGCAGCTGTGTGTGCTTGAACAAGTTGTTAAGCACAACCTTTGCCACTGCATCGCGCTTAAGTACGACAACAATGCGCATGCCCGTTCGGCTACTTGTTTCATCGATGATGTCTGCGATGCCTGTGATCTTGCCTTGGTCATGCAGTTCAGCGATTCGCGAAATTAAATTATCTGGATTCACCTGGTACGGCAGTTCAGTAATCACAATCACGGTTCGACCGCGCTTGTCTTCTGTGATCTCCGTAACCGCTCGCATCGTGATTGAGCCTCGGCCTGTGCGCTGCGCATCTTGGATGCCACGACGACCAACAATCAATGCGCCCGTTGGGAAGTCAGGTCCGCTAACGCGTTCCATCAATGCTTCAAGTAATTCTTCACGGCTTGCTTCTGGATTTTCTAACGACCACTGAACGCCAGCCGCAACTTCACGAAGGTTGTGTGGCGGAATGTTGGTGGCCATACCAACAGCAATACCGGACGAGCCATTTACGAGCAGGTTTGGAAAGCGTGCTGGTAAAACTGTTGGTTCAAGATTCTTGCCGTCGTAGTTCGGAGTGAAATCAACGGTGTCCTGATCAATATCGCGAACCATTTCCATCGCAAGTGGAGCAAGACGTGCCTCGGTATAACGCGCAGCAGCTGGTGAATCGTTACCTGGTGAACCAAAGTTGCCTTGACCCTGAGCCAACGGGTAACGCAATGACCAGCTTTGGGTGAGTCGAACTAAGGTGTCATAAATCGCACTATCGCCGTGTGGGTGGTACTGACCCATAACTTCACCAACAACGCGAGCGCTCTTGTTAAATGATCGGTCTGGGCGATATCCACCGTCGTACATCGCGTAAATAACGCGGCGATGCACTGGCTTTAAACCATCTCGAACATCTGGAAGTGCGCGCGAGACGATAACACTCATCGCGTAGTCGAGGTAGGAGCGCTGCATTTCTACATGCAGGTCAACAACTTCGATGTGGTCGTTTGTTTCCGAAATTTCAGTCATCAGATATCCAAGAAGCGTACGTCGCGAGCATTGCGTTGAATGAAGTTGCGGCGACTTTCGACATCTTCACCCATGAGGGTCGAGAACAATTGATCTGCTTGCGCAGCATCGTCAACTGAAACTTGTAGTAGTACTCGTCGCTGTGGATCCATTGTGGTTTCCCACAACTCTTCGGCATTCATTTCACCGAGTCCCTTGTAGCGCTGAATGTCTTCGGTACGTAGTTTCTTGCCGGCAGCGAGTCCAGCTTCAACAATTGCATCACGTTCACGGTCGCTGTAGGCGTAAGCCGGAGCTTCGCGCGACCATTTGATTTTGAACAACGGTGGTTGTGCGAGGTAAACGTAGCCACCATCGACAAGCGGACGCATGTAACGGAATAAGAAAGTCAGAAGTAGTGTGCGGATGTGCTGACCATCAACGTCAGCATCAGCCATCAAAACAACTTTGTGGTAGCGCAATTTGTTGATGTCGTATTCGTCCTGGATACCAGTACCAAAAGCAGAGATCAGTGACTGAACTTCAGTATTGGCTAGCACTTTGTCGAGCCGAGTTTTTTCAACGTTCAGAATTTTTCCACGAATCGGCAAAATAGCTTGGGTCCGTGGATCGCGACCCTGGCCAGCAGAACCACCTGCTGAGTCACCTTCAACAATGAATACTTCGCACTCGCTCGGCTCGGTGCTCGAACAATCTTTTAGCTTGCCTGGCAAACCGCTGCTGCCTAAGAGGCCTTTTCGGTTACGCGCTAGGTCACGTGCCTTGCGAGCAGCTAGTCGAGCTGTTGCAGCCTGTACAGACTTGCGGGCAATTTCTTTGCCTTCGCTTGGGTTCTTTTCAAACCAAGCACCTAGCTGCTCGTTCACTACTTTTTGTACGAATGCTTTTGCTTCAGTATTTCCAAGTTTGGTTTTAGTCTGACCTTCAAACTGTGGTTCGCGCAGTTTGATTGAGACGATTGCAGTTAAACCTTCGCGAACATCTTCACCGGAAAGGTTGGTGTCTTTTTCTTTCAGGATGTTCCACTCGCGCGCAAACTTATTGACCAATGTCGTGAGTGCAGCGCGGAAACCTTCTTCGTGGGTTCCGCCTTCAATTGTGTTGATCGTGTTTGCGAAGGTGTAAACAGATTCGGTGTAGCTGTTGCTCCACTGCAATGCGAGCTCCGCACTTAGCCCACGCTCGTCATCCTCAGCCGCAATTTCAATTACTTCGCCGTGCGCTGCAACTTTGGTTGAGTTTAGATGTCGAACGAAATCAGCGATGCCGCCTTCGTAGTAATAGCTGACGCTGCGGTTTCCGCTTTCAATTACTTCTTCGCCACGCTCGTCGGTGCTAGCAAAAGTTGCAGCCCGCTCGTCGGTTAACGAAAGAGTTAGACCGCGGTTTAGGAACGCCATTTCCTGGAAGCGCCTAGCTAAGGTATCGAAGTCATAATGTAGCGTTTCAAAAATATCGCCATCGGCCCAGAAAGTAACTGCAGTACCAGTTGTCTCGGTTTTGCCACCTTTAGCCAGCGGGGCTACTGGGACACCGTGTTTGTAGGACTGGGTCCAGATTGATCCTTCGCGCTTTACCTCAACATCAACGTTCGTTGAAAGCGCGTTAACAACTGACACACCAACGCCGTGAAGGCCGCCAGAGACTGCGTAGCCGCCGCCGCCAAACTTTCCACCGGCGTGTAGCACGGTTAAAACGACTTCAACGGCTGGTTTGCCCTCAGATGGAACAATATCCACTGGAATACCGCGACCATTGTCGATAACACGCACTCCGCCATCGGCCAAAATAGTTACATCGATGTGCGTGCAATGACCCGCTAGTGCTTCGTCAACAGAGTTGTCGACAACTTCATAAACCAAGTGGTGTAGCCCGCGTTCACCGGTTGAACCGATGTACATTCCGGGGCGTTTACGAACAGCATCCAGGCCCTCAAGGACCTGAATGGCACTGGCGTCATATGACACTAGTAGGCCTTCCAGTTAGTGGGATAAAACACACGATTTTCGGTGGCTAAATTTGCCACTTTTTATCTGTGTGTGAGTACCTCAATCCTATCGGTTTATCCGTCAAAAATAGGCCTAAACTCACTACCCATATGTGTCTCTAGGACCGCGTCCCGGCACACTTCTAAGGCCGTGTTTCCAAGACGGCGCGCTTGGTCCAAGCACTTGAATATCGGTCACTACACCTGCGCCAAATTCATCGGCCAAAGTCTGCACAATTTTAGGAATATAGAGTCGCATTTGTGTTGCCCAGGCTGTTGAGTCAGCCCGCAAAATTAACACACCAGAGGTACCACTCGGATCTAGATTCAAAGTTTCGATTTGCACGTGATCTGCCACTTGCTCACCTGCTAGTTGCGGCCACATTGCGTGCAACTTTCCAGCAGTGATATTTAAGTCCCAGCCTTTGGCCACAATCAGGTGATCAACAAGCATGGAAAGTTGCGCCGGGTCTCGGACATCGGGGCCCGCGCCACTTCGCTGCTCATCCACGACGCGATTAAATGTGGGCGTGGTCCTTGCCGGAATTCCCTTACGTAGTCGTGCGCGAGTAAGGATTGACTTCAAAAACTCGTGCTGCTCGTTATTTAACATGTGCAGCTCCGTCGTCCAGCCAATATTGAACGCCTGCCAAATCTGCCGGCACATCTTGGATATCGGCAACAGTAATTATGGTCTGTTCAACATCAGCAATTGTTGCTACTAGTCGAGCACGACGTTTTGCATCGAGTTCAGCAAAAACATCATCAAGAATTAGCACTGGGTCTGAATCATGTTCGCGCAGCACTTCAAAAGTGGCCATGCGTAAGGCGATAGCAACCGACCAAGACTGACCGTGTGAGGCATAGTTTCGCACTGGCGCATTATTTAATTCCAGTGCCAAGTCGTCACGGTGCGGCCCAGAAAGAGTTAACCCGCGATCAACTTCTTCGCTGTGCCTAGCAGCTAGTGCATCGCGTAATTGCTCGCTAATGCTAGCCAGACTCTGTGTTGGTTCAGTGAGCCAACTCGACTGATAGCTAGCCATGATCGGCTCGGTGGTGTCACTAATAACATTTCCAAATTCTTGTACGTGCGGCAATAGTGCTTCAATCGCTTTTAATCGGGCTAAAACTAACTCGGCCCCATACTTAATCAACTGCTCGTCCCAAGCGACTAATGTGTTGCGCGCTGTTTCACTAAGTGCTCGCCGACCAGCCGATTTCAACAAACTATTTCGCTGCTTTAACGCTCGTTCGTAATCTTGTTTAATGTCTGCCATGCGTGGCGACTGCAACATTAAAAAGTCATCCAAAAACCTACGCCGAACTGCAGGTTCATTTTTTACTAAATCAAGATCTTCCGGCGAGAAAACCACAACTTGGATCACACCAACTACATCACGCGGTCGTCGAACTGGGCTGCCATTCAACTCAACAACATTTGCTTTATCGCGATTTATTGTTACGGCCACTTTTGCCACGCGTCCATGTTTTTGCGCAGTGACTTCCAAAAATGCGCTGGCACAATCGTGACGAATCAAGGGCGCATCTTGGGTAACTCGGTGGCTATCCAAAGTTGCGCTGTAGTGAATTGCCTCAATTATGTTGGTCTTACCTAATCCATTACGGCCAACGATGCTTGTGGTTCCATCGGCTAGATCAAGTTGCAGCAACTCATGACTACGAAAGTTAGCGAGACCGAGTGCACTAATTTTCATTAGTCGAGACGGCGAGGTAGTAACAAATATTTATGAGCGTCGCTCGCAGCTGCATCAATTTCAGGCTTACCGACCAACAATGCCGGCTTCATTGGTGCGGTTAAAGAAATTTCAGTAATGGCGCCGTTTAATGAAGAAAGTCCTTCAATTAGGAAGTTAGGGAAGAAGCCAAGAGTCAAACTTTCCCCAGTTAGTGTGCTCTCCAAATATTCGCGCGCCTCTGATCGTTCACCAATTCCGCCGGCGCCGAATACACAGGTTTCACCATCTTCGAAACTAAGTGCGATTGGTGAGTTGTGATCTAGGACAAGTGAAACACGTTTTACAGTTTCAATTAATTTTGCGGTATCAATCTGCACAGTAGACGTCGGCTCAAAATCTAACAAGGATTTATATGTTGGGAATGTACTAGCAATTGTGCGACTAATTGTTTGACGATTACCAGCTGTGATGCCAATTAAACCTTCGTTGCCCTGGGCGAATGAAAGTGTGATGTCATCATTCGGAGAAAGTGTCTTTGCAATATCAACAATGTATTTTGCTGGCACTAAAGCAGTAGTAGAAATTTTCGCAGACGTTGGTGACCAGTTAAGTTTTGCTACTGCTAACCGATTTCCATCAGTTGCAGCTAACTCAATGTCATTACCTTCAACTATGAAGTTGATACCAGTTAGGTGCTGTCTGAAATCATCACGCGCCGCTGCTACACCTATTTGTGAAATTGCAGTTGTGAAATCTTTTGCGTTTACTTTGCCACTTGCTTCTGGGATTTCTAGTGCCGGTGGATATTCAGCTGTAGGCATTGTTTGAAGTGTGAACGATGATCGTCCACTTGTTATTTCAATTCGAGTTCCATCGGATGCAACATCGATTGGCGCCGCTGGAAGTGCGCGCATAATGTCTGAAAGTAACCGACCTGAAATTAATACTTCCCCAGGTTCAATAACATTTGCTGAAATTATTTCTTGGTTACGAACATCTAGGTCTGATCCAGAAATAGTTAATTTGTTGTCAGCGGCAATGATGTGGATTCCACGCAAGATCGGTTGCGCTGGCCGTTGTGGGATTACTCGTCCTACCCAAACGGCAGCTTCAGCAATTAAATCTCGATCTACTTGAAACTTCACAGTTATTCCTACCCGCTGATTAATAAATTTAAAATCTTTTGTACTTAGTACTTTAGTGAGCCTTTATGTTGCCACATACAGCAGACAAGTTGCTAGTGGTGTTTAAAAATAATTAGGTTCCATTTACAGAGCTAATTTTTGTCGTCAACAACTTAGTTGGGTATTGGGAGTTGGATATATATCTTTTTAATAGTTGTAGTAGCACCGGTGGATACTGTGGAAAACCCAGATCTAGCCTTATGTAGACAGGTTTTTACTTGGGTGCGAACCTGTGGGTAATTTCATCACTTATCCCCAGTAACCCAACAGAATAAAAGTTATCCACAGTTATCCACAGATTTGTGTGGATATAAATTCACTTACCCGCAGGTTAACTACATAGAGAAATAAAGGATTTTTACCCGATATTTTTATCCACAAAGTTATCCACACTGTGCATATTGTTGACTTCTGTGATTTAACTGACATAACTAACAAAAAATGTAATTTGTTAGTTATTAACTACATCTGGCGCGGTTGAGCTTTAATTCGGGCGGTTAAGTCGCTGATTTGGTTGTA
>CANBWF010000018.1 GCA_947373075.1 Actinomycetota bacterium | reverse complement strand
AAACTAGCGGCAAACAACGGCCGACGCGGGCGTCGACTTGAGAACCTGGTAAAGAACCCAAATAGATTTCTAGCCGCAGGTCAGGTAGCAGTAACGCTTACTGGCTTCTTCGCTGCAGCTTATGGTGAGAAGCGATTTGTTCCGCTGGTAACTCCTACTATCGAAGGCTGGGGTGTGCCAGCTGGTACAGCCGAAGCCTTAGCTTTTGTTGGATCCACGATTTTTGTGGCCTTCATTGCATTAGTAATAGCCGAATTGGCACCAAAGCGTTTGGCTCTCCAGCATGCCGAACGCTATTCACTGCTACTTGCAGCCCCGCTAGATGTCATGGCCAAAATTTTCCGTCCGTTCATCGCACTGCTATCTGTATCAACCAACGTCGTGGTTCGAATTTTTGGTGGAGATCCGCGCGCAGGTAAAGAACAAATTTCAGGTGAGGAATTGCGCGGCATGGTGGCCTCGCACGAAGAGCTCACTAGCGCTGAACGCGAATTGATTGACGATGTATTTGACGCTGGCGATAAAGAAATTCGGGAAATCATGATTCCACGAACTGAAGTCGAGTTTCTTGATTCCGAACTGCCAGTTTTCAAAGCAGCAAAAATTGTTTCCGACCAGCCACATTCGCGCTATCCAGTATTTGATAGTTCGCATGATGATGTTGTTGGGTTTGTGCATGTGCGCGACATTTTGAGTCCTGATGTGCGCGAGCGCTCACTTCGCGTGGGTGAATTGGTGCGCGAAATTGCCCGCTTACCTGGAAGTAAGCATGTAATCCCAGCTTTGTCGGATATGCGGGCAACGGGCGCTCATATGGCACTAGTCGTCGACGAGTATGGTGGCACTGCGGGCATCATCACGATGGAAGATTTAGTGGAAGAACTTGTTGGCGACATCCGCGATGAGTACGACACTGATGAATCTGAGGGCGTAATCCCAGTTGGCATCGATGTGATTGTCGATGGCCTGCTGAATCTGGATGATTTTGCTGAAGAAACCTACTTGGACTTGCCTGAGGGTGCATACGAAACGGCCGCTGGATTTATTGCAGCCCAGCTAGGCCGAATTCCGGAACTCGGTGATGAAATCACCGTGGCTGGCGGAACTTTAACTGTTACCGAAATGGACGGCCGACGGGTCTCGCGCATTCGAGTAGTACGAACTGACACAATAGAACAGTGAATCCGCGCGTTTTATCCGGCATCCAGCCAACATCCGATAGTTTCCATATTGGCAACCACCTCGGTGCATTGCAAAATTGGGTAAGTATGCAGTCGGAATTCGAATGTTTCTATTTCATCGCTGATTTGCACGCAATAACCGTCGAGCAAGATCCAGCACAACTTAACCAGCGCACGCTACTTGCTTATGCCCAATTAGTCGCGCTTGGCGTAGACCCGAAGAAGTCCGTCTTGTTTGTGCAAAGCCAGGTGCCCGAACATGCTCAGCTGATGTGGGTTATGTCCTGTATTACTGGAATCGGTGAAGCTAATCGAATGACCCAATTCAAAGATAAAGCCGCCAAAGGTGGATCATCATCGGCTTCAGTCGGTTTGCTAACCTACCCAATTTTGCAAGCAGCAGATATTTTGCTTTATCAGGCAGATGCAGTTCCGGTCGGTGAAGATCAGCGCCAGCACTTGGAACTAACCCGCGATTTAGCTACTCGGTTTAATGGCCGTTTTGGCGACACATTCACATTACCAAAGCCACACATTGTTAAAGCGACGGCAAAGATTCAGGACTTGCAGGACCCAACAGCCAAGATGAGTAAATCTTCACCAAGTGGCTGCATTAATCTGCTTGATCCGTTGAAAACGACTGAAAAGAAAATTAAGTCTGCCGTTACAGATTCAGATTCTGTTGTTGCATTTGATCCCGCGAACAAAGCTGGTGTTTCAAATCTGTTGACCATACTTTCTGCCTACACCGGTAACACCGTTGATGAATTAGTGGATAGTTTTGCTGGCCGAATGTACGGAGATTTGAAGAAAGAAACTGCTGGAGCGGTATTGGCTTTTGCCGAACCATTCCAGACTACGGTCAATGAGTTGCTTAGCGATAAAGCTCAGTTGCAGAGGGACATGAATATCGGGGCAGAGCAGGCACGTGAAGTTGCATCTCAAACTCTGGCTGCTGTCTATGCAAAAATTGGTTTCAACGCTTCGTGACTTGGAACACTGTTCTTTTTGATCTCGACGGCACACTCACCGAATCTGGACAAGGCGTCGCCAATGGTGTTTTACACGCCTTAGCTGCTTTTGATTTGCCGGCACCAAGTGAAGATGAATTACGCAAATATCTAGGGCCACCATTGTGGGTTTCATTCGATGAGTTCGCCGGGCTTAAGGGTACAGATATTGAACGAGCCGTTCAGATCTATCGTGAGTATTACCACGAAACAGGACGATTTGAAAACGCAGTATTCCATGGAATCCCAGAAATGCTCGCTGCTCTGGTGGACTCTGGAGTTCGCTTAGCTGTTGCAACTTCTAAGGTTGACCATTCCGCCGTCAGTATTTTACAGCACTTTGAACTTGGTCAATATTTCGAAGTTATCTCGGGTTCAGATGAACTGGGCGTTACTCGAGGCACGAAAGCACTAGTGATTGCCCACGCACTTTCAGAACTCGAGATCACTGATAAAAAAAGCATCGTGATGATTGGTGATCGTGAACATGACGTTCATGGGGCGAAAGCGCACGAACTTGAAAGTATTGGCGTTCTGTGGGGTTATGGCGATGAAGCCGAGCTAACAACGGCGGGAGCAACGTACATCACTTCAAGCGTTTCCGAACTTCATACTTTGCTTGTACCGACAGAAAATCGATAATCAGTGGTACAAGAAACTTTTGTTCGCGATAAACCAACGCTAATTTCTTATGCGCAAGCTTCTTGTTTCGGCTGGCTAATTTTTGGATCTGGTCCAGCAATTAATTTTCTCCGGGATGATTTACAGTTATCAAGGGCAATGGCTTCAGCCCACAGTTTGGGCATGTCGATTGGTGGCATCGCTGCCGGACTGAGCGCCCAAAAATTAATACAACATTTTGGCCGCGGCCGGCTTTTGCGCTGGGCCTCAATTGTCTTGGCACTCGGAATTCTACTTTTTACCGTGGGCCGGATAGTCCCGTTAACTTTGCTAGGTTTCACCCTGTGTTTCTTGGGCGGCGTCACCATAGTGCAGAGCACCGCAGCATTCTTGAGCCATCATCAAGGCAGGTTCGCATCGGCTTCAATTTCTGAACTGCACGGAGTAGCCGCTGGATTTGGTTTGCTCTCACCAGTTGCTATTGGCCTTTGCGTAACTTACGGATTTGGTTGGCGCATTGGTATGGCAGTTGGTTTAGTGGCCACTGTAGCCGTTGAAATTTTGCGCGGCCGCGACACAGCAAGTTATGGACTCCCATTCTCCGACGATGAAGAAGTAGTTGGTCATGATGTTGCGGGTCCGTTGCCTAGAGCCTTTTGGTGGGCATGTGTTGCCATGATTTGTACTTCAGGTGTGGAGTATGCCGTTTTGCTGTGGTCGAGTGACTACCTGCGCAGCAACGGGGGACTAGCAAAAGGTGCTTCCGCGATTGCGCTGGGTTGTGTAGTTGGAGCTATGGCCATCGGACGCCTAGCTGGTTCAGTTCTAACTCGTCGGGTGTCATCTGAACGCCTCTATGCTGGCTCACTTCTTTTAGCGTTATTTGGATTTATGGGGTTTTGGGCAACTTCTACTCCAGCGCTCATGATTATTTTCCTGACAATCACCGGATTTGGTTTGTCTCTACATTTCCCATTTGGCATAGAACGTTCGATCAAGGTCAGCGCGGGGCGGGCTGACCGCGCCACTACTCGAATTGCGATAGCAACCGCGATTTCAAGCGGGGTGGCGCCGTTTTCAATTGGAGTTTTGGCTGATCATATTGGAGTTGGCCAAGCATTCTTGGTTGTTCCAGCGGCCCTGTTAGTAGCCTTTATGGTGGCAATCTTTAAACCTGTGAAGTGAAAATCACCGCTCTAATAAGGGTTTATCCAAGCGAGAGCCAAGGATTTAACTCAGTTTTAACACTCTAAGTGCTGGCAAGACCTGCAGATTGGGGGATTGTCCCATAACCTAGAAAAGTGAATTATGTAAATGCTCGGGCAGCAGTTCAGGAACAGGTTCGTCAACCTAACCGGATTCGCAACAATGAACTTGTTCGCGACGCAGCCGTTGGCATTTTGAGTCACTTCGGACTTGAGGGCACTAATTTCAATTCAGTCTCAATAGAGGCAAAGCTTTCCAATTCTGTTCTGCGTAAACGGTTCAGTGATATAGATGCGTTGCTAGTAGACATCTGGAAAAACCGTTCTGTTAGTGCATTCATCAAACCGTTAAATGTGACCATCATGAGTTATTTATTGTCCGAACAGGATCAAGATCATCAACATTCAAAGCAATTGTTGGACAGTCTGTTTGAGCTCAATGAAGTGCAATGTGCTTCTCTTGAGATTTTGGCAGTTACTGCCTCCCACGACCCAGTTTGCGATGCCGTAGCAAAAGATTTGAAGGCTCTGTTTAGTCAGTCAGCGATCAAATCTGAGAGTATGAAAGCACAATACGTTTTTTTCTTCCAGATTATCCTTGGCACACTTTTACATGTACGCAGCCAATTGGTAGACCGCGATTTACTAGTAGCAAGATTGCATGCGCTGCTGGTTTTGGGAATTACTCCAGCCGAAATAGTTCCAACTCCTGAAGTTGATGCAAGTTACATTCATGAAAAATTTGTTTCTCCTGAACAGAGCCCACACGCCGAGCTAATGAATGCGTGTTTGACATGCGTGGCACAAAATGGTTTCGCAGCTACAACAACAAGAATGATAGCGAAAGAAGCGCTCGTTTCAGAAGGTAAATTATTCTCCTATTTTCCAACGAAACTAGATTTATTTCTGGATGCGATATCGCTCCAAGTTGAGCAGGGATTCCTGGTTAACTTTCAACACATTTCAAAATGGAATGAAATTTATGGAGCAGGTGTTTCAGCTGCCATTCTCTTCCGTGAGTACCAGCGCCCCGATCTTGATTTAGAGCGAGCCTTGCAAATCGAGTATTTGCGTCTATCTTGGCATCGCCCGGATATGTTCGATCGGCGTTTGAAGCATGTTCATAAGGCACTTATTGATCTGGGAGTTGAAAAAGTAGACGAAATCGGCCCTGAGCAAGATGTTGACTTGGTGCTTGCTGTCTCAGGATCAATGGGAGCAATGATTGTTGCCCGCCTTGATCGGGAAGCTTTCAAATTGCCGTATGTAGTTGTAACGCAAAAAATCTATTCCAAGCAACCCGAATAGCAGCTTTGAGGCTTTTACGCCAATTTGTTTAGGGCTTGGGCCGTGTCTGCACTAGTTAATAATTTCGAACGGCTGTGAAACACTTAAAGTAATTCCATCTTGGCCAACTGCTTGAATCCAGACTCGGTGAGTCCCTTGCGCAATGTCTGAGAGAATTACGCTCGTTCTAGTCGCCGGAATCTGTTTCACGGGATCGCTGTCAATCCAATAGCGCCAGTTGCTTTGTCCACTTGCTGCTGTCGGGAACAGAATGGTTATCTGCGCGCCATCAACGGCAACTGTGGCGTGTATCGGAGTGCTCAGTGCAACAAACTGGCCATTGGTGGCGAGACCTTCGAAATAGTTACTGCCAACCGCTGCCTGGTATGTGATGCTGTAACTAGTGGCCTGGCCAAGCGTCAATTTAGTTAGCCAATATTCGGAAGTAGTTGCGGGCAGGTAAGTTGTATTGCCTCCGGGTGTTCGAATCACAATCTTTGATATTCCTGTAGGAACTGATCCGAATACTAGTTGGGTTGATGTTCCTCGTAAGTTAACAGCAGTAACAATTGGGGCTGGCAGGATTTGGTAGTTTGTAACTTTTGTCAGTGTTGTTCCTTCGCCACTGATGTTTACTAGGTTGAATGTGTGGGGGCCAACTTCTGACACTGGTAGTTCTACTGTGGTTGTCGTGATGTCAACAATTGTTGATTGTTGTGAGTCGATCCAATATTTCCAAGCACTCTGACCTGTTGCTGGGGTTGGGAATTGGACTGTCATTGTTGTTGGGCTAATCGTAAGTTTTGGTACGTCAGGGGATTTAGCTGCAGTGAATGATCCGGTTGCGCTAACGCCTACGCTTTTACTTTGGCCAAAGACATCTACGAAACTAACTTTGTAAGTATGTAATTCGCCAAGTGTTAGTCCTGTTATCCAGTATTCAGAACTATTGGTTGGCAAATAGATTGGGGTCTGGTTATCGACTTGGACTTGCAAGTTTGTTGCAGTCGTTGCAACTGATCCGAATACTAGTTGGGTTGATGTTCCTCGTAAGTTAACAGCAGTAACAATTGGGGTTTCCGGAATAAACATCACCGGCCCAGCAACCGCGGATATGGCGCTATCAACCCCAAGCGGGCTTGTCGTCGTCATAACTAAGTGCAGGTACCTATGTCGATCGGCAGCGTTTAGAAAGTGATACTTCCCACGGTCAATTTGTTTGCAGTCTGTCTCAAGGTCAGTTGGAGATGGGCAAGAAAACCAGTTATACCTGATGGAAGTGGGGTAACCCCAGTAGCTGCCAGTTGCTGCGAGCGTACTGCCGATAGTCATAGATCCCGCGATAGCTGGAATTCCTGCGTAACTGAAGCGCAGCCCAGACATCGGGTTAAATCGCGGTTGGGCTAACTCGTCTTTAAGGGCAAGAAGTCCCACTGGATCTTTCGAAATATTGAAGTCGTAGGTTGGTGTTGTTTTATTGAGCCAAAGCAATCCTTGAATCTGTGCGCAATGCGCCAAAGACTGCATTAAGTCTTTAATTAATGAAGTACGGTCTAATTTCTTTGCAACGGCAGTCTCGGCAACGATGATTGGTTTTGAGCTGCTTATTTCAGAAAGCTGTTGCAAGGTTCTTGGGAATCGTGTGTTGAAAGTTTGGCCTGGGTCGCGTAAGTATCCGCTTAAACCCATCACATCTACATAAGAATCACCAGGGTATAAAGATTTGAGAGAGATAGTTGGTGTTGCATCAACCAGGTTAGGTGACCACATCCAAATAACATTTTTGGCACCAACAGATTGAAAAACATCATGTACATGGCGGTAAGCCAAAACGTATTGTTCAGGGGTGTTCGTCCGAGCAGCTAGAGATCTTGGATCACCCGGTTTTGGCTGACCCCACGGGTACCAATAGCCATTCATTTCGTGCGCGAATCTAATTACAAATGGAACCCGCGCCCATTTGGCTAACTTAGCCGATGATATTAGGTACTTATCAAATTTTCCTGCTGCGATATCCTTTAGTGGGTAGTTATCGGGGATCTTGTCATTAATTTTCTGGGGCTCCCAAGTAATTATTGGCAATTGACCATTTTTTGACGATGCTTTCAATTGTTTAACATTTAGCTTTTCTGAGAAATCTTGGAACCATAATGTGAGTGAGGGTTTGTGCGCGGTTGCCGTGGTTAGTAGCGGCAAGTCTTTGTTTGCTTTGGCAACAGTTTCGCCAATGAAGCCAAACTGGATGTAATTCTTGCAGATTACTGAAGGCCCTTGGCAGTTCGTATTCTTTGTGGTTGTCGAAATTGGGATTTCATTAGGTGTTGGACCGGAAGTTACGGAGCTAATCTTTTTAACGTAGCTAACCTTTTCAATTGCATTAGCCGCGTTTGAAAAAAGTAACACTATAGAGGCAACTGATAAAACAGTCAGTTTCGAGAGTGATGGATTCTGTCGGTGCATACAGGCACCTAGGATGTTTTTCGATTAAGGGAGCTTAATTTGGTCTCAATCAAGAGAAGCGGGAAACTTATATAAATATAAAAAGCGGTAAATATCATGGCGGGCCAAGTATTTTCGAAGCCGCTCACTGCGGTGGCGTGAATGAATCCGAGCACTTGCGCTGTAATCACGCAAGATATAACAGTCTTCATAGTTCTGGATATTTTTTTGGCCCCGGTATGCGAAGAACTGGATTCTCCAGTTGCAACCCAACCTTGAGTGGTGTTGCGGATCTTGTCCAAAATAGCTTGCGCATGTGCGAACGAGTAAAGCATCTGAACTCGTGCAACTCTTGGTTTGTAACGACCGTTGGTAATCGCGGGGAGCAGGATCGCTTGTGAAAATAATATTGTTGAAATTGGTAAATAATTTTCTGGCTTAATTAATTCAGGGAAGAACCAAAGGATGATTGGGCCAGGCAACCAATTAAGGTACACACCTAATCCAGTTGTTATGTAGTACATGAAACCAGTGAAGTAAGGCAACTTACGTTTGATTCTTATGTTTTGGTTTTGATAAAAACTTTTATCTGTTAGCAAACTCAGAGACCCAGTTGCCCACCGATATTGTTGGCTGATGAATGCAAGCGGCTCACTAGGACATAGTCCCTTTGCCACCAGTACGGGTATGTATCGTAAATAATATCCGGCCTTAGCTAGCTTTACGCCTGTGTGCACATCTTCAGAATGTTCAATTTGCGCAAAGCCCCCGGCATCTACCAGTGCTTGTCGCCGATAGATTGCGCAAGTACCTACACAAATGGCGGCGTCGCTTCGATCACGGCTAGGTTGAATCCACCTGTAAAACAACTCTTGCGTTGCGCCTGCCCCCTGCTGGAGCCAGTTCTGTTGTGGTGTTATGTCAAAAAACTGTGGTGACTGAACAATCCCAATTTTTTCGTCGGAAAAGTATGGCATCAATTCAAATAATGCATCATTTCGAATGGTGAAGTCAGCATCAAGAATTAGGATGAAATCCCCATCGGAATTATCAAAACCACTGCGCAAATTTCCAGCTTTTTTAAATTCACCACGGTTCTCGCGCGAGTGGTAGTTGAATTTGAAGTGCTGAGCTGCTTCCCTTACTTCGGCCCGGCCAGCATCGTCCAAAATGTATACATTTACTCGGCCCGGCCAAGCAATATTGGACACAGATTTGTAGGTATTTAGCAGTACTTCTAGCGGTTCATTACAGCATGGAAGGAAAACATCGATTGAGGCCCATTTTGTGGGACGGTAATCATTTACCAGGTCTCTGTGGGAGTCAAAAGTCACCCGATGCGCTTTATTCGATGTCAGCGCCCCAACAGTTGCATTACCAATAAGCACAGCAATCCATACCCCGAAGATCCACAAGTATGGAGATAGCATTGCGAATTTGATTAGGCTCAGAATTATCGGCAGAAAAAGTAAGTTAAGTATCAGTGGGAAGAATCTAAAACTATTTTTTAAGTATAGATATTTTTCGTTTTCGCCAGGTGGTGCGACGTGCGTTTGTGGGTCATCAGATCGTGCTGATGCAAGTGAAATTAAATCAAGCGCAAATGGATTAGCAGATTCCATTGGAAGTAGATCAGACTGAATTTCTTCAGTCTGATCTACCCAATTTGGATCTAGGGTCATTTGGTCTAGCTATTTGATAGTTATGTTGCTTGAAACTGCTACTGCATTAGTTTTGGTAGCTGCAGCGGTGAAACGGTAAATTCCGCCAGATTTAAATGTTGCCTTAGCTTTACCCTTTGCTACCTTGATTTTAATTTTGAATTTTGCCCAGGTAACTTTCTTTTTCTTAACAGACTGTTTTTCAACGGTAATCGTTGTTCCAGTTGTAACAATGCTAACGACGCGCTTCTTTGCAGTGACGGTTAGCAAATTGCTCACCGTGCTGCATGCTTGTTGGCTTATTGGGGCCAAAATTGTTGTAGCTGGTGCGGTTAAGGTTAAACAGAAATTTGCCTTCACATTGGCTCCGCCCGCCAAAAGTGGGGCAGATGTTGTTCCCGAAGTTAACAAAATAGTTGGTGCGCCACCTGCAACGTCGTAGCCAAAGCCTGAATATGAAGATGTAGCAGAGAACTTAATTTTCGAGTTGTATTTATAGCTTGGCGCCAGCGGTGCAGCAAGCCTTGCTGTCGGGCTTAACTTATTTGACAGGCTCGCAGATATATCTAGCGCAGTAGCCGATGGAACTATTGAAACGTTGACATTGGCTGGGAATGAAACAACCAAGGGTCCATTCGCAGCGTAGACGTTCGTTGCCTTCGCGGTAACTTGAGCTGTCAAAGAAGTTGGTGAGCCGTTCGTTGCACCCCAAACTAGGTAACTATCCAAAATGTCAGTTGCGATTTTTGTTGGAGTTGGACTTGAGGTCAGCGTGAACTTTTGGTTGTTAGAAATCGATACTGATACAGATGCACTAGTTGCTTCGGCCGGTTTTAGATCGACCAAAATGATTTGCCCTGTTGTCGGACTATTTGGGTTAATGGCTAGTGAATCGATGTAAGTGCCAGTTGTTGTGTAACTATCAGCAGGAGAGTTTGAGCCATTCAAGAACCAAACGTGGGATACGCCTAGCGCTGAATCGGTTTGCCCAGCTTCATAATCAATTGTTGCGGCGTAAATAGCACCGTCAACTGCGGCCAGAGCTGTAACCTGACGATCAAATCCTGCATTCGCAGCGGGAATTGCTCCTAAATTAACTGGCGCAGTCTTATTCGCTGCGGCACTGGCTGACAAGTAACTGAATGAATTCTCCTGCTGAATTACTACGCCAGAGGTAGTTGGAAGCAGAATGTTGTCAGGATTCAATAGGTCATTAGGCAGCAATGTTACGGAGCCGTTAGCAGTATGTAATAACAGGCCACTGACACCCGCGGAGATCTGTGCTTCCCAAACGGAAGACTTTCCATCAACTGAAGTGCCCAGTAAGAGATTTGTATTTGTCGGTAGCGACTGCTTGACCCCACCAGAGACCGAAACAATTTGCGTGCTTCCTGCTTGATTGTATGCGGCCACAAATGATGTGACATCGACTGCCTGCGCAATGGAGGCAGGTGCGATTAGCGAAACTGCAAGGAATGCAAGGCCCAAAGTTGTACGAGCGAGTCTTGTCTTCGTAATCATAATTTTTTTCACAGTATCCCTAGCTACTTATTTTGGACATGTCCACATTGGTTGACGCCTCAGCAGTGTTACCACTTTTCTGCAACAATACTGATAGAAACCTTAACACAGCGTCAATTTGCCTCATAAAAGCAAATTATACTTATGCCGTACTTCACTTATTTTTTCGCGAGTCAGTCGCTAAGCCACGTTCAGGATCTTCTAGTTTCCGGGCTTAGGGGCTCAGAATCTATGCAATTACAGGGAAAATACTTTTATGTAACAAATTTGTGAAATACCTCCCCAAAACCTAAAAAAAGACTTAATCTTCATCTATCGGAATTGTGCAACCGACAGTAATTGGTATTAGTGTCTGTGTATTCAAATTGGATACATCAGGGAGGGAAACTAGTGGCAACACTCGAGTCTTTAGGCAACGAGACAATCGACGACTTAGGTTTGGAAGAACAAGAAGTCATTGTTGGTCGTAGCTTGCGCCAAATGGCATGGTTGCGAATTAAGCGCGACTGGGTGGCTCGCACCTGCATGTTCCTACTGTTACTAATTCTGGTTGTTGCTCTGTTGGCTGGTCCTATCTGTGCATTCTTTGGTGTAGATCCAGTCACTGGCCACATTGAGCTGGTTCAGCAAGATGGATCGAGTCTTCCGATTGGCCCATGGGGCGGCGCATCTTGGGCGCACCCACTTGGCATTGAGCCTGGCTATGGCCGCGATTTGATGGCGCGCCTTTTGGCTGGTTCTCGTACCTCACTACTTATTGCAACTGTGGCAACCACAATTTCAATTTCAATGGGTGTAGTAATCGGCGTTTTTGCGGGCAACTTGCGTGGTCGCGCGGATGCAATCATGAGTCGCTTCATCGACTTAATGTTAGCGTTCCCAGTCCTACTTCTAATTTTGGCTATGTCGCCAATCCTTACTGAGCGCGTAACAAATTTTTATGCACAATTTCATTGGGATAACGACACGCTGAATCACTGGGCGAATGTGACTATGTTGATTCTGTTGCTCTCGGTATTTAGCTGGCCATACCTTGCCCGTATTATTCGTGGCCAGGTTTTATCGCTTCGTGAACGCGAGTTTGTTGAAGCTGCAATTTCACTTGGCGCGACAAATCGCAGCATCTTGTTCAAAGAATTGCTACCAAATCTTTGGGGACCAATCATCGTGTTCACCACATTGTCGTTCCCCGGTGTAATCGCTGCTGAAGCTGGTCTTGCTTATCTTGGTGTTTCTGTCCAGGAGCCAGATTCATCATGGGGCAAGATTCTCACGTACTCGATTGGCTACTTCGTCCAGGATCCGGCGTACTTCTTTATCCCGCTAGGCCTTCTAGTTGTGGTTGTGCTGTCATTCAACCTGTTGGGCGATGCGCTACGCGACGCCCTCGACCCACGCGCTAACCGAAGTTAGCACCCAAAAGTTTCTGTGGAACAACAGTGTTTCGCAGGAGTTAGTTCAACCGAGCTAACAACACCCAGACCTTCGGGTCTGGTAACAAACGGAGGAAACTGATGAAAAAATCAGCATTAACCCGCCTTGGTGTTGGTACTGCATCCGTTGCTTTGCTGTTGACAGCTGTCGTCGGCAATACAACTAGCAGTACTGCAGCAGGCACACGTGGTGGAACGCTTTACGTTCTAACGCAAGGTGACGATATCCTGCACTTAGATCCACAGCGTAACTACACCGGTGAAGACATGGCATTTGCCAGCGCCTTCCTAACCCGCACATTGACCCAGTACACATACAATGCGAATCCTGCAAAGGCTTCGACAGTTATTGGCGATGGCGCTACAACCGCTGGTACAAAGATGAATGGCGGCAAGGACTGGAAGTTCCCAATCCGTAAAGGCATGAAATGGGAAGACGGAAGCACAGTATTGTGTTCTGAATTCAAGTACGGCATTTCACGTACTTTCGCTACAGATGTCATCTTTGATGGTCCGACTTACGCGATCAGCTACCTAGACATTCCAGCTGGTGACTACGACAGTGGATCTGCTTACCCAGGCCCATACACAGCAACACCAGCAGAGCAGGCTTTGTTCAATGCTGCAGTTCAATGTACTGGCAAGCCAGCAACTGGTGAATTCTTGACAATTCACTTGAACCAGGTTGTTGCAGACTTTAGTGGCGCGACAACTCTTCCTGAGTTCGCTGCTGTTAAGCCATCTGCTGATACCGGAACAACTTATGACCATCACTTACTTTCAAATGGTCCTTACAAGATTGATTCCTACGTATCAGGTGACCACCTACGTCTAGTTCGTAACACCAACTGGGCATCAGCTACCGACGCAACTCGTCCGGCTTACCCAGATGTAGTTGAGTACGACTTCAACATCACCCCACAGGTTGTAACCGAGCGCCTAATGGCTGACAACGGAGCAGATTCCACTGCCGTTTCTCCAGATGGCATTTACCCAACCTACCTAGGTGACGTAATGGCTGCTGGTTCAGCGTATTCAACTCGTAAGATCGTCGGCTTCGACCCTTACGTTTCATACACTGCAATCAACACCTCACACATCACCAGCTTGGCAAAGCGTAAGGCAATCATGGCTTCATGGCCACGAGCTACCCTACGTACCCTAAGCGGTGGCGACTATGCAGGTTCGTTCGCTGACGGCGTTATCAAGCCATCAATGGGCGCGGACTACAAGCCAACCAACATCTGGGGTTACAACACCTTCAAGACAACTCACCATGCTGCCGTAGCAGCTGTTGTTGCCAAGAAGGTTGGCAGTGTCTACAAGTGTGGCACCGTTGTACGTAGTGCAGGTTATGTATGTACTGCTGCAGTGCCGGCATACGACACTGTTGTAACTACACCTCATCCAGGTGCTCTTGGTTACGTAGTGCCAGACAATGGTTCATGTGCTGTTGCTCAGCAAATTCTTGCCGATGGCAATATCACAGATCCAGGTTCACTAACCTACGATTACTCAGACAAGGGTTCAATGATTACTGCTCAGGCTTCAGCTGCGATTAAGGCAGCTTTAGAGTGTGCAGGATTCACTGTGACTTTGCATGGTATCGCGTCTGGTTACTACAGCAAGGTTCTCAACCCAGCAACACAGGGCGACCTGTCAAACGCTGGTTGGGGTCCTGACTGGGCAAACGCATCAACAGTTATCCCGCCGCTATTCCAGTTGGGTAACTCGTTCGATTTGTCTCGTTACGATAACCAGGCATTCCAGGACAAGATCACTGCAGCCATGGCTAATACAAACCGTGGCACGCAGGCAAAGCAATGGCAGCAGCTAAACGCTGATGCTATGGCTGCTGGTCTTGCTGTACCTAAGTTGTTTACGACAATCCAGCGCTTGCAGGGTTCAGACGTAAAGAACGCCTACATCTGGGGTCCATATGGTTCATACCCATATGCCCAGCTTGCAGTTAACTAATAACTAACCATCGTGTGGGCAGGCGCTTATGTGCCTGCCCACACACTTGGTTAAGCACTAAGATTTGGCTAGAGAATTTTTTAGCAAAAGTTATCTATAGAAAGAGTTGAACTTACCTTGGTTCCTTATATAGTCCGGCGACTAGTTGTCCTTGTTGGAATGCTTTTTGCGCTCAGCCTGATTACTTACATTCTTTTTTATGCAGTTCCAACGGATCCAGCCTCACTCTCGTGTGGCGTGCACTGTACCCCTGAGGCGGTTGCAGCAAACCGTCACCGACTTGGTCTAGATGATCCGTTTTATATTCAATACTGGAATTGGGTCAAAGCGATTTTCTTAGGTCGTGATTTTGGCACTGGTTATGTCGCTATGCACTGTGATGTTCCGTGTTTTGGTTTTTCTTGGAATCGTCAGATGATGGTTACAGATGTAATTACCAGCGTTATGCCAGTAACGATTTACTTAGCAATTGGTGCATTTGTAGTTTGGATGACCGTCGGAATTTTTACCGGCATCTTGGCCGCACGCTACAAAGGTTCAATTTTCGACCGCGGCGTGATGGCCATAACGCTCGTTGGCTTCTCGCTTCCATCATTTTTCATTGGCCTAGTGATTCTAATTTTCTTCGTTGTTCGATGGCAGATAGTTCCTTACCCGAATTATGTGCCACCGACTGAAGACTTTGGCAAGTTCTTCATGTGCATGCTATTGCCTTGGATTACTTTGGCAATTTTGTACGCCGCTTACTACACACGACTAACCCGGTCGCAAATGCTCGACACCATGAATGAAGATTACATTCGCACCGCTCGAGCAAAGGGCCTGCCAGAAAAAGTTGTTATTCGTAAGCACGCATTCCGAGCTGGCTTAACGCCGATTGTTACTTCAGCTGGTCTAGATTTTGCTGGATTGTTAGGTGGCGCAATTATTACCGAAAAGATCTTTGGTCTTACCGGACTTGGTTCAGTGGCGATAAAAGCAGTAGAGAACTTGGATTTATCTATACTCGTTGCAATCACATTGCTTGGTGGCGTATTCGTGGTTGTAGCAAACCTAATTGTTGATATTTTGTATGCGGCTATCGATCCACGGGTACGCGTGAAATGAGCGAATTAACTACGGAAGGTAACTCAGTGACGAGTTCAACAAATGTAATGGTTCCCAGCACCCACAAAGGTGATGTGATTCTTTCAGTTAATGACTTAAGTGTTTCGTTCAAGACCCACGATGGCCTGGTTCAGGCAGTTTCACACCTGTCTTATGAGGTACGTCGCGGTCAGACTTTGGCAATTGTCGGCGAATCTGGTTCAGGTAAATCTGTTTCTAGTTTGGCTGTAATGGGGTTGCTTGGTTCAGATAATGCAAATGTAACTGGTGAAGTTCACTTTGACGGCAAAGAACTAATTAGTTCATCGGCAGATACGGTGCGCCAGTTACGCGGCCTCAAAATGGCCATGATTTTCCAAGATCCACTGAGCGCGCTACACCCTTACTACTCAATTGGTAAGCAGCTTGTCGAGGCAGTTACTGCTCATCAGGATGTCAGCAAGGAAGCTGCCCGTGCGCGTGCGCTAGAAATGCTTAACCGTGTTGGCATTCCGTCCGCTGAAAAGCGCATTGACGACTATCCGCATCAGCTCTCTGGCGGTATGCGTCAGCGTGTGATGATTGCTATGGCACTCATTAATGATCCCGAACTACTAATTGCCGACGAACCAACAACTGCGCTCGACGTAACTGTTCAGGCTCAGATTATTGAACTTCTTCGCGATTTGCAGAAAGAATTCGGCACCGCAATTGTAATTATCACCCACGATCTTGGCGTGGTAGCCGATGTCGCCGACGATGTAATCGTTATGTACGGCGGCGCCGCTGCTGAGCAGGGACCAGTTCGGGAAATTTTCTACCAGCCCGAAATGCCGTACACCTGGGGTTTGCTGGCTTCAATTCCTAAAGCTGGTGATGAAGGGCAACTAGACCCAATTCCGGGTACGCCACCGTCATTAATCCACCTGCCAAAGGGATGTGTCTTCGCGCCTCGTTGTGCATTCCGCAGTCAGGTGCCAGACAATGCCTGTGCTACAACTCGTCCAGATTTTGAGATTACCGGGCCAAACCATGCAGCCCGCTGCCACTTAACCACTGAACAACGCAAAACCATTCGCCTTGACCGCAAGATTGGGAAGTAGTCAATGTCTGATCCAGTATTACAAGTTCGAGACCTTAAGAAATGGTTCCCGATTCGTGGTGGCACGCTTATCAACCGTCACATCGGTGATGTGAAAGCTGTCGATGGCGTCTCTTTCGATGTGTTCCAAGGCGAGACACTTGGGCTAGTAGGAGAGTCGGGTTGTGGCAAGTCAACAACTGGTCGCAGTGTATTACGCCTTCTCGAGCCAACTAGTGGTTCCATCAAGTTCGAAGGTTCCGAACTCGTTGGCTTAAAGCGCAAGGAAATGAATCCGTTCCGCCGGCAGATGCAGATGATTTTCCAAGACCCGTTCTCATCGCTTAATCCGCGCAAAACTGTTGGAACAATCATTAGCTCACCATTCGACATCCAGGGAATTACACCTGAAGGTGGCGTGAAAAACACTGTACAGGGCTTGATGGAACGTGTGGGCTTAAACCCTGAGCATTACAACCGTTACCCTAACGAATTCTCGGGCGGCCAGCGTCAGCGCATTGGTATTGCCCGCGCGATTGCCCTGAACCCAAAGGTGATTGTTTGTGACGAACCGGTTTCAGCGCTAGATGTGTCTATCCAGGCTCAGGTGCTGAATCTACTTGAAGACATTCAGCGCGACTATGGCATTGCCTACGTCTTTATTGCGCATGATCTTTCGGTTGTCCGCCACATCTCGCATCGCGTAGCCGTTATGTACTTGGGCAAAATTATGGAGACGGCTTCAAAGGATGTTCTTTACAGCACTCCAATGCATCCGTATACACACGCGCTTATGTCTGCGGTTCCTGTTCCAGATCCCGACCGCGAACGTGACCGCGAACGCATCATCCTCACTGGCGATCTACCTAGCCCGAGCAACCCACCAAGTGGCTGTGTGTTCCGCACCCGCTGCTGGAAAGCTCAGGAGCGTTGCGCCACAGAGGTGCCTGAATT
>CANBWF010000017.1 GCA_947373075.1 Actinomycetota bacterium | reverse complement strand
GGAAGACGACCGCTTTGTCCTGCGTTCACTCACTGATGAAATCATGTACAAGATCATGGAACTTTCTGGTCAGGAATATGTAGACATGTATGCCTCACGCGCGAAGGCCAAGAAAACCGAATCTTAAATTGTGTGAGTTCGTTCACATTGGGTTTCTGCGGATCGACCATTTGAACGACAAAATGCTTAGATTGCAAGGATTTGCTCCATTTTGCGCTGACACAATGTCAGATTTGAAAACCTGATTCTCGCTACTTTTGGAACGTGGCTTTGCGCAAAATTATCATCCTAGTTTTTAGCACCTTATTGGTTGCTTCCAATCTGTCATTGGCATCCGCAGTCGTTAAGCCGGGCACAGCAAAAGGTCCCAAAGGTCAAATACTTTCGGTAACGCCGGCCTTAGGGCTCGCAGATATGCAAGAAGTCACTGTCACTGGTTCTAAGTATGAAAAGAATGTTGGCATCTACGTTGCCTACTGCGAAATACCGAAGCCAGGAATTAAACCCGATCACTGTTATGGCGGCATCAACATCAATGGCTCGTCAAAAGGTTCCATTTGGATTACCTCCAATAAGCCCTGGTATGTGCCAGCCAGTGTGGTTAAAAAATTCGGAACGAATGGCAGCTTTAAAGTCAAAGTTATGGTTGCAAAAATGATTGATGCAACCGATTGCACAGTTGTTAAATGCGGAATCATAACGCGCGCCGATCACACCCGCGGTGATTATCGAAAAGCAGATGTATTAGTCCCGGTCAGGTTCAAATAACAAAGAAAAGGTAAGAGACACATGACAAAACGAATGGCCACTATCGCAGCCCTATTACTTGCGGTTATCTCCCTTGGAGCGACAAGTGCTCAAGCTGACACATTCACCATCAAAGTTTCCCAGACATTCGGTCTGGCCGGTGGGCAGTCCGTTTCAGTCCAAGCACTGAATCTGCCAAGCGATAAGGGAATCTACGTACTGCAGTGTGTATTGACTGATGGTCACCTTTCGGGAGTGCAGAAGGACTGCACATCGCCACAGGATGTTGGCTCAGCGCTATGGATTAGTACCTCGCCAGGTGGGGCTAACCCAAGCCAGGCTCAGGCATTCACAATCTTGCGCACAATCAACTCGAAAGACTGTGCGACAAATGTGTGTGCAATTGTCAGTGTGCGCGACCATGTTCAGTCAAGTGACCGAAGCTTTGATTCCATAACAACAATTAATGTCAGCACAATCGCTTTCTCGTTGGAAAAGTCGACTGGCTTGGTTGATGCGGGTGAACAGTTTTCGGCAACTATCACCGGGCTTCCTAGCGATAAAGGCGTTTACCTGCGTCAGTGCGAGTTGCCAGCAGATGGCAGTCTTCCAACAAACTGTGATGATGCAGATGCGGTTTGGGCATCCAATGTTGCCGCTGCGCTCAATCAAGGTGGAGTAGATGCAAGTAAGTCAATCCCATTTCGCGCCAAGGGTAGTTTTACGAGTACTAAGAATGGCAAGTTAATTGACTGTCAGCTAGTAGCGTGTGGGGTTTACTTAGAACGCGATTTCAACGGGCTTAATGATCGTTCGTTAGACACTTTCTTGCCAATTTCATTCCTTGCCCCAGTTCAGGTTGCGCAAAAAGTTACTGGCTGGAAGAAAGCACCAGGGGCTGTGCAGCTCAAACTTGGCAAGTCACTTGTGCTCGGCAAGACATCTTTAAAGACCAAACAGGGCAATGCCCTTACTTGGTCAACACCCACTCCAAAGATCTGCAAGGTTGTTCAGGCAAATAAGACTGTGAGTGTTAAAGCTGTCAAAGCGGGAACCTGTGTTGTAACCGCGGTAGCACCTGGAACAACTCGAGCTCTTGCCCAGACATTCAAATGGCGAGTAAACGTTACTAAGTAGTAGTCGTAGTGGCTATGTGGCTATCGGCTGCCTAGCCCAACGTTCTATTTAGAGATTGCAGCAGTCACAAACTGCGACACAGCAACAGACTCTTTTACGAAGTCAGCGCCAGCATCAATTCGGTTCGCTGCAGAATTAACAGCAGAAGCGATGTAAGCGCACGTTGATTCGCTGTTATCCGGATTTATCTGAGTCACAGGTGAAAGTAACGCCATCATGAACTGGCCGTGCAGGATGCGCAGTAGATCACGCTTGGAATCAGGCATGTTGAGTTCGCTGAGTTTTCGAATCTGGGCATGTTCGCCATCAGAGAGATGTTTGAGTGAATAGTGAAGCCAAGCATTAACTTGTGAGACTGGGTCACTTGTCTCAGCCATGCGAAGTTCAATCTCATTAACCAAATCAGCCATGTCGTTGATAACTAGTTCAGCAAAGATATCTTCAACGGAGGCGAAGTATTGGTAGATAGCACTTCGGGTCATGGAGCAGCGATTCGCTATTTGTTGCATCGAAATGTTTGCGGTACCAGTTTCCCGTAGCTCGGCCAAAGTTGCGTCAAGAATTGCGTGCTCTTTGAGGGCGCGATTCGAGGTAGGCATACTTTGAGGTTATTAGTGAGCGGCTAGTGCCGCACCTTTTGGCTGTTTGATGTTTGCAAGTAGGTCGGTGAACCAGCTCTGAGTGGTATCAAACGGCTTGGCGCCAGCTACTCGCTCGAACTCACAAGCACGAATTACATTGCCCTGATTCTCATCTTCGCCAACGAGACCGCTAACGCCATCAAGGGCAGCCTGAACTGCAACTTCAGCACACGCTTTGATCAATTCGCGATCGCGCTCGTTTGCCGGGGCTGAACGAGAGTAGTAGCCACTCTTCTGAACGAGCACTTTTTCCGCACCGATCATCGGCGCGAACTGCTTAGCAAACCATTCACCTGGGTTGATCTTGTCGATCTTCACATGGCCGAAAGCATCGCGAGGCACTTCTTCGCCACGAGATTGAAGTTCAGCAACGATTGAATCAACGCCAGCACCTTCACTGAGGAAGATATTCACATTTCCGATTTCGTCCATCACTGCGCGAAGGCGAGTTGCTTCAGCAGCAAGGTCGATATCAAGTTCGGGTACGTAAACTGCATGAACATCACGACGAATTCGAGAAACCCCAAATGCATCAAGCCACGCGGTGTCGTCGAGAAGTTTCTGGTAACTAACAGCAGTTGCAGCAGTTAACCAACCGCAGTGACGACCCATAACTTCGTGCACGATAAGCATGCGTGGATTGGCGGTGTGTTCTGAAACAACGTTGCTGAAGTAATGTGCGCCTTCATCTGCCGCTGTCCAAGCGCCAAGTGACTGCGCGATTGGGTAAACATCGTTATCGATGGTCTTTGGCATACCAACCACGCCTAGGCCGTAGTTGTTGCCGGCAAGGTAAGCAGCTAGATCAGCAGCAGCAGTGTTTGTGTCGTCGCCACCGATGGTGTGAAGTACGTCAACGCCATCTTTTACCAGCTGTTCAGCCGCAACCTGTTGTGGATCTTGGCCTTCTTTGACTAAGCCGCGCTCAACGCAGTCTTTGACATTAGTTAGCTTCACGCGGCTATTGCCGATAGGTGAGCCACCGAATGCCTGTAGCAAGTGAGCGTTAGCCCTAACTTCTGGCGTAACCACAATCGAGTCGCCACGAAGCAGGCCGTGATAGCCATTGCGGTAGGCGATGATCTCGATATCTGGAGCAACTTCGGTATAACGCTCAATAAGTGCGCCAACAGCGGATGATAAACAAGGGGCCAGACCGCCAGCGGTCAAAAGGGCAACTTTCTTTACAGTCATAGTCTCTAATCTATCGGTCGGTGTTTTTGTTCGCTCATCGTGGTTCATCGCAATTGTGTGAACTGGATTTAGTAATCGGTGCCTAGCCCGACTAACCTAGAAAGCGTGACTGAAATTACTTGGCCCGATTTGCCAGCCGCTCAACAACCAGAGTGGCCAGATGCTGCCGCGCTAGCGAAGGCGCAGGAAATTCTGCGTGGATTGCCACCGCTGGTATTCGCAGGTGAATGTGATGATTTGACCATCAAACTCGGTCAGGCTGCGCTTGGTAAAGCTTTTGTTCTACAGGGCGGCGATTGTGCTGAAACTTTTGCAGCAAACACAGCCGATTCAATTCGCGCCCGCCTAAAGACAATTTTGCAGATGGCGATAGTGCTTACATATGGTGCCTCACTGCCAGTTGTGAAAATTGGGCGCATTGCGGGCCAGTACGGCAAACCTCGTAGTGCAGGCATGGAAACGATTGATGATGTTTCATTACCTTCATACCGCGGTGATGCAGTTAACGGTCTTGAGTTCACGCCGGAATCACGTATTCCAGATCCGATGCGCCTGGTACAGACCTATCATGCAAGTGCATCAACATTGAACCTCGTGCGTGCATTCACCCAGGGTGGTTACGCAGATTTACGCCAAGTGCATTCATGGAATCAAGACTTTGTTAGCGAGTCTGCGCCAGGAAAGCGTTACGAAGAGGTTGCTGGCGATATTGAACGGGCAATCGCATTCATGACCGCTTGCGGCGCTGATCCAGAAGAATTCCGTCGCGCAGACGTATACGCAAGCCACGAAGCATTGCTACTCGATTACGAAAAGCCGATGACTCGTATTGATTCACGATCAGGCAAACTTTATGACGTATCTGGTCACTTTGTTTGGGTAGGCGAGCGCACACGTGAACTCGATGGAGCCCACATAGATTTCGTTTCCAAGATCAATAACCCAATTGGGGTAAAGCTTGGCCCTAAGTCAACACCAGAGATTGTGCTTGCCTTGATGGATCAGTTGAATCCAGGGAAAATCCCAGGCCGTTTAACGTTCATCACTCGTATGGGGGCCGGCACAATTCGCGACGTATTGCCAGGCATCATCAAGACTGTGCAAGAGACAGATCACCCAGTTGTATGGATGTGCGATCCAATGCATGGCAACACTAAAGAAGCTGCTTCCGGACACAAGACTCGTCTATTTGATGATGTGCTTGACGAAGTTAAAGGATTCTTTGAAGTGCATCGCGCACTTGGCACACATCCAGGTGGAATTCACATTGAACTCACTGGCGATGATGTCACTGAATGTTTAGGTGGCGTAGGCGGAGTAGCAGAGGCAGATTTGCCGTTCCGTTACGAAACAGCATGCGATCCACGACTAAATCGTGTGCAGAGTTTAGATTTGGCATTCCAAGTTGCCGACATGTTGCGGGCTCGCTAATCAACCTTTGTTCGTGACAAAGAACTAGGGCTAAATTTCTAGATGCAGAACTCCGTCGGGTTTGTGCGGACTAAGTTCGACTAGATACATCGCGACCAAAATACATAACGCGCCAGCGACCAAGCGTTTAGTTAGTTGGTCGGTGCCAATAGACACACCAGCAATGCCGGCAAACACTGGTTCCATAGTCAGAATGATTGCGGCCCGAGTAGAGCTAACTTTGCTTTGTACCCAAGTTTGCGCAAAGAAGCCCAGGCAGGATGCAAATAGGGCTAGTAGCACAATGCATAACCAGGCTGTGTTGTTTGGTGGGACAGCTGGACCACCTTTAATCAGGCTTAGCGTGAGGCTAAAAACTGCAACCACACAAAGTTGCAAAGTTGTGAGCCCATAAACAATGTTGGTTTGCGACCAGCGACTCAATCCCACTATGTGACAAGCAAATAGGAATGCGCAGATAAGTGTTATCGAGTCCCCAGTGCTTACCTCAGTGCCTTTTAGTGCGATAAGACCAAGCCCAACTGTTGCTAGACCCACTGAGATCCAGGCATATCGAGAAATTGGTTGCTTTAGTACGAAGCCGCTGATAAGTGGGGTGATAACGACAAACATGCCAGTAATAAATCCTGAAGCGGTTGCTGTGGTTCCTTTAAGTCCAACCATCTGTGCCAAGTAGCCAAGTCCGAGAAGAAGACCCAGAACTGTGCCGTGAGCTAATTGATTACGAGTTAAAGTCATGATGGCTTTGGGCCGAGCTAACAGCATCACCAAAGCTGCAATAGTGAATCGCCAAGCCATTAAGTCGGCCACAGTCATGTATTTCAGGACGTATTGATTCGTGACGAAGGTGAAACCCCAAATGAAAGTTACAAATATTAGAAGTGCCGTGGCCGCAGTGCTACTACGAATCGCAAATCGAGACACAGGGGATTAAACAATCTTCAAAATGATTGTGCTGCCAGGAGGCGCCATTGAGCCGCCTGCTGGATCTTGTGAGTACACCTGATTCAAAACAACTAGCGGCACGTAATTTTCGACCACAACTTCGAAACCTGCGTTTGTCAGAGTGGTTTTAGCCACTTCAACATCGAGGCCAACAACATTGGGTACCTGAACTGGCGGTGGTCCCTTGCTGATAACTAGGTGGACAGTTTCGCCCTTCTTCAAAGATGAGCCTGGAGTTGGATCACTTGAAATCACAGAGCCAACATCGCTCGCATCAAAAATTTGATCTTTGATGTCGACGACCAAGCCAAGTTTTTGCAACTGCTTTGTGACAACTTTTATGTCTTTGCCGGCAATTGGCGGAATTGTTACCGGAGCTGGACCCTTTGAGATTTGCAAGACAATCGGAGCATTGCGCTTAACTTTTGAGCCACGAATTGGCAGGGTGCCAACAACTTTTCCAATCGGGACTTTGCTGTGATAAACCTCGACAGTTTCAGAAATTGAAAGCGTTAAATCTTGCAGGATCTTTTTGACATCGTTGGGATCTTTACCCTTTAGATCGGATGGAATGATGTAACGCTCTTGACCCTTTGAAACGTTTACTTTAACAAGACTGCCTTTTTTAACTGAGGTGTTTGCATCTGGTTCAGTGCTAACAACTGTTCCGTTTGGCACGGTTTCAGAGAAAACCTGGTTGGTTGAAACCTTGAATGCGACGTTTTCTAGATTCGCACTTGCGGTAGATACTGATTGACCGGCAACGTCTGGTACGACAACTTTGGTTCCTGATAGCAAGAACCAGGCAAGGCCACCAACAACTAGAGCAACGAAGAGTCCAGCTGCAATCAGTCGGTTGCGCTTAACTCGCTTGGTAGCTGTTCGGCGGGCAGCAGGAGGCTGTGATGTAGTTGACGGTTGCGTAGGCCCTGAAAGCCCGGGATTAGCCATCACCAGTGTTTGGTGCGCTGGTAGCACGGTTGTTAGAGCTTCGGCTGCTGGCACCGCAGAGCTGGCCCGATTAACTGCGTCTAGGAACACGTGTGCATTGGCAAAACGATCGTTTGGATTCCGGCGAGTAGCAGCAAGTACTAGGTGATCCACTGCTGGTGGCACATCGTGTGCAATGGTGCTTGGCGCTGGAACATCATTGTTCACATGCATGTAAGCCACTTCAAGCGGAGAGTTGCCCATGTATGGCACGCGACCCGTGAGCATCTCGAATAGCAAGATTCCTGCCGAGTAAACATCAGAGCGCTGATCAATTGTGCGTTGCTGTACTTGTTCAGGCGAGAGGTAAGCCATCGTGCCCAGCAAAACTGCTCCCGTTGAATCACTTACTGGGGTGTCATCAATAATCCGAGCTAAACCGAAATCAGTAACTTTGATTACGCCGGTATCGGTGATTAAAACGTTTTCGGGTTTGATATCCCGATGAACAAATCCAGCTTCGTGCGCTGCTGATAATCCAGCAAGAACTGCTTTCATGATTTCAAGCGCATGCGCACTGGTTACTGAACCGTTTGTGGTGAGTAACTGACGAATTGTTCGGCCAGGTACGTATTCCATGATTAGGTACGGGAAACCATTAGAAACGCCCTGGTCGTGCACTGCAACGACATTTGGATGCGTTAGGGCGGCGGCAGAACGAGCCTCAAGCATGAAGCGTTCAACAAACCCAGGATCAGCGGTAAATGCAGGGGCCAGAATTTTGATGGCAACAGTTCGGCCAAGACGTAAATCAAGTGCGCGATAAACCGTAGCCATTCCGCCACGAGCAATTAGTTCATCAATTCGATAGCGATCATCAATCACGCTGCCTAAATGCAGATCAGGGGTTGAATCACTCACTCCAACAGTCTAAAGCCGCACGTTGAAACCACTCGGTAGGCAGTGGGCAGGGTAGATTCGTGTTATCCAAAGGGGATGACTTTGATGAAGCAGTTTGCATACTTAGGTGTGCTGGCAGTGTGCCTACTTGGCACAGGCTTACTCGAAAT
This sequence comes from Actinomycetota bacterium, assembly GCA_947373075.1. Classification (GTDB taxonomy): domain Bacteria; phylum Actinomycetota; class Actinomycetes; order S36-B12; family UBA5976; genus UBA5976. Next base: position 9,490 of record CANBWF010000017.1, on the reverse strand, counting down.
ATTCCTGCGAGCCAGGGTTTATCGTCGCTGGCTCCGATTGATTCTCACACTGATTCCAGTTGTTCTGATTTTCACTCTGTGGGATGTCTATGCGATTTCCCGCCATCACTGGACCTTTGACGCAAACTTTGTAACGGGAATTATTGCAGTGGCTAATGTGCCGCTTGAAGAAGTGTGTTTCTTTATCGCCATTCCGATTTGTTCAATCCTCACGCTTGAAGCTGTCCGCAGTATGCGCATTTGGCCGGTTGGCGACGAGATAGTTGCTGATGTAGGTGACGAACAATGACTTATACCCAGTTGGCCATCACTGGCGTTCTCTTGGCAGTTTTGAATGACATGTATTTACTGAGAACCAAACTCGTAACTCGTCGAATTTTTTGGGTTTCATACAGCATCATCATCTTTTTCCAGTTGTTATCCAATGGCGTGCTTACCGGATTGCGCATTGTGCGCTACAACGGCGAGGTAATCATTGGCAGTAGTACACCTGTTGATGGGCATCCACCAATGTTTGGCGATGGTCGAGTATTTTTCGCACCAGTTGAAGATTTGCTCTTTGGCTTTGCCTTGGTTCTGCTATCGCTAACTATGTGGGTTTGGCTAGGGCGCAGGGGAGTTCAGCGCACACCAACAGCTGGCCCGCCACGGTTTACTTCACATTCGACAGACGAGAAGTAACTTTGAAATCACCATCAGGTTCATCTGGTGGGATACTTCGATCTCAGAAAGCTGCTTTGCGCCAGAGTTTGCGGGCCTGCCACCAAGCAGGAATTGCGACCCGAAGTCGACGAGGCAGCGAAACAGTCGCTCGCTTTTGGAACACTTCATAATCGATACCTTCAACCGCATCAACAATTCCGCAGTACAGTACTCGAGCTGTCTCGATACAAGGTTGGGCAACCGGGCTAAGCATTGTTATGCCAATACGCGAGCGTTCCTCAAGTTCCTTCACTCGAGCAATCTGCGCCTTAAGTGCAGCTTTCACTTCAGGAGTCGCTACGCGCTTCTTTAACACCTCTTCGGTAACACCAAACTCAGCAAGTTCATCAAGTGGCAAGTAAATGCGGCCGCGATCCAAATCTTCATTAACATCGCGAATGAAGTTAGCGAGTTGGAACGCTACACCGAGTTCCATTGCGTGTTCGTATGCCTTTTGATCCGTTGGTTCCAAGATAGGTACCATCTGCAGGCCGATTACGGCAGCTGAGCCATAAACATATTCGTACAGATCTTCGTAAGTGCGATAGGTCGAAACGGTTAGGTCCATCGTCATCGAATGCAGGAAAGCTTCGAAGTGTTCGCGGGGAATGTTCCAGCGGCGCACAGTGTCAAGCACAGCCTTACAAACAGCATCATCAGTTTCGCCAGAATCGTAAAGCGCTAAAAAGTTATCGCCCCAGGTTTTAAGTTGCTCTGCCTTTTGCGCATCACTAAGTGTTGAGGCAAGGTCATCTACGATTTCATCGGCGTAACGGGCAAAGCCGTAAAGGGCATGCACATAAGGGCGTTTGGCTGGAGGCAAGAGCAGCGTTGCTAGATAGTAGGTCTTGCCATGAGCAGCATTTAATTGGCGACACAGTTCATAGCTTGCGCGTAGTTCTGGGTCCAAGATGCCAGCAGCATCTAAATCACTTTTGCTCACGGGTTAATTCTGCCAGTTCATTGGAAGCGCATGGCATTCCACCGCGAGAGTTGTTCAACATCGGTAGGAATAATTCCAGAATCGTGTGCTGTGCCCAGAAGTAGTGCGCGTTCACGAGTGGAAGTAACTAAAGCGACCAACAGGATTACGACTGATAAAACGATAGCGACTGTGTCACTGAATCCTAAAAAGGAATTGCCGGTTTCAGCCGAATTTGCGATGTCATGGATTGCGAAACCAACAATAAACGTCACGATGATGCGCAAATGCTTTTGAGTCAAGCCCGTAACTGCTAGCAACGGGATGAACCAAAGTAGGTACCAAGGTTGCACAGCAGGACTGCAAATAACTAAAACGACGAATGCGAGAGCCACACTGCGAGTTATTGAGCGACGTTGAACCGTATCAAGAATGTAAATCAAGCCAAAGACTAAGAAGATCTCACCGATTATCCGGCAAATCATGATGATTTTGTCGGCGTGATTTGCAAAGCCCAAAACATGTAGGAAGTTTGACGAGACCATTCCGGTCAAAGTGGATGGAGCTAACCAACTGCGCACACTTCCTGGCCGGACTAAAGCAGAAAGCCAGCCAAACGGGTGAACTCCTGCCACCAGCGAGATCAGCGCCAAGATTGCGATAGACCCCAGCGTTGTGGCAATTATGGCCACCATGCGGGAATTGAATGTGTAAGAGGACTGATTGCTGACTTCAACCGATTCCGTGCTTGGTGATTTCCTGTATTTATGTGCCCAGGTGTATTTGCGGGTGGAGAATGCCAAAATCAAAAATGCTAAGAATGGCACAATCACAAATGCTGATGGTTTAACTGCGATGGCCAGAGTTATAAGCAAGGTTGCTCTAAAGAATTTATTGTCAAGGGCAAAGTTCAGCCCCCAGAAAGCTAAACCGAGCATGAGAGCGTCATTATGAGCGCCAGCGACAAAGTGAAAAATCACCAACGGATTTAGTACGCCTAGCCAAAGTGCAGAAATTGGATTGATGCCGTGACGCTGCGCCAACTTGGGCACCTGAATACAGAGGACCACAATGCCGATCACTGAAATTGCACGGAACCACAACACTGAAGTCAGGGCAGATGTGCCGCAAATTTGTGCTACGAATTTCTCGAGCATTAAGAAAAGCGGTCCATAAGGTGAAGGTGCGTTACCCCACAGGGGGTCAACGCCACTACTGAACCAACCTGGCACAACAGCTACACCTGATAGGTACGGACTGTGTCCGAGTACTTGCATCCGGCCCTGCATGAAATACGAGTACACATCTCGGCTAAACAGCGGAACTGCGACTAGAAGTGGAACACACCAGCTTGCAAAAGCAAGATAGAGCACGCGAATATTTTCAATGCGACCTTTGACAGCATCCAGGCCAACCATTAACCACGCTTGAATCAACAGTGCAGCGCCAACTACTAGGAATGCCCTGGCTAAAGCAATGCCAAGATTTTCCGTCTGAAAGAAACTAACTATGGGCCAGCGAAGTGCATTTGCCGAAATTGGATACCAGCCGATGCCAAGTGAGCCAATCGCCATGAAACTCGAGCCCAAGAAACCAGGCAGCGCATAAGTTGAGGCGCTCTGTTGCAAACTTGAGTAAGTGCGAGTAGTCACTTTTAAAGATTACTAGTGGGTTAGCGCATTGCTCGGGATACGTAATTCTTGTCTTTGCCCACGATTCGCTCGGCTGCTAACCGGCCAGAGATCAAAACCATTGGAACTCCAACGCCTGGTTGCGTTCCTGAGCCAGTAAACACCACATTTTCGCCGTACATGTTGCCGGGACGGAAAGGTCCAGTTTGGAAAAATGAGTGCGCGCTCGCAAATGGTGCGCCTTGCTCCATGCCGCGGTTCTGCCAATCAAGTGGGGTAATGATGTGTTGCACTTCGATGCTCTTACCGAAATCGGTATAGCCACGTGCTTCAAGTGTGGCAATCGTTTCGTCGTAGTACTTGCCACCAATTTCGGTCCAGTCGATACCAGAACTCATGTTTGGCGTCGGCAACAGAATGTAATAAACCTGCTTTCCATCAGGAGCTAGCGATGGGTCGCCATGAGTTGGGTTGGTTACCAAAATACTTGGGTCGCTCATGAGTTGTTTGGTGTTGATGAGTTCGTCGAACACTCCTCGCCAGCTCTTTCCAAAGTGAATGTTGTGATGTGCGATATGGTCATACTTCTTATTCGAGCCAGCAAGCAAGAGGTAACAAGAAGGCGAGTAGGTAAGTCGTTTAACATTCAGAGGTGTTTTATCAAGCAGCTCGCGGTAGGCGACTGGTAAGTCAGGGTTTAGCACAACAACATCGGCTGGAATGAATTCGCCGGTTGAAGTTTCTACTCCGGCTGCACGTTTGCCATTCATGCGAACAGTTGTTACCTCGGTGTCGTATTTGAAAGTAACGCCATGTGCAGCGGCAGCAGCGGCCATCGACTGGGGCACAGCATTCATGCCGCCGACTGGGAAAAATACGCCAGCAACTGAGTCCATGTATGCGATAACTGCATAAATGGCCAGTGCATCGTAAGGAGATAGTCCCGCGTACATAGCCTGGAATGAATACAACCGCTGTGTGCGATCGTCCTTCAGGTACTGGTTAACTTTCGGGGCAAGTTTGCGGAAACCGCCAATGGAGATGAGTTTGATTAAATCGCTAGAAATTAGGTCAAGCGGAGAATCAATGTTGCGATCAATGAAATTACGCATTTCGTATTTATAAAGTTTGGAAACGAAATCAACGTACTTGCGGAAGCCAGCTGCTTCGTCTGCGCCGATTACCTCAGTAATTTCCTGCGCCATCTGATCAACGTTGGCGTAAACATTCAACACGCTGTCATCGTGGTAAAACGCACGATAAAGCGGGTCTACTGGCTTAAGAGTTAGCCAGTCGCTCATGTTTTCGCCAAGGCAATCGAAAGCATCGGCAATTAGGTCGGGCATGGTTAAAACAGTTGGGCCATTATCAAACTCGTACCCGCTATCGCTGATACGACCAGCGCGACCACCTGGAATTGATTCTTTTTCGATCACAGTTACTTTGCGCCCGGCACCCGCAAGGCGCATGGCAGCGCTGAGGCCAGCAAGTCCCGCACCAACAATTACCACGTTGTCGGTAGGGCCACTAACAGTGCGCATGGTTCCGGGTAACCACCGGGTCAAAGACATTTCAGGCTGCTCTCTGGGTAGACATGACCGCTAGCAGTTGGAGCGCTTCGCGAGCATCATCGTTGATTAGTGGGCTCTGGAGACTGTCGAGTGAAAGGGAAGTTAACTCTTCGATGTGTGCTTCGGTTTCAGCGAGCGCGCCACAATCACGAATAAGGTGCTGAAGTTCTGAAATCTGATCGTCGGTCAAATCTTTTCGGCCAAGAAGCGAAGTTAGGGTAGCAAGTTCAGCTGGGCTAACAAGTTCACGTGCACGGGCAATCAGCATGGTTTGTTTGCCTTCACGCAAGTCATCTCCAGCAGGTTTACCTGTCACCACTTTGTCGCCGAACACGCCGAGCACATCATCGCGCAGTTGGAAAGCTTCACCTAGAGCCAAACCGTACTCGGAAAGTAACTCTTGATGTGTTGTGCTTGCACCTGCAATTGCTGCGCCAATGTGAAGCGGGCGCTCAATGGTGTATTTCGCACTCTTGTATCGAATTACGTTGAGTGCAGTTTCATGCGTAGTGTCGCCGCGTACTTGTTCAAGTAGATCCAGGTATTGACCAGCCATGAGTTCAGTGCGCATAACGTCATAAATCTTTTTAGCCCGACGATGCTCGTCATGAGATAAACCGCTGTTGCCCAGAAGTTCATCAGCCCAAGACAAAGCCAAGTCACCAATCAGAATTGCCGCACCTGCACCAAAGTTGCGAGGTTCACCAGCCCATTGATTGCCGGTGTGAAGAGATTCAAACTGTTTGTGTGCTGATGGATTGCCACGACGCACATCGCTATCGTCCATTACATCGTCATGGATTAGTGCGCAGGCCTGCAGAAACTCAAGGCTTGTCGCCGCGCGAATTATGTTTTCGTTGTCATCGGCGCCAACTGATCGGTAACCCCAGTAGGCGAAGGCAGGGCGTAAACGTTTTCCACCTTTAAGTAATGTCTCCAATGAATCAACAAGTGGAAGTACATCAGGACTGACTGTCTTTAGCACATTGCGATGTTCGGCAATGAATTCATCCAGAGTCGCCTGAATGCGAGAACGCAGGTCATTTTCGTCAAGCGGATGAATTGGCACTTTCTAAGGGTATTAGGTGCGGCCGTACTTTGCAGGTTCTCATGCAACAAGTTGTTCATCGGCGGGGGATTGAAGTTTCGCAATTGTTATCGGCGATGATGTAAGTGTGAAATATGTAGATTACGAATCCGCTTGGTCAACCCTGCATGGGCAGGCGCAGCCAAGTGGCATGATTCGCATGTGGTTGCGTTTTATGTTTGTTATCACCACGCCACTAATGCGAATTTCGCCAAATACAATCACACTCAGCTCCGGACTTTTTGCTATTGGCTTGGCGGGCCTTGCCCGAGTGCCAGCCTGGTACTGGCTGGTGGCTTTAGGCATTTTCTTGCTCGGCATCCTTGATGGTGTGGACGGAGTCTTGGCGGTTCGTCGCAATCAAGTTACGCAGTGGGGCGCATTTCTAGATTCGATGATTGACCGCGTAGTCGATGTGGCTATCGCTGTGACGTTGTTATTCGCTGGCGCAGATCCACTTGTTGTGATGATTGCCGCCACACTTACTTTGGTGCACGAATACATGCGAGCGCGCGCAGCATCTGTTGGCTACCGACTCATTGGTGTTGTTTCAGTTGCAGAAAAACCAACCCGAATAATTTTGGGCATTGTTGCTTTCACCGCTTGTTCGTTGGTTACTGGGCATGCAGAATCGTTTTCAACAATCTGTGCTTGGGTTTGGCTGGGGCTTGCATTTATTGGGTTAACCCAGTTGTTCGTTGCCTACCGAAAAGTATTAAGTTCCTAATTTGATTTAGGCGCGAGTAAATATGCTCGTAAAAGTTTTAGGCGCGACCAATTTTTTGCGCAACAATGTCAGCCGACATTGCCACTAGCGGCAGGCCGCCGCCTGGATGTGCTGATCCACCAACAAGATAAAAGTTTTCAATGTCTGTGACATTTCGTGGGCGTAAGAATGCAGCGCGCATTCCATTGCTGGAACTTCCATAAATTGATCCGCCATGTGCACCTGTGCGCTGTTCAAGTTGTGCTGGCGAAATTGTGTTCTGCCACTTAATGCGATCTCGGATATCAAAACCTGCAGTACCAATTTGGTCAATGATGCTGTGCGTGTACCCAGAAACTAGTTCGTCCGAGTTCCAATCCACGCCCTTGTCTGGATCGTGTCGGGGCGCATTTACGAGAACAAACCAAGATTCGTCGCCAGCAGGAGTCATCGCTTCATCTTGCGGATTGCAGATGTAAATCGCAGGTTTAGGTGTTGGTCGGGGTTTTGATCTGGTGCCAAAAGTTGAATCTAACTTTCCAAAAACTGAATCAAACTCGTCATCGTAATCAGCAGGGAAGTACACATTGTGATGCGCTAATTCAGGAGTCTTGCCGGTTAGTGCCAAGTTGATTACAAAACCGGAAAGCGACGGCGTGACTTTTTTAAGGTTTCGTTTGGCTGCGCGCACTTCCGGCAAATCTTGATCGAGTATTGAGTTATAGACGGTATGCGCGTCCGCGTTGGCCACCACTATGTCGAATTCTCTAGTTACAGAATCGTTTAGCAATACCTGAAATGAGTTATTGACTTTTCGCACGTGCGTCACTTTGGTATTGAACTCAAAGTTGATGCCAAGGGCAACGCAGCGGTCAAAAAGCGCACGACCAAGCTCGCGTAATCCGCCGGCCACATGGTACGCGCCAAAAGTTTGTTCAATGTAGGGGATGGTTGCCAATGCTGCTGGAGCTTGGCGTGGATCTGACCCACTGTAGGTGGCGTATCGATCTACCAAAGTAACTAGTCGTGGATCCGTGAAGCAGTGCTTTGCTAACGAACGTAAAGATCGCCCTGGTGCAATTGTTACGAGTGCGTTCAATCGCCACGACATCGCAAGCAGACTGCGCATTCCGTTGAGCGGAGATTCTAAGAATGGACCGCGAGTAACGGCCCACATTTTTGCTGCTCGCTGCATGAACGCGCGCCACTCGTCGGCACTTTGTCCACCAAAAGCCTCACCAATTGCGCTGGCACAAGCGCCAATTCCAGCTCCTGGCATATTTAATACCGAACCATCGGCAAACTGATACCGAAAGGCACGCTCTAGTTCGACAATTTCGATGGACTCTTCAAGCGGTTTTCCTGTTTTTAAAAATAGATCGCGATAAACGGCTGGCAAAGTTAACAGGCTCGGCCCAGTATCAAACTTGTGTTGTTCGAATGTTTGGCTTCCTAGTTTTCCACCCCAAGTGTCAGTGGATTCAAAAATGGTGACGTTATGGCCCTTGGCAGATAGGCGAGCAGCGCAGGCCATGCCACCCATGCCTGCTCCGATTACTGCGATGTTCGCCACAATTGTCACTTTACGCGCTTAGAGCGCGCGACCTTTCCAGGAGTTGGTCCCCTGTAAATGCCGCACCCAAGACAGGGCGTTCAGCAAGGCAAAGACTGCTATCGCAATGCTGTGGGTGAATACTTCCGGAAACTTTTTCTGACCAGTGCGAACTGCACCGATAAAGCGGCCGTAGGTCGCGCCAATTAGTGCAACTAACGCAATAGGCCAGTCTCTTGTGAATAGTCCGATTAGTGGAAAGGTGTAGACAGTGAGCAGAAATAGGTTTGTAAAAATAGAACCAACTGCGCCGTTAAATGCTTGCCACAAACTTTTGGTGTAACCAGCAATTAAATCTCGATCATTTGCATACATCCGACAGGTTGCAAGAGTTGTGCCATCTGCAACTGTTCCAGTTAGGCCATGTTCGTAGAAACTGCGAACCAACATGATGTCATCTAATACTTGATCACGAACAGATTCATGTCCGCCAACTTTTAGGTAATTCGCGCGGCGACAAACCATGAATTGACCGTTTGCTACTGCCAAACTTTTCCGAGTAGTTTTCGCAGCCAATTTCAATGGCACAGTATGTAGCCAAGACCATTGCAGTAGTGGTTGCACCAGGCGAGTTAACAAAGTTGTTGTTGCTTGTTTTGGATAAGGCGAAACGATAGCCATGCCTGCGCGCTCCAGCATTTCAATGCTTGCAGCTACGGCATTTGGTTCAAGACAAACATCGGCATCAATAAAGACCAAATAGTCTGCATCTGATTGCTCGGCCAATCTGGCACACGCCCATGGTTTCCCTAGCCAATCGGCCGGCACATCTTCAGCACCAGTAATTACTTTGAGACGCTGGTCTTGAATTTGGGTTAGTTGAGCTGCGGTGTCGTCAGTTGAAGCATCATCCAAAACTGTTACGCGCAGATTCGAAATACCAAGTTGGTTCAAGGCGCTGGAAACGCAGGTTTGAATATTATCTGATTCGTTACGAGCCGGAATCAACACTTCAACACTTGCAGTCACTTCTGTTAGCTGCGATTTGCTAGGTCGCAACATTGTGCGCAAGTTAACTAAGGCAAGCACCGACAGGGCCCAACTAAAAATTGCCGAGAAAATTAGCAGAGCGTGCATTAGCTGGATCTCTTTGCTCGGTGAAGTTTGATTTGTTCAAGGTAGAACGGAACTAAAACAATACCCATGCCGATTAATCCAGTAACTGCCGTGCGCGGTTGGTTTAGGAAAGGGGAGAACCAGCCAATGTTCGCGATGAAGCTACCTAGCCAAACCCAGGCAACTGCCAAATACGGAACAGA
>CANBWF010000016.1 GCA_947373075.1 Actinomycetota bacterium | reverse complement strand
TATGCTTCGGCCATTGCTGAGCATTCAAGGTGCCAACCTGGTCGGCCATCGCCCCAAGGAGTTGGCCAAGATGGTTCACCTGGTTTTGCTGACTTCCATAATGCGAAATCGCGTGGATCTTTTTTGCGCGTATCCGCAGCAGAATCTGCGGCTGGCAATAGGTCGTCAATGCGCTGACCAGAAAGGTTGCCGTACTGCGCAAAGGAGCGCACATCAAAATAAACATCGCCGTCAGCTGCATACGCATGACCACGTTCAATAAGTTGCTGCATCAGAGTGATCATCTGGGTGATGTGTCCGGTAGCGCGCGGCTCAACTGTTGGTGGTGTGCAACCTAAAATCGCATAAGCGTTTTGAAATTCACGTTCGTAATGCGCGGCAACTGCCCACCAAGGTCGATTTTCGGTCTCGGCCTTAGCCAAAATCTTGTCGTCAATATCGGTTACGTTTCGAACTAATGTGACCTCGTAGCCGCTGAAACGTAGCCAGCGGGCTAAAACATCGAACGCCACCCCAGAGCGGATGTGGCCAACGTGTGGCGCTGCCTGCACCGTAGCGCCACATACGTACATCGACACATGACCTGGGGTCAGCGGTGTGAAGTCACGAAGTGTCCGACTAGCGGTGTCGTATAGACGCATAGGTTCAAGATTACTCAAAATTAAGGGCGTTCTAGTAATGCTGTGGCGATGGCAGCAATACCTTCACCTCTGCCAGTAAGGCCAAGCCCATCGGATGTGGTTCCAGCGGCTGAAACGGGGACTCCACCCAGGGCTTTCGAAAGGGCCTGCTGAACTTCGTCTCGGCGTTTGCCTATTTTGGGTGAGTTAGCGATTACTTGAACACTGACGTTAGTTATGGTCCAGCCGTCAGCCGAAAGTAGCCGAGCAACTTCCTGCAACAAGGTGGCGCCAGATGCCCCGCCCCACTTTGGATCCTCAACACCGAAAACGGCGCCTAAGTCGCCAAGGCCGGCAGCTGAAAGTAATGCATCGCAAATTGCATGCGCCATGACATCGCCATCGGAATGACCCGCGCAACCACTTGTCTCTTCTGGCCAAGCAAGTCCACCAAGAAACATTGGGCGGCCAATTTCTAACGGATGAACATCCACGCCGTTGCCAACTCTTAGTTCAGACATCATGCCTCCCCTAGTAACGACAATGCGAAAGCAACATCATCAGGTGTCGTGATCTTAAATGCGCGTTCGCTGCCCGCGACTGTGCGAATTGGAACGCCAAGTCGTTCAACCAAACCTGCTTCATCAGTGGCCACATGTGTTGGGTCAGCAAAAGCTTCGGTGAGTAAGGCTTTAGTGAAGCCTTGTGGAGTTTGTACTCGGCGTAGCGAATTACGATCAACTGTTTCAACAACATCACCGTTATTATCAACGCGCTTTATGGTGTCGACAACTGGAAGAACTGGAATAACCGCTTGCGAGCCATCGACTAACTCTTGAATAACATCAGCAATAACAGCGCCCGGAACGAGCGGCCGGGCAGCATCATGTACTAAAACAAAATCGATATCTTCTGGCACAACAGCCATCGCCGCAGCAACTGAATCTTGACGAGTAGCTCCGCCGATAACAATGTGAATTTCCGAATCAACGCTATCGAGTTCTTGCGCAGCGATGGCAACGTACTCGGCTGGAACTGCAACTACTATTACTTCAGCTTGAGTGGCCAAAACTAAGGCACTGCGAGTTAACAGAGATAAACCAGCAAGTTCAAAAAACGCTTTTGGTTGCTGCGCGCCAAATCGCACGCCCAAACCAGCGGCTGGAATAATCGCCGCTACTCGGCTGGCAGCGACGCCTGACATTAGGAGGCCAAAACCTCGTCGAGGGTTGCTTCAGCAGCAACTTCGTCGGTTTTTTCAGCTAAGGCAATTTCACTAATCAACTGGGTGCGAGCACGAGCAAGCATGCTCTTCTCGCCAGTAGATAGCGGCTTAATCTGTGAACGACGCCAAAGGTCACGAACAACTTCAGCAACCTTGATTACATCGCCCGAAGAAAGTTTTTCTGTGTTTGCCTTGAACCGGCGAGACCAGTTTGACTGATCTTCAATGTACGGCTGACGTAATACGCCGAACACCTTCTCTAGGCCTTCTTGGCTCGTAACATCGCGAACCCCAACAAGCTCAACATTTTCTGAAGGAACTTTGACAGTCAATTCACTCTGGTGAACTCGGAGCACTAAATATTCGCGCTCTACACCTTTGATTGTAAGTTTTTCTTTTTTAATGATGTCTGCTGCTCCGTGATGTGGGTACACCACGGTTTCTCCAACTTTGTAGGGCATGAATTTCCTTTTTGGTTGACGTTCGACCCCAATTCTACCACGAAAGCATGTCAATCGAATTCAACCAAAATGCAACAACACCAAGGATTAATGGTGCATTACCGATTACAAAGTGCCATTAAGTAGAATTGACCCACCAAAGTAATTACCCCCACGAAAGAGGCCGACAGTGTCACGCCAGAGCATCAAATTAGCTGCACTTTTAATTACCACTGCGTTATTAACGTCAGCTTGTGGCATTGGTTTCAATGCAGGGACAAGCCAGCAGAAAGCCTCGGGTAATGGTCGCTCAGCTGATATTGGCTCAATCCAGGTGCGCGGAGCGCTCATTGTCATTGATCCGAAAAAGCCGGGCTGGGGTACTTTTGTTGGCACCATTATTAACACAGCACCCGAAAAAGATAAATTCCTTGGTGTGGAGTTATACCCAGCTGACGGAACTTCATCACGAACAAATGAACCTCTGAATAATCAGGTGGCAGTGCAGTTCCCAGTGCCAGGAACCCGCTCGCTTCCATTGCAACTAACCACTGATGTTAAAGCTGGCACATTGATTAATGTTCTTCTAGATTTTAAAACCAATTCCGCTATCCCGATGAAGTTACTCGTTGAAAACAACGACGGTATTTACTCAGACATTATTGTGCACAGTACCGAAGGAATTATTAACTAACCTGATCGACTGCCCTAGGATTCGAAGCGATACCCCAACCCACGAACAGTTGTTAAATAAATCGGACTCGCTGGGTCCGGTTCAATCTTGGAACGAATGCGTTTAATGTGCACATCCAAAGTTTTACCGTCGCCATGGTAATTCGATCCCCACACCCGATCCATCAACTGGCCACGCGTGAGTACACGACCCGAATTTCGCATTAAGTACTCAAGTAACTCAAATTCTTTCAGCGGCATAGAAACTTCATCGCCATTCACTGAAATTGTGTGACGATCAACGTCAATTCGAATTGGGCCATTTTCAATAATGGAAGCATTCGGAACTTCAATGTCGCCACCGCGGCGAAGAACTGCCCTAATACGTGCTAGCAATTCAGCTGTTGAGAACGGCTTAGTTACATAGTCGTCTGCACCAAGTTCCAAACCAACAACTTTGTCTACTTCAGTATCTTTGGCGGTCAACATAATTACTGGCACTGAAGATTTTGTTCGAATGTATTTGCAAACTTCAATCCCAGAAAACTCTGGCAACATCCAATCGAGTAGAACAAGATCAGGTGCAGACTTATCAAACTCGGCCATACCTTGTGCGCCATCGCTCGCAAGTATGACTTCAAAACCCTCACGCGAGAGCATGTACTGCAACCCTTCGCGGAATGACTCTTCGTCTTCAACTACAAGTACGCGGGTCATGATGCAACAACCTCCAGAGTTGGCGAATTACCGTTTAAATAAGCAGGGAATCTTAAAGTGAAAGTTGATCCTTCACCTTCACGAGACCAAACGAAGCAGTCTCCGCCATGATTGGCGCAAACATGCTTCACGATTGCAAGACCTAAGCCAGTGCCACCAGTTTCGCGACTACGAGCTGGGTCGACTCGATAAAAGCGTTCAAATACTCGGTGTTGATCGTCTTCCGAGATTCCTGGCCCTTGGTCGGTAACTGAAATTTCAATGAACTCATTAATCCGTTTAGCGCCGATGCCAACTTTTGTGCCAACCGGCGAGTACTTAATGGCATTGGAAATCAAATTGCGAAGTGCAGCAACAAGTTGAGATTCATCCCCAAATATTTTTCCGACTGCAATATCATCAGCCACTACAACTTCAATTTGGCGCTGTTCTGCGGTGATCTTTGTGCCATCAACTGCCTCAGCAATAATTGCGTCTACCAAAATTGGTTTTGAGTTTTGCAAAGGTGCATCATCTTGCACTCGAGAAAGTTCAACCAAATCAGAAAGCATTGCTGTTAGCCGGCGAACTTCAATCTGCATTCGAGCAGCAAAATTTCGAGCGCGTTCAGTATCACCATCAGCCGCCTGGACAGCTTCAGCTAGCAACGAGAGTGCACCAACCGGAGTTTTCAATTCGTGGGAAACGTTCGCTACGAAATCACGGCGTACTTCATTTAAACGACGTTCTTCACTTAAGTCCTGTGCGATTACCAAAGCACGCGTTGCATCAAGCGGTGACACTTGCAACTTGGCATCCCAATCACCGAGCCCAGTATTGCTGCGCTTGATGGAGACTTCGCGACCCAAAGTTTTCTGCAACCGATGTGCTTCGCGGTTAAGCGCGCGTAATTCAATTGGGACAAGTCGATCGCCAACTACAAGACCCATAGCAACACAATTTGAACTTGCAGCTAAAACTCGATCTTCAGAATCAACAACTGCTGCAGCATCTGGAATAACATCCAAAATATTTCCGATAGCGGTTACTTGATCAGTTGGTTCAGTTTCGACTTGGGCTGATTGTCTACGACTCAAAACTAGTCCGAGCAAAATTCCACCAATTAATGTGGCAAGGACGATTAACATCCACAGCGCTGTTGTCACCTTCTAAGAATAAGTCGTATTGACAAGCACTAACCACCCTGACTGCGATTGTTTCTAACTGTTAACCAATCTGTGGTCTGAAATTTATCCGCTATATCCCCAATGTTTGGAAGGGTAAATCCCAAGTGAACAGTAATTGTCCGTCTAAACTGTTGGCATGTCTGAAATAGATCGCAACGAACTCGCGCATGTTAACGCTGACCTCATACTTATGACCCAACTCGTTGGTAAGGCAATTACCGATGCGACCACAGCGCTACTAACTGGCGATTTAGCTTTAGCGCAGCAGGTAATTGGTGGCGACGACCCGCTTAACGACTTAAACGCCAAAATTGAAGATGAGTGCTTCCAAATCACCTCAACTCAAGCACCAGTTGCCCGCAAATTACGTATGGTTATGAGCGCCGTTCGAATGGCGACATCCCTGGAACGCATGGGTGATCTTGCAGTACATATTGCCAAGCAAGTCAGGCTACGTTACCCAAATCCTGCAATCCCCGCTGAATTACACGAGACATTTGCCCAGATGGGTAAAGCCGCATTCAAAATTGTTGAAAAGACTGGTGAAGTTATCGAGACCCACGACGCAAGTTTGGCCGAGCAAATCGCCATTTATGACGACGAACTAGATCGCTTACACCGCGAACTCTTCACCACGGTCCTTTCAGAGAACTGGGCCCATGGCGTTGAAGCTGCTATTGATGTGACTCTACTTTCGCGCTTTTACGAACGCTTCGGTGACCACGCTGTTACCGTGGCCCGCCGATTAGTCCACATAGTTACTGGCGAACCGTATAACCGTTAATCGGCTGGGCAACCTTTTCCAAGGCGTAAACCCGATTTATTAGTTAGATTTGTCTGTGATACTTCATGGACAAAAAAATTAACCGTATTGCGATTCTGTCAATACACACATCGCCCTTGCATCAGCCTGGATTTGGCGATTCTGGTGGCATGAATGTGTATATTGCTGAAACTGCTAAACGCATTGCCGCTCGAGGAATTGAAGTAGAGATTTTCACCCGAGCTACCACAGCAGCAGATCCTGAGGTTGTGGAATATATCCCTGGCGTGAAAGTTCGCCATATTCCCGCCGGCCCATTTGAAGGTTTAAGTAAAGAGGAATTACCAGCGCAACTTTGCGCAGTAACCGCAGGCTTGCTGCGCGCCGAAGCTGCTAAAGATATCGGGTTTTATGATCTAATCCACAGCCACTATTGGCTATCGGGACAAGTCGGTTGGATCGCCAAAGAACGCTGGGGCGTTCCACTCGTACACACAATGCACACAATGGCTCGGGTTAAGAACGCGGCGCTTGCAGCGGGAGACTCCCCTGAACCTGCAGTGCGAGAGATTGGTGAAGAGCAGGTTGTGGAAATCGCTGATTACCTTGTTGCCAATACCGAGCAAGAAGCAACTGAACTCATCGAGTTGTATCACGCTCAGCCCAAGCGAGTCCGAGTAATAAATCCTGGCGTCGACCTAGACGCCTTTGTACCGGGCGATCAAGAAGCAGCACGAAATTTGCTTGGTATTGATACGGCTGCAAAGGTATTACTTTTTGTTGGACGTATCCAGCCATTGAAGGCACCGGACGTTTTGTTGAAAGCAGCGGCTGAACTAGTAAAACAGAATCCAGATATTCGTAAAGATTTAGTTGTAGCAATTTGCGGTGGGCCGTCAGGCAGCGGGCTAGATGAACCAGATGCACTACATCGGCTGGCAAATGAGCTGGGTATTTCTGAGCAAGTCCGATTTGTACCTCCGATAAATAGGCAAGAACTTGTGAATTGGTTCCAAGCCGCTGATTTGTGCGCAGTTCCATCTCACAGCGAATCGTTTGGGCTGGTTGCCCTTGAGTCTCAAGCCTGCGGAACCCCTGTGATCGCGACACGGGTGGGCGGACTAACCACAACTGTTGCTGAAGGTCTAAGCGGTTTGCTAGTAGATGGCCATAACCCAGCAGACTGGGCGATGGCAATTGACCAAGTCCTTTCAGATAAGGACTTGTCGCAAAGGTTACGGAACGGGGCTATTAGTCATGCTGCAAAATTTGGCTGGGATCGCACAACAGATGAGTTGCTCGATGTTTACCAGCATGCCGTTTCAGGCGACTAACTAAATACGAATATTCCGCTGACCCGCTTTGGCAGCTCAGGATTATCAATGCACCTTCAAAACAATCGTTACAACTCAGATATAGAAGAAGGGACCCTAGTTCCCTAGGGCCCCTTCGAATTACTAGCTGTGTTAGCTAACTGATTTAACAGTTACCTTGATGAAGGTAGCCTTCACTGCTGCAGATCCAGCGGCTGTTGGTGATGCGCCTAGGTTCTTGATAACCACAGTGTGGTAACCATTTGCTAGACCGGTCTTTGAAACAGTTGCTGTTCCTGAACCGTTTAGATCCCAACTAATCTGACCTGCTGCTGGTGAAGCAGATGGGGCGTATTCAACTCCATCAATCTTCACGCTGACTTTGCCACCCAGTGCGTTCTTAGCAAGTACAACATTCACGCTGTCGCCAAAGACGTAGTAGGTACGAGCATCATTTGCCTTAGATGAAACAACGTCGCTGCCGTTTGTAGCCCAAGTTCCAACAACTACGAGGTTGTTGGCAACAAGATCCTTCTTCAAAGTGGCAGCTGCATTGTCGTTGCCAGCCTTGTCGTTAAATGCACCGGCGGCAATTACAAGCGACACGTTCTTTAGTGCTGCTTTGCCAACCTTGATGTCAATGCTTGCAACAGCCAGACTTGCACTTGGATTGTCCTCGTTGTTGTTAGCCCAGAAATCACATGCGGTGCTACGACCGGCTGCAGTCTTGCAACTGTAGACCGCTGCTGGAGTAGCAACAGCTACTGGAGCCTTGGCTGCAGCATTCGATACATAACTGAACTTCGACAAGTCAATGTTGCGAACTGGTTCAGAGAAGGTCAACTTGAATGAACCTGGAAGCGCTGTTGTGCCAGATGCAAAGGTTGAACCGTTGTCTGCAACTGTTGGAGCAGTTGTGTCGGCAAGAACTGGAGCAGCAGTGTTGCTTGCAGTGCTTGTTGAGAATGCAACTGAAGAGTTTCCATTACGGTCTGCAACAGCACCAGCAGCAAGCGCCACTGTTACCGGATGCGTACCATCTGCGTCATAAGCAATGCCAGTCACATTAACCACAAGGTTAGATACAACTTTGTTTGCGTATGGATCCAAGTCATTTGTGTTACCTGAATCAAATGCACTAACTGCAACACTCTTACTGTTTGTAGCAGATGTGGTGAATGCAATCGAGCTGTTACCACTCTGGGTCACAGTCAACTTGCTTGCATCAGTTGCACGAACTGGTTCATTGAAGTTGATTGTGAATGTCGCAGCGCCAGATGCGTTTGCACTTGGAGCTGGCGCAGCCAATGTGATTGACGGCGCTGTTGCATCGTCTGCTGTTACAGCAACGTTGGCAGTACGCACGCGGCAGTACGAACCAGCAGAAACAGGTAGCGGAGCGAAACCTTCAGACTTGATAGCTGCTTCGACGATTGTCCGGTAGCCATCCATCTTGATGCGGTCTTTGGTGCTGTCCGTTACCTTGCACAAGAAGCCATCTGGGCCAACATATGCATTTGTTGCAGCTGACGCGTAACGAGTTACGTTGAATACATCACGTGAGTACGGGAAGTAACCAGTGGTCTTGTCAGCGCCCTTTGCGATGTTGGCAAGTGTTGGCGCTTTGCCATCAATCTGGCCGAGTGCATCTGCGTAACCGCCAGCATTGCGGGTACCAGTTGCGGTTGCAGTTGAGTAAGCAGATTCCTGATCAGTAATCTTTGCAAGCTGCTTGTAACGACCAACTGACATGAAGTAAATCGCATTGTTGGTGTTCTTGTCCTGCGCGATTGCAGCTGGGTAGTTCTCCTGGTTTGTTGAGTAAACCGCGTGTGCAGTCTGCGAAGCAACTGGGGTAGGAGCTGGCGCACTCATCTTTGTAGCAGAGTTGGAACGCGCTGAGTTAGTGAAGTAACTGTAAGTACCTGATCCGGTCTGTGTTGAGTACAGAACGATACCGGTCTCTGGCAGTGGCTCAGCTTCGTTCGCACCTGCAGGTGAAGAAGTTGCGAATGGATTACCATTTGCATCAAGAACACCAACGTTGCCATTTAACTGCGACCATAGAGTAACTTCGCCACGGAAAATCTTCTTAATGGTTGCTTGATCAATAGAAACGATTCGAGCTGATGCTGTATCGGTGCCATCTGGGTTCTTGGTGAAGTGGTACCAAGTAACAGCATCTTCAGCGTACGCGATGTACTTAAGGTCTGAACATTTTTCAGCAGTTGTGCTGGTTGCAGGACCACTTGAAGAACGGGCGAAATCTACGCCACGAACGTTAACAAGATTCTGCTTGCACAATTCGTTCTGGCCAACGCCCGAACCAACTGGATAATTCTCTTTGATTACTGCGTGACTCTCGTTCACCCATGGGAATGAACTCTTGTCTGGTCCATTGCCAGAAGCATTGTCTGCAGTGTCGCACTGGCCATTGAAAGGCTGACTAGCAGAAGATGCCCAGATTGTTGCACAGCCGTTAGCTGCGTTGTAGACCTTATCCAAGGCCATCATTAAGTCATAAGTTGTGTCTGAACCTGAACCAACAATGGTGCGATCCATGGTTGATAGAGCAGGTGCAGTTGTGATTGCTCCAGCAGGAACTGCTGATACGAGCAAGCCACTAACAAGAGCAACGCCGGCAACAATAGCTTTGATGCTTGTGCCGAACTTTTGTTCTGTTCGCATGTGTGTCCTCTTTCGGAAGAATGTTAGGAACCACTCCCAACAGATACCAGTAAAGAGGGGCAAAGCAACCTACAGGTGAGTTACATGTGGCAGTTTACTGAAATGTTGGTTAACAATCGGAAACAAGGAAAATACCCCAAAATGAGACGCTTTAGATAGTTGCAGGCAGCAGAGTATCGAGCGCTAAAGTTAGTGCTACCACTGATCCACCAACTAATGGTGCAAGCAGTAGCCAGCCAATTATTGGCCCAAATCGGCGATAGATTCCGCGACTTAGATACAGCGCAACAACAAGTACTTCAAGTAATAGAACCATCGAGGCAAACTGATTTGTTGAGGGAGCAGTTCGAGCATTTTTCGGAGTTGCTGGATACGGTTTACCTTGAAGTTCTGCCGTGACAGAAGAGGATCCGAATGCCAAAACTGGTGGCGTAGATGTTACGAGTTTTAAAGTATTGGCCCCGGTTAGCGCCGTCGCCTTTTTTGCTTCAACCACTTTGTACACTGACGGACCTTCAACAGTAATCACCTTTATTACGTCGCCACTTTTTAGCGAACCGATGCTGAAAAATGGTGCCCCAAAGGTAGTGCGTCTTCCAACGATTGTCGCCTCGCCTGCTTGTCCAGGCAATACAGTGCCCGGAACATGGCCTGGCCCAGCTTGTGTGAAGTTGCTTGAAATGCCTTCAACCACAACCTGCGTTAAACCAAGCTTTGGAATGTTAACTACTGCAACTGCTGAACCATAATCTGGGGCAGTATCAGGCAGTGGACTGACTGTCGATTGGCCAATAGCGGTTGCTGCTTTGGTAACCATTGCATTGAACTGGCTGGTCAGTTGATGCTGTGCGCGTTGCTGAAATAGTGGACTTAAAACAAACTCAACCAGAGTTACGCCCAGGATGACTAACGCAACATAAGCAGGCAACTGGCTAGCTTGTTTTTTGCCCTGCGTAGCCGGAGTACCTACTCCATCAAGGTCAAGCGTCATTTACTGTCCTTTTTAACTTTGTTTAAGGCGCTTACTGCAGAAGCAGATAACCCTATCAAGACTAGTGCTGGCAGAATTCCTGCCGACGCGCCACTGTGTGGAGCAAATGGCACAGCAAAAATAGATGGAAGTTTCGTTGAAATTTGTTGGATAATTCCACCACCGTTATCACCCGGTCCATCTGTTCCATCACCGACTCCAGTGCCAGTACCCCCAGAACCTGTGGTACCTGGGTCAACACCCGCTGGCTCCGTAATAGTTGGGCTTGAAGTCGGCTGGGCTGTGACACTTGGTGTTGGCTCGGCACTTGACGTTGAAGAAGCACTTGGTGATGGTGATGGTGACTCCACTGGTCCAGTAATTTTACCGATTGCAGAGGTAATCTGTTGCTTCTGCGCATCGGTCAAGGCAACGTAGCCACTCGGCACATCAGAGTCGCCACTGTGATCGCGGATTTGGGTGAGCATAGCTTGGAGAGCTTGCGCTGAATCTTTACTCGCCGCTTCTTCTGGCACCAAAGCGTAAATTGTGAATACCAAGGGATAAGCGTTCGGATTAGTTGGTGACAAGTTTGCAGATGCAACACCAGTGGTTGCATCTTTGGTCATTTCGTCTATACCAAGTTTGATCGATTCAGCAGTTGGTGCAACAAATTTGTTGCCATCTACACTCTGAATTGACACCGCGGGAAAGCCGTTAAACTTTGCCGTCGCAGCATCCATAGGTGCGAGATACCCTGTGCCGCCAGTTGGATCGTCAGATCCACGCATAGCGCCCACAACCGCATCCGAGTTAGAGCGGAACGCACTTGGATCTAGTGAATCTGAAAGCGGCATATATACGGATGCAGATGGAAAGCCTT
Source organism: Actinomycetota bacterium (assembly GCA_947373075.1). Lineage (GTDB taxonomy): Bacteria > Actinomycetota > Actinomycetes > S36-B12 > UBA5976 > UBA5976. Next base: position 7,028 of record CANBWF010000016.1, on the reverse strand, counting down.
CTTCGCTAAATTGACCACCGGGGGCATGGAAAGCTGCGGATGCACGCTCCAAAAAGAACCTCGTCATCAAATAATTCAAACCTGAGGCATCTGCGCGACCATAAACAGAGATGCTCCCTGGTAATAAATTTGTGGGATTTACTAGTCCGCCAGAAACATATGCGCGTTTGTAACTTCCATCAACTGTGAAACTCGACTGCCCCTTAGTGTGATCTTCATCATCAACCCAATTGACGCCGGTGACTTGATATTCACTGTTGTATCCAGGCGGATTTACTTCATCAACAATGACGGTGTCGCCAATGTTCAGATTGGTTCGCGCTGCAACTGTGATGGTAGACCCATCCCCAGTTATTCCAGTCACCCGTGGAGAATCTGAATTATTCAATGCATAAATGGCAACATCTTTAGTCGCTGAAACAGAATGACTTCCCCAGTTGAGTGCCTGACCAGTCATAGTTTGTGCCAACATGTCTGGCGTCAACTTTATTGACTTGAAGTGCTGCTGATCAGCGCGATTTCGCATGGAATAAGCAAAAACTAGAGCAGTGTTGGCGATCGGCACATAAGTCCCTTTGCGCACCTGCCCAGTCATCGCGCATTTTTCGCCTTCTTCATCTTTGATTTCGGTGACTGCGAAATCAATCAAACCGCAGTAGAAATCTTGCCGGCCGCCCTCATCGCCACGAGTTGCTAAATAGTCAACGGTGACTCGACTCGCACCTTTACAAAGTGCGATTTGCCAAGCCGGCATTACCGCTGAAAGCGCACCTGAACCGCCACCAGTTATATTCTTCATGTTTTCAGTCGGACAACTTGTGGGTTCCGGGGAAAATGTAATTGGCTTTAGTAACCCTGATTCTGGTTGATTAACATCCGCCAGCAGACTTACCGATATGTCACACGGGGAACTAACACCACATTTAGTTCCATCTGCGCCCGGGAGATTTGAATTCACTGTTCCTTCGGTGGATACGACTTTAAAGTACGCCATCCCCGATCCACTTTGGTTGCTAGTTTCAATAACCATTCCGCTAGCACCCGCCGAGCATTTGGTTGAATCCGTTGCTCCAGCAACGCATTGGCGAATTGCAATGAGCGAGTACGGGTTAAACCCAGACCAAGTAACGGTAACGACCTGACCATCCCGTAGTGAAGACTGCGGAGAAACTGAAATCTCGGGACCATCAGCCTGCACAGACGGGGAGAACGCAGCGGAAATAGTGAAACTCAAAAAAAGAGCTGAACAGAAAAATGCGAGCAATTTTCTGCTAGTAAAACGCCTAGATTCAGGCATTTCCCATCTCACTTTCCAAGTTAAGGCCAATGGGCAATTTCATCTGCCACTAAATGGCTACACCCCTAGCATTAGGCATGAATACCGCCTATTTCAAGTCCAGCAGACCTTGTACACCAACTGTTCACCTTCTCGCTAACTACTAGTAACTTGTAGGCGATATAAGTAGATAGCAGGCAACTGTGAAATGAGTTTTGACCCGTTATTCCTAGTCTTGAAATTGAGAGTGACAAATGAGCGAAGACCCAAACTCTGGGGTAACGCAAGGTGGTCCAGTGCTTGTTGATTGGGATCAACCAACCGATGTAACACCGCAACAAGAAGCTAGAACCGTTGCGGCATCACGAACAAAGTCTGATCGAATTTATCGAGGCATTGCACAAAGTGCCGGCGGACTTACCTTGATACTTTTGGTTTTCATTGGGGCGTTCCTGTTAATTCGCTCAAGTTCGGCTTTGAAATACATGGGGTTCGGGTTTTTCACCAAAACCCTATGGCAACCACAAGGCAGCCCGGCATCATTTGGTATCGCAGCGGTAATTTATTGGACAGTCATAATTGCTGTCATTGCGTTGCTTATCGCTATCCCCCTTGCGATTGCGATTGCACTCTTCCTCACCGACTTCGCACCGCGCAAATTACGCAAACCACTAACTGCACTTGTTGACTTACTAGCGGCTATTCCAAGTTTGATTTATGGCTTGTGGGGTCTCTTTGTTTTACAGCCCTTACTCGTCCCTTTTGCAGAATTTTTGAGCAATACCCTGAGTTGGATCCCATTCTTTAAAGTGGACTCACCCACATTCACTAGCTCGGCATTCGTGGCTGGTTTTGTTGTGTCTCTTATGGTCCTGCCGATTACCGCATCGGTTGTTCGCGAAGTCTTTAGTCAGGCTCCTCCGGGCGAACGCGAAGCTGCGCTTGCGCTTGGTTCAACACGTTGGGACATGATTAAAACGGTTGTTCTACCATTTGGCCGCGGTGGAATTATCGGCGGATCAATGCTTGGACTTGGTCGCGCGCTAGGTGAAACTATTGCGGTTGCTCTGATCATTAGCCCATCATTCACGATCTCTTCGCAAATTTTGCAAACAGGTACCAACTCCGTGGCCGCTTTGATTGCTCTCAAATTCGGTGAGGCATCTGGCCTTTCGCTTTCAGCCTTGATGGCCGCGGGTCTCGCGCTGTTTGTGGTTACTTTGGTTGTTAACTTCTTGGCTTCAATTGTTGTTGCTCGATCACGCTCTGGCGCGGGGGTTGATATCTAATGACAACAGTAACTGGCGAACGTGTTGAAGCAGGCGTAGAAGTAAGGCGTACTGGCCGCGGATGGCACAAAGACGATGTCACACTGATGCTCGGTTCTATTATTTCTTCAGGTGTCCTTACTTGGTTAGCGTTTTACCAACTCACCACATTGCGCAACAAGCCAGCGCTTGGCTTCCTGTGGTACGTGCTCTTCATAATTATTTATCGGCTCGCTGTTGGACAGCACGAAGGTAAATTAGCTGCCCGCGACAAAATGTTCACAGTAATTGTGGCAACCGGGGCAGCAATTGTTTTAGCTCCATTGGTATTTATCGTTAGCTACATAGTGGCAAAGGGATTGCCTGGAATTAACCGGGACTTCTTCTTCAAAGACCTTTCAGAAACGGGCACTTTGGACCTTGGCGGTGGTGCAGCCCACGCAATCGTTGGCACGCTAGAGCAGGTTGGTATCGCGATTCTGATTTCTGTTCCACTTGGCATGCTAACTGCAGTGTTCTTGAATGAAGTTCGCGGACCAATGCGTCGCCCAGTTCGTACTTTTGTCGATGCGATGTCTGGTGTGCCATCGATCGTTGCCGGTTTGTTCATTTACTCGGTGTGGATTATCCAATTTGGAAATGATTTTTCTGGCTTTGCGGCATCGCTAGCTCTCTCAGTGCTGATGTTGCCTTCAATTACGCGCACTTCTGAAGAAGTACTGCGACTTGTACCCGATGGTCTTCGTGAAGCTTCTTTGGCACTTGGATCAACAGAGTGGCGCACAACCTGGTCCGTAGTTCTGCCAACGGCTCGCGCAGGCCTTGTGACTTCTGTTGTACTAGGTGTTGCTCGAGCTGTCGGCGAAACCGCTCCGCTGATCATGACTTCCTTTGGCAACTCAGCGATGAACGCGAACCCGATGAGTGGTCCACAGTCATCGTTGCCCCTTTTCGTTTATACATTGATTCGTAACCCATTTGCTGAGCAACAAACTCGTGCATGGGCCGGCGCTTTGGTACTTATCGTTCTCGTCCTAGTGCTCTTTACTGTGGCACGCATTATTGGCTCACGACAGATCAAGTCTCGGAGGTAGACATGTCGACAACATCAACTAGCCCAGAAGTGAACTATGACTTTAACGAGTCATTAAGCGGTGGTTTGGTCGCTGAAGATGTCAGCTGCTGGTTCGGCGAACGCAAAGTTCTAGATCGCGTTTCCCTTGTAATGAAGCCCAAAGAAGTCACTGCACTCATCGGTCCTTCGGGATGTGGAAAGTCCACTTTCTTACGCACATTAAACCGAATGCACGAACTCGTTCCTGGTGCTTCACTGGCCGGGAGCGTGCTGCTTGACGGTCAAGACATCTACGACCCAACTCTGCGTGCAACCGATACCCGTCGTCGCGTTGGTATGGTTTTCCAGAAACCAAACCCTTTCCCAGCAATGAGCATTTACGACAATGTCTTATCGGGATTAAAGCTTGCTGGTATGAAGATGGACAACAAAGATGACATCGTTGAAAAGTCTTTGCGTCGCGCAGGCCTTTGGAAAGAAGTAGCCGACCGCTTGAAGGATGCAGGTGGCGGTCTATCTGGTGGTCAACAACAGCGTCTCTGCATTGCACGCTCGTTGGCTGTTGAACCAGAGGTGCTGCTAATGGATGAGCCATGTAGCGCTTTGGACCCAACTTCAACTCGTCGAATTGAAGAAACTATTGCAGAGATTTCTCCGAATGTAACTATCGTTATTGTTACCCACAACATGCAACAGGCACAGCGTGTTTCACAGCAGTGTGCATTCTTCCTTGCCGCTGAGAATAAGCCGGGACACATCGTTGAAGCTGGTCCAACAGATCGCATGTTCAGTAACCCAACTGACCCACGCACCGAAGATTATGTGAACGGACGATTCGGATAAATCATGAAAAGTAAATTTTCACTTATAACCACTCTTTCATTCACTGGGCTACTACTACTTGGCGGAATATCAGCCGCTGAAGGCGACAGCCCAACCGTGCAAGGCGCTGGCTCTACTTGGAGTCAGATCGCTGTTGACCAGTGGCGTGCAGATGTTAAAAGCAAGCTTGGTCTAAAAGTAAATTACACAGGTTCCGGTTCCTCAGCTGGACGTTCACTTTACATAGCAGGCAAGGTTGATTTCGCTGTCACTGAAATTCCATTTTCTAAAGAAGGCGATGCGGGCATAGTTTCTGGACAAGCTGAAGTTACTGCACTTGATGCGCAGAAAAAGACTTATCAGTATTTCCCAATCGTCGCCGGTGGTACCGCGATGATGTACAACTTGCTAGACGCAACTGGCAATCGAGTTACAAACCTGCAACTATCTCCAGAAACGATTGCACAGATTTTTACTGGGAAAATTAAGAACTGGTCTGACCCGAAAATTTCCGCAGATAATGGGGGCCGTGCATTTCCCGCTAAAGTAATCACCCCTGTCGTCCGATCCGACGGTTCAGGTACTTCAGCTCAATTCACAGCATTTCTAGCTAAACAGCAGAGCTCCTACTGGTCCTCATTTGCAACTGATAATGGTATCCCGTCATCAGTTGGCACATCAAACTTTCCTGTGGCTAGTGGTTTCATCGGCCAGACAGGTTCAGATGGCGTAGCAAACTATGTTGCTAACCGCTCAACTGGGGTAGGCGCTATCGGCTACGTAGAAACTGGTTACGCATTGCAGCGTGGTTTTCCTGTAGTTGCGGTGAAGAATAAGGCTGGCAAATTCGTGCTGCCGACTCCTGAAAATGTTTCGGTGGCACTACAGGCTGCCCGCCTAAATCCAGATAACACTCAGATTTTGACCGGTGTGTACAACAATACAAACGCGAGTGCTTACCCAATCTCTTCGTACTCGTACATGGTCACCAACAAAGACACTGGAATCAGCGCGGACAGAGGCGCAGTCTTGTCGTCCTTCGTGCATTACTTCGCGTGCGATGGTCAACAGAAAGCGTCTGTTCTTGGGTATGCACCTCTGCCACCGGTTTTGGTTCAGGTTGTGTTCAACGCGATTGGGCACATTCCAGGGCACATAAAGATCCCGGCAAAACCAAATGCAGAAAACTGTAATAACCCAACATTCAAGGGCAAGCTTGGCGATAATCCGCCTGGTGGCAACACTGGTGGTACTGGTGGCACCGGAACTGGCGGTACTGGTGGCAACACTGGTGGTACTGGCGGTAACACTGGTGGCACCGGAACTGGCGGTACTGGTGGTAACACTGGCGGCACCGGAACGGGTAACACTGGTGGTACTGGTGGTAACACTGGCGGTACCGGAACGGGTAACACTGGCGGTACCGGCACAGTAAGTAACGAGTCTGCAGTACAACCAGTTGAAATTACCGTGCAGCCTCAAGGTAGTCGAGCAGTATGGCCAGCAGCGATTGTGCTACTCGCCATAATTGGTCCAGCACTTGTTGTGACCGCCTATCGAAAGATTGTTCCGCTACTTAGCCAATCATCTTCGGACTAATTCAATAATTAGACTAAATAAAAAGTGGGCAGGATTTCCTGCCCACTTTTTATTTGCTTAGAGAAATAGCTGAAATTCCTACTTCTTACCTTGGTTGGCCACCGCAGCAGCAGCAACAGCCGCAGCTTCTGGATCAAGATACTTACCACCAGTAACAACTGGCTTGAAGTTATCGTCAAGTTCGTAAACCAGCGGAATACCAGTTGGAATATTCAAGCCGGCGATGTCATCATCGCTGATTCCATCAAGGTGCTTAACCAAAGCCCGTAGTGAATTCCCATGAGCTGCGATCATGACAACTTTGCCCTGTTTCAAATCTGGGATGATGTTTGTTTCCCAGTAAGGAAGCATGCGATTTACAACATCAGCTAAACATTCAGTTGCTGGTCGGTCTTGCGATGGAATACCTGAATAGCGCGGATCATTAGTCTGTGCGAATTCATTATCGGGAGCAATAGCCGGTGGTGGAACATCGTACGAGCGACGCCACAACATGAACTGATCTTCACCAAACTCAGCCAAAGTCTGCGCTTTGTCTTTGCCCTGCAATGCGCCATAGTGACGCTCGTTCAAGCGCCAAGAACGAGTTACTGGAATCCAGTGTCGGCCAGCTACATCAAGTGCGATGTTTGCAGTCTTGATGGCCCGACGCAATAGTGAAGTGTGTAGCACATCAGGAAGGATGCCACTTTCCAGGATTAATTCGCCGGCGCGGTTAGCTTCGCCAAGACCTTTTTCATTTAGGTCTACATCAACCCAACCCGTGAATAAGTTCTTTTCATTCCACTGGCTCTCGCCGTGCCGAACCAAAATCAATGTGTATGTCATAGGTCAATTCTGCCTGAACCCAACTCGCCGGCAGGAACCGCCCTGAACTCTACAGTGGGAACCGCCCTGAACTCTTTGTCGACTAGGTATGCCCCACAACAATGTGGGTCGGATATTGAAGCTGCCCTTGGCCAAGCGACCAAGGGCAGCAAATCTAACT
>CANBWF010000015.1 GCA_947373075.1 Actinomycetota bacterium | reverse complement strand
GCTGAAATCTGGCCACCAGGTTCAGCTAAAACATCTAACACAACAACTGAAAATCCACGGAAACCGGCGTAATACGCGGCGTATAAACCAGAGGGACCAGCACCGATAATGAGCATGTCGCAATTAATCACAACTACTAGGTTACTAGGGATTGCGCTATCGGCGACTTCGCGGTTGCACCCAAATTTAAGGCGTAGGTGTCGGGTTAGGAGTCGGCGAAGGCGACGGAGTGACAACTGGTTTTGGTACCTGTGTCCATGTGCCCTGTGCTAATGCCATCAAGTCCAAAATCGAACCATTGAATACGTTCATATCCAAGTGTCTGCGAGATTGTCCGACAAACAATGAACAGTAATTTGTACTAGCGGGGCAGGCAGTTCCACGCGGAGGTGACCATGGGATGCCGTACAGCTCGCGGTCACCACGAGACGTGTATTGCCAGAAGCTCCAAGTTGCAGTGCAGTCAGGCAAGGTCCAAGCGCTCTGGTAACAGCCAGGACGGTTATCTATGCGACCAGGGATGATTTTTGGATTCGCCGGGTTACCAGGGTGTGCTAACCAGAGTGGCGATTGACGCAAGTAGTCAACTGTCGCACTGTTCTTGGAAAACTTGCGGGATAGGAAATAGCGGTAAGAGTAAACAATGGAACGCCGGCCGGTGGCTGAATACATCGCATCTAGCCATGTTTTAGTCCAAAGGGTGATGCTCGCAGCTGTTGCATTACGAGGAGCAGATTCGATGTCGAGAACATAGGGCAAGGTATAGCCGCCATATCCACCTAGTTCAGCGAGTCGGGCTAAAGCTTGCTTAGCCTGTTTCTGTGCACTGGCGATTAAGACTGCAGAGCTATTTGAGGAGGGAACCCGGCCGAAGTGATAGTAGCCAACATACATGCCAGCTGCCTTAACTGACGCAGAATCAGTATTTGCCAAAGGGCGCGTTATTTTGTCGTCTGAAAGATTGCCATCGCTGCCCTTTATGAAGACAAAGGCGATGCCACTTGTTGCCATTTGTTTGAAATTAATCGGCAGAATTGAATGCTGCCAGCGCGAGATATCAACACCAGCAATTCGACCGCCAGGTCCAGCCACTTTAATGCTTGGGAGCACTGCAACTCGGATCCCAAATTGAGCGGAATTCGTTTTGCCATATGCAACGCGTAAAACTAGATAGTTCAAAGTGGCCGGTGCCACTAACGAAATGCCCCACTTACCAGATCTGGTCACTTTTGCGGTTGCAATCATTCCCCATTTGCCGGCAATTTTCTGCTGGATTCGAACGGGTACTGCAGATGGTGAAGCGGATGGAGACGGAGAGGCAGATGCAGAGGGTGATTTCGATGGGGAAGGTGCAGGACTTGGTGGAAGTAGGCGACTGACTGTGCCGCTGAGTTTGTAGGTTGAACTTGTGATCACCACTGTCGGCTTAACAAGCACTGTCACACTTGACTTAAGGGTGGTTGCACTAGGTGATGGTGAAGGTGTGGCAGATGGTGAAGGAATGGAGTTAGCGGCGCTTATCGGAAGCATTGACGTTGCGACAATTATTGAAACTAAAGCTAAAGAAATTTTACGCATAACTTGATTATCACCCCAGTGGGTGAGCGGCTAGTGCCACAACTGGTTTTGACACAGGTGAACCCGAACCATCGCGCTTACCCTGCTTGGTTGGTAACTCCACCGATCCACCAGTTCCAGTGCAAGCATGAAGTGGGGCCGGTCCTGCTACCGCCGTGACCAATGTGTCTTCGCCAGAGAGGAATTTGTGACAGCGCACGCCACCCGTTGCGCGGCCTTTTGCTGGGAACTCAGACAGTGGGGTGACCTTCATACTGTGAGCTGCGGTACCCGCTAAAGTTTCGCTGTCACCAGCAACAGTGCCAACTAAAAGCTCGCCTTCGGTGGCAATTACGGCACCAAAAATTACTTTGGCATCCCCAGAGAGTTTGATGCCGGCCACACCACCAGCAGGTCGACCAGAAGCACGCAAGACTGAGAAGTCGAAACGCAGTAGTTGGGCATCGTCGGTTATCAAAACAATTTGACCTTTGTCGTTGGCAACTTGAGTCGCGCCGACTACATAGTCACCCTGGTCAAGACGAATGATGTTCCAATCGCCAGCAGTCGTTGGGACATCATGACCAACCCGCTTAACAGTGCCAAGTGCTGTTGCAAGGAAAACTGTTGAATCTGCTGACTCAAGACTCATTAGCGCAAGTGGACGTTCATTTTTGTTTAAGGTAACAAACTCTTTAAGAGCGCTACCGCCAGCAGTAGTAAGTGTTGCGCTATCTGACAGGGCGGGAAGTGAAATAACTGGGATTCGCAGCACCCGACCAAGGGAGGTAATTAAACCGATGTCCGCTCGGGCTGATGTGTTAATGCCGCTTCGAATAGTGTCGTGGTTTGCCCGCTTGTTGCCGAAGTTTCGAGTGTCAGTGTTATTTGTTCGGGCAATAAGCCCGGTTGCAGAGAGCAGTACGTAACAAGGATCATCTTCAATTTCTAAGGAAGTTGCTGTGGTCATGGTCAAGCCGTCATCATCGATCAGTTGTGTTCGACGGTCGTCGCCATACTTGTCGGCCACGTCTTTGAGTTCTGTTGTCACAACTTTTTTCAGACGTTTTTCGTTATCTAAAATGTCTGTTAAATCGGCAATTATTAGTTGCAGTTCGTTCTGTTCTTTTTCAAGTTCAATTCGAGAGAATTTAGTTAAACGGCGAAGCGGCATTTCCAAAATGTAATTGGCTTGAATTTCAGAAAGTTCAAAAACTTGAATCAGACGGTCACGAGCCGCTGATGTGTCGTCGCTCGAACGTATTACTGCGATCACTTCATCAATGTCCAAGATTGCTACGAGCAATCCGTCTACTAGATGTAAACGTTCCTGGGCCTTGTTTCGGCGAAATACTGAGCGTCGCTTAACTACTTCAAGTCGGTGAGACAGGAAGACCTCTAGAAGCGGTTTCAGCCCAAGTGTTACTGGCTGGCCTTCGACTAACGCAACGTTATTGATGTGGAACGAGTCTTCTAGTGGCGTTAGTTTGTAAAGCTGATCAAGCACTGCAGCCGGATTGAAACCGTGTTTTAGTTCGATAACCAGTTCTAACCCAGAGTCATAGTCCGTTAAATCGATAATGTCTGAAATGCCTTGCAATTTCTTGTTGGTGACAAGTTCTTTGATGCGTTCAATTACTCGTTCGGTACCAACTTGGTAGGGAAGTTCACGAACCACTAACCCCATACGTTTTGGCGAGACTTGCTCGATGTCCACTTTGGCCCGGACCCGGAAACTTCCTTTGCCAGTGAGGTAAGCATCATTGATGCCATCACGGCCCACAATAATTCCGCCGGTAGGTAAGTCAGGACCTGGCACAAATTCCATCAACTCTTCTAGTGAGGCCTTTGGGTGTGCTAGCAAATGAATTGCAGCACTAACGGTCTCTCGAAGGTTATGAGGTGGCATGTTTGTTGCCATACCAACAGCAATACCGGATGCTCCATTTACTAGCAGGTTTGGTATTGCGGCCGGAAGCACGCTGGGCTCTAACTCCCGCCCATCGTAGTTAGGCGTGAAATCAACTACATCTTCATCGAGTGACTCGACCATTGTGGCCGCAGCTTTTGCCAACCTTGCTTCGGTGTAACGGTAAGCAGCGGGACCTTCATCGATTGAACCAAAGTTGCCGTGTCCATCGATGAACGGAAGACGCAACGACCAGGACTGTGCCATTCGAACCAGCGCATCGTAGATTGCCGAGTCACCATGTGGGTGCAACTTACCCATGACCTCGCCGACAACACGAGCGCTCTTAACGTGGCCTTTGTCTGAACGAAGTCCCATGTTGGACATGGTGTGCAAGATGCGACGCTGTACCGGCTTTAAACCGTCGCGGGCATCTGGCAGGGCTCGTGAATAAATAACCGAGTACGCATATTCAAGGAAAGATCCTTGCATTTCAGAGGCAACATCAATATCGATGATGTTGGTATCAGATGATTTATTTACAGCCATGAGTTATTTATGTAGTTATTGCGAGGCGGGCGGCTATTGATCGGTTGGCCGGTGGCCAAACAGTATGTCGTCCCAAGAAGGGGAATCGGAAGCGTTAGGAACCGGGGTTACTGGCACTGGAATTGTTGGTTGTCCAGGACCGACCCAGGCTGGGGGAGCAATGTCAGAATCGTCGACGAATTCATTTTCTGTTGGAAGCGCAACAAGCCGGGGCCGAGACTCTTGTTCAGCAGGAGCAGATTCGTTCACTGATTCCTGGAATAACCAACGAGCTTCGTCATCGAGAGAAACTATGGAACGTCCAACTGGATCATAAATCCAAGTCGCTACACCTGAGCCTTCGCCAACAGCCCACATCACTGCAACATTCCAGCGACCATCTTCGCGGCGCCACGAATCCCATTCCAGGAACATTGTGTCTACATTTCGTAAATCAAGCTGCGACGTGACAAGTTCATTTAATGTGATGTCGCCTTGTGGTCGGCGAACTAGAGTGTCTCGAGCCTGTGCTGCAGTGAAATTACGTTCGGCGAATACTGGGCCGGCGAAACGCTCTAGGCGATCTTGTCCGATACCTGACTCAGCCGAGATAGCGGCCAGACTTTCGCCACGGCGAATACGAGCCTGAATATCCCGAACTGATAAGCCAAGTTCACCCTGATGTTCAGTAGCAGCTTTGGCTGCGCCATTAGCGCTTCGCACTAAGTTATCGTCTATCTGTGCAACAAATTCTTGACCTTCGTCATCGGTGAAAATAAGACCCGTGTTGTCGTCACTGCGACCAACAAAAATCAGATCTTTCACCGTGAACCTCCAAGCAAGCGTATGACTCCTAGTTTCGCGTGAAAAAGGGCTAAATTCGTGCATTTTCGGCGCGTGTCGCAGGTTCGGGTCTTAGCAAGCGAGACAATAGTCACATGCCGACTTCCGAACTCTTAACTGATCCTGTGTTGGCCAGCGCCATTCGTTACGCCAAGTTGGCGGGTGCAACGCTTTTAGCGCGACCAGAAAAATTGGAAATATCGACGAAATCTACCGCCACAGATGTGGTTACTCACATGGATACATTGGCTGAACAAATCATCGTTGACGGAATTACTGTTGATTTCCCTGGCGATGGAATTATGGGCGAGGAAGGTGCCGATGTGGCAGCTTCAACTGGCTATCAGTGGATTATTGATCCACTAGACGGAACCATCAACTATCTCTATGGCCTACCCGCTTGGGCTGTTTCGATTGCCCGAGTTGATGTACACACGGGGCAAGCGCAAGTTGGCGTGGTTTATGCCCCCGCTTTAGACCGACTGTACTTTGCCAAGGCGGGACATGGCGCTTACCTTAATGATTTTGCCAGCCCACTTAGTGTCGGTGAGTGTCAACAACTATCCCAGGCCCTTGTAGGCACGGGCTTTGGATATGACTCAACTCGCAGAGGTGGTCAAGCACGCGTCCTAAACATCGTGTTGCCAAATGTGCGTGATATTCGTCGTATCGGTTCCTGTGCACTTGACCTTTGTTTTGTAGCGCAGGGTCTTTTGGATATGTTTTTTGAACGTGGAGTAAATCCGTGGGATCACGCCGCTGGCGGACTTGTCGCACGCGAGGCAGGCGCAATAGTTTCTGGACTGCACAACAAAAAAGAGTCGGCCGAGATGTTGGTCGCTACAAATCGATACCTTCATGCAGACATCTGCGAATTGCTTGAGTCGGTAACAGCTGACTCCGATTTGCCTAACTAGAGGAATCCGAAAAATGCCTATCTACGCACTTGGTGAATTAGAACCGAACATATCTTCATCCGCATTCATTCACCCAGATTCTGTAATCATTGGTTCAGTAACTATCGGAGCTGATTCCAGTGTCTGGCCCTGCGCAGTTTTGCGAGGTGATACAAACACCATCACAGTTGGAGCGCGAACTTCAATTCAAGATGGCGCCATTGTGCACTGCACTGCAGATTTGCCGACAGTCATCGGTGATGACTGCACCGTTGGACACAACGCTCACTTAGAAGGGTGCACGGTTGAGTCAGGTGTGTTGATAGGTTCGGGATCACTGGTATTACACCGAGTCCATGTTCACACCGGTGCACTCGTTGCAGCCGGTGCTGTTTGCGCGCAGGGTCTGATTGTTCCGACAGATGCCCTTGCTATTGGAGTGCCAGCACGCATTAAGGATGGTGCTGCTGACAAGGCAACAATGGAATATTCAGCAAAGAGTTATCAAACACTGGCTAAAAGATATCCACAAGAATTGCGACGCCTGCATTAGCCCTAAAAATTAAAAGGTAGGGGCGGTGCAAAAAGAAATTCGGGCATAAAGTAATCTCACCTAGCGTTAGGGCTGAAATAGGCTACTAACCACATTGACGCAGTAGGAGAACTGAAACTAGCTATGGCTACCGACTACGACGCCCCAAGAAAAACCGATACTGAAGAAGAAAACGAAAGTCTTGAAGAACTCAAAGCGCAGTCTGCGGCAAAGGGTTCAACCAACATCGACATTGATGAAGCGGACTTAGCTGAGACTCTGGAACTGCCAGGTGCTGATCTAAGTGACGAATCAATTACAGTCACCGTAATTCCCAAGCAGGCAGATGAATTCACTTGCTCGAAGTGCTTCCTAGTGCATCACCGCAGTCAGCTAGCGAAAAAGGGTAAAGACGGACCCGTCTGCAACGACTGCAATTAGTCAGTTTCGTCCACTGATTCTTTAGCGTTTGTTTCTGAAGTATGTGTCATCAAACTGGTGACGAGAGCCTCGGCGCTGGCTAACGCTACTGCAAGGCCAACTTTCCAAGCTAAGTCTTCGTGCTTCGGCTTTGGCTTATTAGCAGGACGTTTTTTAGCTACAGCATCTTGAGATTTCTCTGCGCTCTTTTTGATCGCCCAAGCAACTCCCATAATTACAAGCGGGGCTAGAAAATTAATTTCGCGCTTACTTTTAGCCATTTGTTCCTCCACTAGCAATCTTCGCTGATTCAACTGCGCCCAGCAAGGCTCTAATTTTGCGAGAAGAAATTTGCCAGTACGGATGTGGATCCGAGGTGTCAGTCACGGTTACCACCAGGGATTCGGGTATCCAACTTCGCACTAGTAAGTAGGCCTGATGGTGCGCATTGCCACGCATTGCTGATTTAGTAGCGCCTTTATCGAGCTGGCGAATTTCGCCAACATACTGCAAGGGGAGTCTGGCTTTGCCAGCGCGGAGAACTAACTCATCCACTTGGATCACAGGTGCATTGACGAATAGCGAGCCAATAATTAAAGCTGTACTAACAGTCCCCACGAGCAAACCCGCGGTTGCGCCGTACGCGTGAGCGTAAGCGATCCCGAGTGAAATTGTCATTGCGGTTAAAAACGAGCAGATACCAAGACCTGGCCAAAGTCGTTCGTTGAAGAGCACAGAAGAGCCACCCACGCCTTCAGGCTGTTGACTCGTGCTGTCCATTTGCGACTCGCTAATCTAATCATTATGAGTACTATCGATTCTTCCATCGTAATCCCGATAACTAAATTGCACGAAAATGCGGTAATTCCGTTCTATGCGCACTTAACCGATGCTGGGGCAGATTTAGTATCTGTTGAAGACGCCGTTATTGAACCCGGTCAGCGTGTGCTTATTGCCACTGGGATAGCAATCGCCATTCCGAAGGGTTTTGTTGGTTTGGTGCATCCACGTTCAGGTCTTGCAGTGAAAAATGGAATTGCGCTTGTGAACGCGCCAGGAACAATCGACTCTGGCTATCGCGGCGAAATAAAAGTGTGTTTAGTTAATCTCGATACAGATGAGACGGTTGTCTTGCCATCTGGAAGTCGGATCGCCCAATTAGTTATTCAGCGTGTTGAATTTGCAAACTTCACTGAAGTCGACAACTTAGAAGAATCTGATCGTGGAACTGGTGGATTTGGTTCAACAGGAATTAATTCATGACCGCAGAGTCCAACGAAAGCCATGTGCTGCCCGCTAGTGACGAATTACTAGATTTGGGCGCACTTCAAGTTCCCAGGGTTGAAGGAATAGAGATAAGGCTGAACATCGACCACGAGTCGATGCAGGGAACCAGTGCCGATTTGGTTTACGGATCGTCAATGGCGCATGTACAGGTTTTTGCTCGCGCCAAAGATGAGTTGCTGTGGCCGCAAACACGCGATGGATTAGTTGCAGGCTTGAGCGAACAAGGTGTGGCCAGTGAAATTGTTATTGGTCGATTCGGTTCTGAAGTGCGGTGCACTATGCCCGCTACGGATTTCGATGGAAACAATATTTTGCAAAGCGCTCGCTTCATTGGCATTGATGGTGACCGCTGGTTCATGCGCATCGCCATTTCTGGTTCAGCAACAGTGGATGCGGCGGAAATCGCTGCATTTGACGAATTGATAGCCGGTTTAGAAGTTGTCCGTGGCGATGAAGCGATGTCACCGGGTGAAGCGCTTGTGTTTACTGTCCCACAATAAACATCTGCATCGGCTCTAACGCAAAGGTTTGTTCTGCAGTGGTTAGACTGAAACTGTGAAATCGCGTCGCAAACTCTCGTTTTTCTCCTCGCAACAGGAGGTAGATGCTGCAGCGTTAATGGACACCACAGAAATGTTGGGTGCACAAGCTGCTGCTGAGGTTGAGGTAGGCGAGGTCGTGAAAGTTTATGGAGCAATTCGTGCTCTCAGGATTCGACCGAATACCAACGTGCCAATGGTCGAAGCTGATCTGTGGGATGGTTCTGGGTTAATAACTTTAATTTGGTTAGGACGTCGTTCCATTGCAGGGATAACCGCAGGCAGGGCACTTGTTGCCGAAGGTCGAATCACAAAAGGTTCGGCTGGCCAGCCAACTCTGTTCAATCCGCGCTACGAGCTTTTGGCAATGGGCGAGTAGTGAACGAGCCAAACGACGAGTCCTTTATCGAGCAGGTAGAAGAATCTGCCGCTGAATTGTCCAAAGAAATAGCTGCGGACACAACCATCTTGGCAAATTCAATTGGTGGGTGGCGCGGAGCAATCGACTCGGGTCTTCCGTCAATAGTGTTCTTGGCAATTTACTTCGCAAAACATCACGATCTTCAATTGGCACTTAAGTATGCAGTTGCTACTGGTGTTGTGCTCGCCGTAATTGCATTAGTTCAACGTAAGTCCTTGCAACAAGTAATTTCCGGGTTAATCGGATTGGCTCTTTCGGCCTACATCACTTCGCGAACCGGACAAGCTCAGAATTTCTTTCTAACTGGCATTATTCGCAATGGGATTTACGGGTTAGTTTTTCTGATCAGTGTTTGGCTTAAACGGCCAGTGCTCGGATACTTACTGGCTTTATTGCGAACAACCGAATCGATAAAAGAAGCAGCAAATAGCGAAGAATCAATTGAGAAGCCAGATAAAGTTCTTTGGCGCGAGGATCCTGAATTGTTGCGTAAGTACTCAACAGTTACCTGGGTTTGGACACTGATGTTTCTGGGTCGGTTTGTAATTATGTTCCCGATGTGGGCAGTGCATGCCACTGGTGCATTAGGTGTGGCAAGTGTCGTTCTTGGATATCCGCTGTTTGCTCTTGTCGGATACGCGAGCTACGCAATCTTGCGAGAAAAGTCAGAAAAGGTTTCGGACTAACCGCGAAGCAGAACTAGCAGTGCGGGTTCTTGCTCATTGGTTGCGATGAATAATAATTCATCTCCTGCTTCAAGCGGATCATCGCCGGTCGGCGTAATCACATGATGTTCGCGCAAAATACAAACCAAAGTGGTGTCATTAGGCCATACAACTTCGCGCACACACTTGCCGACAACAGGACTATCTGGGGCCAATGTGAATTCAACCAAGTTGGCTTCACCCTGACGCAGAGTCATTAGGCGAACTAAGTCACCAACAGTTACGGCCTCTTCGACAAGAGCAGAAAGCATCCGCGGTGTGGAAACGGCAGTGTCTACGCCCCAAGCTTCGTCGAACATCCATTCATTCTTCGGATGATTAACGCGCGCGATAACACGAGGCACGCCAAATTCCGTTTTTGCAAGCAGAGAAACTACTAAATTTGTTTTGTCATCTCCGGTAGCCGCCACAATTACCTGGCAGCCTGCAACGTTTGCTTCACTAAGTGACTCAACCTCGCAAGCATCTGCCTGCACTGTGGTAACTCCATCAATTTCAATGTTCTGTATTTTTGGATCACGGTCAATCAGTAGGACCCGATGTCCGTTTGAGGCCAATTCGGTGGCGATTGAACGACCTACTTTTCCTGCTCCAGCAATTGCAATTCGCATTAGTGCACCGGTGCCTTCGCTAGTGTGCTTTCGATATCAGGTAGGTCTTCAATCCGAGCCAAGATGTGTACCAGATCGCCTTCTTGCAAAACACTCTGTCCATTTGGCAGAACACTCGCACCTAAACGCGTAAGCATGGCAATTCGGATATTCGTGTGCTCTTCAATCTTGTTAAGTGACAGGCCAATCCACTTCGGATGAATATCAACTTGCGCCAGTGCGACCTGCCCATTTGGATCGCGCCATTCTTCTTTAGCGCCGGCTGGCAGGATATGGCGCAGAATTTGCTCGTTGGTCCATGAAACAGTTGCCACAGTTGGGATACCAAGACGCTCAAATACTTCAGCACGTTTAGGGTCGTAAATACGAGCAATGACATTTGTTATGCCGAATGTTTCGCGGGCAGTTCGGGCAGCAAGGATATTCGAGTTATCTCCTGATGAGACTGCGGCGAAAGCGCCTGCGCGTTCAATGCCGGCCTCGATTAGGTGTTCGCGGTCAAAGCCAACACCTTTGATGGTTAAGCCTTTGAAATCAGGACCGAGTCGGCGAAAAGCTGAAGAGTCCTGATCGATTACAGCGACTGTATTGCCGAGTGATTCAAGTGAATGGGCAAGCATCGCTCCAACGCGACCACAACCCATGATGACTACATGCACATTCACAATCTACACCCGAAATTTGTTTCTGCCTTTCTAGGTCCGCTTTTGTAATATTGCGAGCCACATCATAAATAAATGTAGTTCGGGCGTAGGCTCTTGTTTCGTGGCATCTATTTCCGATACAACAAAACGAATCCTATTTGGTCGTGCAATCTCAAGTGATCGTTTAGGGGAGACGCTACTTCCAAAAAGAATCGCCCTACCGATTTTCGCCTCTGACGCTCTGTCTTCGGTGGCCTATGCAACTCAAGAAATTCTGATTGTTCTTGCACTTGGTGGTGTTGCCCTTTATTCGGGAGCAATCTGGGCTGCTGTAGCAGTTGCTGTCGTCATGGTTGTCGTGGTGCTCTCTTATCGACAAAACGTGCACGCTTACCCCAGTGGTGGCGGAGATTACGAAGTCGCCACAACAAATCTTGGAAGTAACTTTGGCTTAACAGTCGCCGCGGCACTATTGGTGGATTACATTCTGACCGTTGCAGTTTCTATCTCGTCTGCGGTAGAAAATATCGCTTCCTCATTCCCCTCATTACACGAACATCGTGTGCCACTGGCTATTGCGTTTATTGTGTTAATCACCTTGATGAATCTGCGTGGAGTTCGTGAATCAGGAAGCATTTTTGCGATACCTGTCTATGCCTTTATGTTCTCCATCATCACGATGCTTATCTGGGCTGCAGTGCGTATTGCTTCTGGACAAACTTTGCTTGCCGAGAGCCACGGATACCAGATCACTCCAACTGGGCAGTTCACGGGATTAGCTCTAGCCTTTCTAAGCCTGCGGGCATTTACTTCCGGATGTACTGCTTTGACTGGCGTGGAAGCAATTAGTAATGGCGTACCTGCGTTTCGTCCACCAAAGAGCAAAAACGCTGCAACCACTCTGGCTTTACTTGGCGGTATAGCGATCACAATGTTTATTGGGGTTACGATTTTGGCACTAGTGACCAAAGTCCGGGTTACACATACTGATGCCGACATTGTCGGTCTGCCAGTTGGCCAAAGTCAGAAAACAGTAATCGTTCAGGTAGCACAAGCGGTTTTCAGTAACTTCCCAATTGCTGCTGTGATTGTTGCTCTTGCCACCGCTTTGATTCTTGTTCTGGCTGCCAATACAGCTTTCAATGGCTTCCCAGTTTTGGGTTCCATTTTGTCTCGCGATGGTTTCTTACCTCGTCAATTGCATACACGTGGCGATCGATTGGCCTACAGCAACGGAATCATCACACTTGCGGTACTCGCAGTCGTTTTGGTTTGGGCGTTTAAGGCTGAGGTCAGTCTTCTGATTCCGCTCTACACAGTAGGCGTGTTTGTTTCGTTTACGGTGAGTCAATTGGGCATGATCAAGCACTGGACTCGACTGCTGAAGGCTGAGAGCGATTCGTCAGCACGAGCCAAGATGATAAGAAGTCGCATTATCAACACAGTTGGTTTTGCAATGACCGGTTTGGTCTTGACTATCGTGCTGGTAACAAAGTTCACTATGGGCGCCTGGATTGCTTGTGTTGCGATGACTGTGCTTTTTGTAATCATGAAGGCAATTCGTCGACACTATGATCGCGTTGCGGCCGAACTTAAGCCAGATGAAGACGAAAGCGTTGTGCTGCCTCCACGCGTGCATGCGCTTGTATTGGTTTCCAAGATTCATAAACCAACTTTGCGAGCACTTTCATACGCTCGAGCGACCAGGCCAACTGTTTTAGAGGCAGTTACCGTTGCAGTGGATGAAGAAGAAACCGATTTCTTAGTCTCTGAGTGGGCGCGCCGTGAAATTCCCGTCACACTCACTATTTTGAATTCTCCATATCGCGAAGTGACTCGACCAGTTCTTGACTATGTGAAATCGCTAACGCGTAAGAGTCCGCGCGATCTCGTGACTGTTTACATTCCGGAGTACGTAGTTGGTCATTGGTGGGAACAGCTTCTACATAATCAGAGTGCGCTTCGACTTAAAGGCAGACTGCTCTTTACTCAGGGTGTGATGGTCGTGTCAGTGCCTTGGCAATTGCTATCGAGTGAGCGAATTGACCCGGATGCTTTGGATTTGGCGGCAGGCGCAGCGCGTAAAGGTGAGCCGGCAGAGAACTTAGCTGATTCTTGGTCTGATTCCACCCACGAAACTGATTAAGGAAACGTTCATGACAACTGAATTAACGGTTCGTATTGGCGACCAAGTCGAGCTTGAGATTCTTCGTGTAGCCAATGGTGGATTCTGTATTGCTCGGCATGAAGGAAAAGTTGTTTTTGTTCGACATAGTTTGCCGGGCGAACTTGTTCGAGCTGAAATTACCGACATCACAGCCAAGTTTTATCGCGCTGATGCAATTGAAGTTTTACAAGCCAGCAGCGATCGAGTTGAAGCACCTTGCCAATACTCAATGCAATGCGGTGGTTGTGATTGGCAACATGCTTCACTACCTGCACAGCTTGAGCTCAAGAGTGCGGTTGTTCGTGAACAGTTAGGGCATCTGGGCAAAGTCGTTGAAGTGAACAGCAAGCCTTTGGATGAGTTCAAAGTTGAGCCGCTTAGCGCATCTGAGTCTGGTCTCCGTTGGCGAACACGCAATCGATATGCATCAATTGGAGATTTTGGTGTTGGTATGCGGATGCCACGATCACACAACGTAGTCGAGATTGATGATTGTCTAATTGCAGTTGACGGTTCCGTCGCACTAGCTGAATCTGCTATTCATTTGGGTGAACCCGAGATTCAAACGGCGCAGAGTTCGACCGGCCAGCATGTCGTTGTCGATGCTCGAGGCGGTCCGTGGCTTGATGAACGAGTAGGTGATCGCAGTTGGCGCATACACGCAAGTTCATTCTGGCAAGTTCACAAAGACGCACCCGCTATTTTTGTGGATGCAGTTCGTAAATTCGCTGCTTTGCAGCCAGGGCAGTCAGTGCTGGACCTTTATGCAGGTTCAGGTTTATTCGCTGCATCATTATGTGCCGACGTCGGTGAGCGTGGCAGTGTTGTTGCAGTGGAATCGTCTATAGACGCAGTTCGTGATGCAAGACGTTCATGTAGTGATCTACCGCAGATTGATCTCGTAACTTCTGATGTGAATAAGTGGCTGAACGCGAACAAGAATGAAAAATTCGATGTTATTGTGCTTGATCCGCCAAGAGCAGGTGCCGGTG
This sequence comes from Actinomycetota bacterium, assembly GCA_947373075.1. Classification (GTDB taxonomy): domain Bacteria; phylum Actinomycetota; class Actinomycetes; order S36-B12; family UBA5976; genus UBA5976. The sequence continues at coordinate 4,510 of CANBWF010000015.1, read as the reverse complement.
CGCCAGTAATTGAAAAAGTTGCTGAGATGGCCAAATATGCGATCGTTTACGTGGCGTGTGATCCAAGTTCACTTGCTCGAGACACTGCCTTACTTGCAGCGCAAGGATGGTCATTGCGTAAGTTGCGTGGCTTTGATGCATTCCCAATGACCTCACATGTTGAGTGCGTGGCGGCTTTCACTCGTTCTCAGTAACACGCTTAGGCGCCTAACATCGAGCGATGCTAAACTATCTTGACATCAAGATAGTTTGAGGAGCGAAATGTCCAGTTTGAACTCGTTTAATGCCAAGAAAACTCTTACCGTTGGCGAAGAATCATTCGTAATTTACTCACTTTCTGGATTAGCTAATGCCGCTAAATTGCCATACACCCACAAGGTGCTCCTGGAGAACCTCCTTCGTACCGAAGATGGCGCAAACGTAACAGCGACTCAAATTGAATCTTTAGCTAACTGGGATGCCAGCGCCGAGCCAACTGATGAGATTCAGTTCACTCCTGGCCGGGTAATCATGCAGGACTTCACTGGCGTTCCATGTGTTGTCGACTTAGCCACAATGCGCGAAGCTTTCACAGATCTTGGTGGAGATCCGTCTCGCATCAACCCGCTAGCGCCAGCCGAACTCGTAATTGACCACTCGGTTATCGCAGATTTCTTTGGAACGGCAAACTCGGCAAAGCAAAACGTTGAACTTGAATACCAGCGCAACACAGAGCGTTACCAATTCCTGCGTTGGGGGCAGACTGCTTTTGATGATTTCAAAGTTGTGCCACCCGGCACTGGCATTGTGCATCAGGTAAATATCGAAGCACTGGCACGCGTCGTGATGACCCGCAATGGTCAGGCTTACCCAGATACGTGTGTAGGCACAGATTCCCATACAACCATGGTTAATGGTCTTGGGGTACTTGGTTGGGGAGTAGGTGGCATTGAAGCTGAAGCGGCAATGCTGGGCCAGCCGGTATCGATGTTGATCCCACGCGTTGTTGGATTCAAACTATTCGGCCAAATGCCAGCAGGCACTACTGCAACCGATCTAGTTCTAACAATTACTCAGATGTTGCGCGTACACGGCGTGGTCGGCAAGTTTGTGGAATTTTATGGCGATGGCGTCGCTGCAGTTTCGTTAGCGAATCGCGCAACCATCGGAAATATGAGTCCTGAGTATGGTTCAACAGCTGCGGTCTTCCCAATCGATGAGGAAACTCTAAATTACCTGCGACTAACTGGTCGTACTGAGAAGCACATTGAACTGGTGAAATCATACGCACAGGAGCAGGGTCTGTGGCACGACCCAGCACACGAGCCGATCTATTCCGAATACCTGGAACTTGATTTGGGAACTGTCGTGCCATCTATTGCTGGGCCAAAACGTCCACAAGATCGCGTTGTGCTTAGTGACGCTGCGACTGCGTTTACAGAGGCTTTGGGTGCTTACACGCAAACACCAGATGTAGTTGGAAGCGTAGTCAAAGCCGATACCAATTTCGATTTAACCCACGGCGATGTGGTAATCGCTTCGATTACTTCATGTACAAACACTTCTAATCCTTCGGTCATGTTGGCCGCGGGTTTACTGGCCAAAAAGGCCGTCGAGAAGGGATTGAGGACTAAGCCATGGGTTAAAACAACCCTTGCCCCAGGTTCACAGGTTGTCACCGACTACTACGAAAAAGCCGGATTAACTGAATATCTAAATGCTCTTGGCTTCAACTTAGTTGGCTACGGCTGCACAACTTGTATCGGTAACTCTGGGCCACTTGATCCAGCGATTAGCCAGTCAATCAATGAACATGACTTAACTGCAGTTTCTGTGTTGTCGGGTAATCGTAACTTTGAAGGCCGAATCAACCCTGACGTGAAGATGAATTACCTTGCTTCGCCGCCATTGGTTGTGGCTTACGCGCTTGCGGGATCTATGAAAGTTGACTTGCTAAACGATGCACTTGGTTACGATGCCGACAACCAGCCGGTCTACCTGGCCGATATTTGGCCGAGTTCCGAAGAGGTAGCTCAAGCGGTTTCATCTTCGATTGATGCGGATATGTTCACCGCGCGGTATGCAGATGTGTTTGCTGGCGATGAAAACTGGCGCAATTTGCCAACACCAACAGGTGCAACTTTTGCATGGGATAGCAAGAGCACATACGTGCGCAAACCGCCGTACTTTGAAAACATGCCATTGCAACCAACACCGGTGACAGATATCGCCGGTGCACGAGTGTTAGCAAAATTGGGCGATTCAGTAACTACTGATCACATTTCTCCGGCCGGCTCAATTCGCGCTGATTCACCTGCCGGTGCTTACCTGAGTGCAAATGGCATCGGTAAGAAAGACTTCAACTCCTATGGGTCCCGTCGTGGAAACCACGAGGTGATGATTCGTGGCACGTTTGCCAACATTCGTTTGCGTAACCAATTACTAACTGATGTAGAGGGTGGTTTCACCGCAGATTTCACGCAAGTAGGTGCGCCGCAGGCAGCGATTTTTGATGCTTCGAGCAATTACCAAGCGCAGGGAATCCCGCTAGTGATTTTGGCTGGCAAAGAATACGGTTCAGGTTCATCGCGCGACTGGGCTGCTAAAGGAACGGCACTACTCGGGGTTAAGGCCGTGATCGCTGAATCATTCGAGCGCATCCACCGGTCAAATCTCATTGGCATGGGTGTTCTGCCGTTACAGTTCCCAAAGGGGCAGACGGCCGATTCGCTTGGACTAACAGGAACTGAGACATTCGCTATCTCTGGAGTCACTGAGCTCAACGCTGGTCATACTCCAGCTGTTGTAAGCGTTGTTGCTACTAAAGAAGACGGGTCTACAACCCAATTTGATGCAGTAGTTCGGATTGATACCCCAGGTGAGGCAGATTACTACCGCCACGGTGGAATTTTGCAGTACGTACTGCGCAGCATGTTGGGCTAAATTACCGAGCGCACATTTGTGTTCGGCAACGTAAACTTAAGCTACCTGTCAGAAATGGTGAATCAATGTCCTTGATCGAGCAAATCAAATCCCCAGAGGATTTACGTTCGCTCAACTATGACCAATTGACTGAGCTATCTGCGCAAATCCGAGAATTCTTGGTAGAAAAAGTTTCGGCAACTGGTGGGCATCTTGGACCCAATCTGGGTGTAGTTGAGTTGACGTTAGCGATTCACCGCATTTTTGATTCACCAAAGGACCCAATTCTCTGGGACACAGGCCACCAGTCTTACGTGCACAAAATGGTTACTGGTCGAAGTGGCGATTTTGATAGTTTGCGCCAAGAATCAGGTCTTTCGGGTTACCCGAGTCGTGAGGAAAGTATCCACGACATTATCGAAAACAGTCACGCATCTACAGCACTTTCCTATGCAGATGGAATCGCTAAGGCTTTCGAATTAAATGGCGAGACCGATAGGCATGTAGTTGCAATTGTTGGCGATGGCGCACTTACTGGTGGAATGACCTGGGAGGCCATTAACAACATTGCAGAAGGTAAATCAAGATCAGTTGTAATCGTAGTTAACGACAATGCACGTTCTTATTCGCCAACTATTGGTGGACTTGCTAACCATTTGGCAACACTTCGAACTACGCAAAGCTATGAACGATTCTTGGATTGGGGTAAATCCGTACTTGGCCGTACTCCACTAGTTGGAGCGCCAATGTATGAAGCATTACATGGCATGAAAAAGGGCATCAAGGATTTTGTTGCGCCACAGGGAATGTTTGAAGATCTCGGCCTTAAGTATGTTGGCCCAGTTGATGGACACAATTTAGAGGATTTAGAGTTTGCGTTGCAGCGAGCCCGTGAATTTGGCGGTCCAGTAATTGTGCATGCAATTACTACTAAGGGTCGCGGTTACCAGCCAGCCGAAACTGATGAAGCCGATCGTTTTCATGCAGTCGGTGTCGTGGACCCACAGACAGGTTTGCCACTTAAATCAGCGCCAGCTTCTTGGACTTCTGTCTTTAGTAATTCATTAGTGGAAATCGGCACTGAACGTTCCGATGTAGTGGCAATCACTGCAGCTATGTTAGGGCCAACAGGATTGACGGCTTTCAGTGACGCTTTTCCGACTCGCACCTTTGATGTTGGTATTGCCGAGCAACATGCAGTTACCAGCGCAGTAGGTATGGCACATGCTGGTCTGCATCCCGTGGTTGCGGTCTATTCAACGTTTCTGAATCGCGCTATTGATCAAGTAATCATGGACTGCGCATTGCACAACGCTGGTGTGACATTCGTCCTAGATCGCGCAGGTATTACTGGCGATGATGGCGCGAGTCATAATGGAATGTGGGACATGTCGTTGTTACGTGTCGTACCAGGCTTGAAACTTTACGCACCGCGAGACGGAAAGCGCCTTGAAATCGCACTGCACGAAGCGGTAGAAATTGTCGATGGGCCAACGGCAATAAGGTTCCCAAAGGGTGCGGTTGGCTCTGACGTCGAGGCCATTGACTCACTCAGTTTTGGAGAACGTATTTATGGGCAAATAGGCGCCGAAGTGACCATCGTCAGCGT
>CANBWF010000014.1 GCA_947373075.1 Actinomycetota bacterium | reverse complement strand
GTTAAAGATTCGTAACCAAGAGTTTTTAGTATGTGCGTGAGTTGCTCTGTATCTGGACCGATATGGCGATCAGAAAACTCGTTGTTTGTTGAATGAATGTTGGTAATTAAGTCAGTCACGAAAACTCCACAGCAAAGATGGATGCGCGAGCGCATCTCCCCCTCTGTCGCTGTGGCTTCAGAGTTGCCGATCCTGTAAGGTCCCTTTGCCTGAGAGGTTATGAGGACACTTGCCCCGTCGGCGCTGCGGCTAGCCGCAGACTCTCCCTTGCAGGTTCATAAGCATCTCTAGTGTAACCCAGAGGCTATTGAAAACGGATTAGGCACCCTCTCGGGCGCGACGACGCATTGATAGTTCATCAGTACCAGAGGTAGCTGGAACTTCATCCTGCGTACGCTCACTTGGCAACGCACTGAGACTGCCTTCAACTTCTTTCCAGACGCCGTTTAGGGCAATGCCAAATACTGCCTGGCCGTGTGCCAGCAAGTCGACGATCTCATCTGGGGACATGCACGCATAGACGGTGGCGCCATCGCTCATCAAAGTGATGCCGGTTAAATCGCCGAGTCCACGAGTGCGCAAGTATTCAACGGCGGTTCGGATCTGCTGCAGAGATACACCAGTATCAAGAAGTCGCTTGACTACCTTTAATTCAACAATGTCGCGGAAGCCGTAAAGTCGAGCTGTGCCTGAGCCGGTTGCAGATCGAACGGTTGGTTCCACCAAGCCGGTACGCGCCCAGTAATCCAACTGGCGATAAGTGATGCCGACTACCCCAGCGGCAACTGGACCGCGGTAGCCAAGATTAGCCAATTCAGCCAGTGGTGATTCTTGCGGAAATAATCCCTGCTCTTGTGCCACGAGTTTGGCTTGGGCGCGGGCTACTTCTTCAGCGATTGACTCTGCTGAGGTGCCTTCGTGCTCTGACATCAACTAACTCCTTGGTGAAGTGCGGGCTAACCCACGGGGAAACCTTCGGACTCTCACAATATGTGTATCCAAGGTTGAGGTCAATCATGCTGGGGTGCGACACGCCGACAGTTAAGTATAAATGTTTACTAGAGGGTTGGGTTGAGGGTTATTGAGCCCTGTTTTGCTAGGAAAAGTCCTCTGGTCGAATCTGATCTAGGAATTCGCGGAATTGGGCTAACTCTGAATCTTGGTCATCAGCTGGCTCGTCGCCTTCTTCTTCGGTGATGAACTGCCCTGCTACATCCATCACTTCATCGGCCACGAAAATTGGGGCGCCAACTCGCAGCGCAAGAGCAATCGCATCGGAAGGCCGGGCACTAACTGGATCATGATTTGCAAATTGCAACAGCGCATAGAAAATCCCATCTTGCAATTCAGTAATAGTCACGGCTGTTAGGGCATCTTGGAAATTGGCAATCACGTCAACTAATAGATCGTGTGTCATTGGGCGAGGCACTTCTACTGCATCTAGAGCCAGCGAGATAGCACTGGCTTCTGGCATGCCAATCCAAAGTGGGATAAACCTGGGGCTATTAATTTCTCGCAGAATCAACACTGGCTGGTTCGAAGGAAACTCAATTCGAACGCCGACGACTTCTACTTGTGCCATATGGATAGTGTATGGCAGATGCTAAATCTGTTCGTCCAATAACTGGCGAAGCACTAACTCGTGCAATCTAAGAATGGCATTTGAAATTTGTAAAGCCGCTTCTTGAACTTCAGCCTTAGATGCACCATTTCGCCCAGAGCGCGCCGCCGTGATGATTGGTGCGAATAAATCAATTTCTCTACCGGCTGAAGATTTAACAGTCTTGAGGTGACGTGGTTCCAGGCCAAAACCTGCCAATGACCGCGCGGTCTCGACAATAGCTAAGTCACGTCCATTGAAGTGTCCTTGCTCATCGGCGCTGATCAGGCCAAAAGTGATTAAATCTTTAGTTAGCTGTTCTGCGTCTTCTACATTCGCTAGTAACTCCTCATGAGTAAGGCGAACTGCTTTTGCACTTGCAGATTCATCAATCGAGTCTGTGCTAACTAGCACGCGTGGTGGCTTTGGTGTTACATCGCCAATTGCTGGCGGCTCTAAACCACGATCCATCGCGTCAATATGAGTGCGGATAACTTTAAGCGGTAGGAAATGATCACGTTGCATGCGCAGGATGTACCGCAGGCGCTCGATATCTACAAGGCTGAACTTGCGATATCCACTTGCTGTACGCGTTGGTGTTACTAAATCATGCGTTTCTAAGAAACGAATTTTGGAGATCGTGATTTCTGGAAATTCTTCTAATAAACGATTGATTACTTCACCAATTGTGAATAGCGCATGTCCCGAAGTTTGACGTGAAAGTTCCTGTGTCATTAATCCGCTATGCCTGATCCTGATTTGAGATGAAGACAAATCGATATTTTCCAATTTGTACATCGTCATTATTGGCTAAGACTGCCTCGGTAACCAAATTTCGATTTACATATGTTCCGTTCAAACTTCCAGAGTCCGTAATCGACCACTGGCCATCTACCCGAATAATCTTTGCGTGTTGACGTGAAACAGTGACATCATCGAGAAAAATAGAACTTTCAGGTGATCGGCCGATCACTATGGGTTCAGAACTGGCAGCGTTCAATGTGAATCGAACACCCTCTAGTGCGCCACGAGTAACAACGAGTACAGCATTACCCGTTGCGATTTCCTGAAAATGTTCTGGGTTAACAGCTGGAAACTCTCGGGTGTCCAATGTTTTCTCAATTTCGTAAACACCGGTAGCTTGTGGGACTGAACTAAAGCCTGCACCACAAGATGAGCAGAAACGTGCGCCAACTTCGTTCTCGTGTCCACACATTGGGCAGGTAGCCATCTTCGCCTTCTCGGATCTATTCGCCAGTGATTTGTTGATACGCTACCGCGTCCAACAGTTCTGCGAGGGAGATTTCAGAATTTTCTACGGTAATGTCGGCAATCCAGCCTTGGCCATAAGGATCTGAATTTAGAACCTCAGGAGCAGTCTCTACCCCATCGTTACGAGCCGAGATGATGCCTGATACCGGAGCGTAAATGTCGCTAACACTCTTGGTAGATTCAACTTCTCCGCACTGAGCGCCAGCTGTAACACTTGCGCCAAGCGCTGGCAGGCTTACGAACACAATGTCGCCAAGCGCGTCCTGTGCGTAATCTGTGATACCAAATCGCACAGTGTTCTGATCTACAGCAATAACCCATTCGTGTTCTGCTGTGTATTTCAAATTTTCAGGTGTATTTGCCATGGCTCAAGCGTACGGCATAGCGCCCTAAGGCATTTGCAGAGGTACCGTCGCGTTTATTTCAACATCTGGTAGCTCAGTGATTACTACTTTGCCGCCGCCTGCCTGGACGGTATCAACCAAGCCACCTGGAATCCGCAGTGCCGGAGCCAGTACAGAACTGTCACCAATAACCCTGATAAAAATCGGTAGGTGCAATTCGGTACCTGAGACAGATACCCCTGTTTCGGTGTCAGCGAACCAGGTGTTGGCAACCACACGTACTGCTAAATCCTTGTCGGAAATCTCTATGCCAGTGGCCCCAGAGTCTCGGAGTTCTTGAATGGCATCGAGCAAAGTAGTTGCAGTTAAGTTTCGTGAGATTGTTACTTGAATGCCTGAGCCGGCTAACTTCTGCGTACCAGCGAGCTGCGCTAAAGCATTCGCTCGCCTTTTCGCTTCGGTTACTGCCTGATACTCATTGCCGCCAAGCAGTGTTTGTCTGGCGTTTTCCAACCGTGTGGCTTCTGCCTGTAACCGAGCTTCACGGCCGGCAAGATCGTCAAGAACTGCCACCAAGTCACTTTGTCTGGCATTAGACAAGATCGCATTTGCACTCGTACCGCTAATAGCCGCAGTTGTGGCAAATCCGAGCAAAACGAAAATCGCTGTCAATAGCACCTGTGTGCGACTCAAATGTGGGCGTAACGATCGGCGCAAGCGCAGTCGTGCAATGCGCCCGCTCTTTGCGGGACGATGTTTTGATTGGCCAGCCACTTTTATGCCTTTAACAGGTGGCGTCGAATCGCGGCCACATTCGCGAAGATACGCATTGATAACACAACTACGACACCAGTAGACATTTGTGAACCTACGCCCAATTGATCGCCTAAGAAAACAATCACGGCTGCCACGACCACGTTAGATAAGAATGAGATGACGAAAATGCGGTCATTGAAAATGCCATCAAGAACAGAACGCAAGGCACCGAAAACGGCATCTAGCGCGGCTACTACTGCGATTGGCAGATAAGGCTGGAGCCACAGAGGGACAGTTGGATGCAAAATCAAGCCGAGCAAAATGCCAACAATCAGGCCGATAGCAGGAATCACTGTTTGCCTCCAGATAGGTTTACTGAACTTGATGCCGCGGGAATTGTTGTTTCACCAAGAGTTGCTATGTTCCAGACTACGCCGTATTTGTTTGATAACTCTTCAAGCATTAGCCCCGCCACACCGTCGCGGAATGTTCCGGCAGTTGCATCTGCAGACTGACTGATTGCGACAATTCGATAAGGCGGAGATAGTGGCCGATAGTCAACGAGAATTGCTTCACCTGCATTGCGAATTGCAGATAGCGATGTGAGGCGCTGACCATTAATCGCTATCCCGGTCGCGCCAGCAGCCCACAGTCCATTTACAACTGATTGCACGTCGCTATCTCGTACCTTGCCAAGCGAAATGTCAGAGCCGGGAATAGTGCCTGAATTTGATGCGTCATCGAGTGTGACCTGCAGGCCAGGACCGGAAAGTTCGGTAAAGCCGGTAGCTTTACGAAGCACTTCTAGTCGTTTTTGCGCCTGCTCCCCTAACGACGTTCCAGCTAGGTGAGCGCTTTCTGCGGCAGCCAAATCGACGTTAGATTGCGCAACGTCCTTCTGGGCCTGAGCAACTCGCTTGTCGGCAGCCTTGATACGGTCAATTAAAGCTTGTCGGGTTGAGTTGACCTGCGCGGATTGATCACGTTTGTCTACTACAGCAGCGATAAAAACCAATGCTAAAAGTATGGCGGATATCGCAGCCAAAACCTTAATGATTGGCGATGTATGGCGATCAGCGCCTGACGACTCGTAATCCGATGCAACGGCATCGGACAGCAGCGAGTCAAGTGATGGATTACTGCTCAACTGCCCCACCACCGATTTCTAAGTTGCGGTACTGCTTTGCATAGAGCACAGCGCCGTACCAGTACAAGGCTAACCCCCAAATTAGGAACGCAAAGGCAACATTGTGCGCAATTACTCCAACGATTGAGGGATAGGTGCCAAGTAATACCAGTGGGAACGCCCAAAGCAGATTCATGGTCGCCGCCTTACCAATGAAATGCACCGGAAAACCCGAATAGCCTTTTTGCTTAAGCAGCCATACCAGGACCAGCATAAACACATCACGAGCGAAGAACAAAATCAGAATAACAAGTGGTAACTCATTAGTAATAACCAAAGCAAGGATTGCCGAGACAACGTATAGCCGATCCACAAGTGGATCCATCAGTTCGCCAAGTCGAGTTCGCTGGTTCAACTTACGTGCCGCGTAGCCATCAAGCCAATCAGTAAAACCGCTTACAAATAGAACGACGATGGCCAGTCCGTAATTGTCTTGTGCGGTAATTAACCAGAAGAAATACGGAACTCCAAGAAGCCGTAGAAAACTTAACAGATTTGGAATGTTGAAGTTTTCCTGCATCAAACTAATTTATTCACTTAACTCGGAAATTACTGACTCCGCCACTTCTCGAACTGACAAGCGTTTGTCCATTGCGGCTTTTTGTAACCACCGGAATGCTTGCGGTTCGTCCAAAGCGAGTTTGGCCTGTAGAAGTCCTTTAGCGCGATCAAGAATTTTGCGGGTTTCTAGCGATTCAGCCAAGTTGTCGCGCTCTGAGCCAAGGCTGCGCATATCCGCAAATCGACTCTTAGCAATTTCAATGGCTGCGACTACATCAGCTTCAGTGAAAGGTTTCATGACGTAGCCCATGACCCCAGCGCTACTTGCCTGCGCGATGATGTCGGTTTGGCCGAAAGCGGTGAGTAAAACAACTGGAATGTGTTCCCGGACGCTGTGTGCGACCTCAATCCCATCTAGTAATGGCATCTTCACATCAAGAACTGCAACATCGGGCTGAAACTCTTTTATTGCTGTTAAGGCGGCTTTTCCATCGCTAGCTTGGGCAACTACTTCGTATCCTGCTTGCGTCAGCAATTCGACAAGATCCATCCTGATGATAGATTCGTCATCTGCGACTACTACCCGAGTTTTAGTCATAGACCTAGCCTATGTGCATAGTTTGCATTCGGCACGGTAACCTAGTGTGCACGCCCTGGTACTCCAACTGGCAGAGAGCGCGGTCTCAAACACCGTTCAGTGTGGGTTCGAATCCCACTCAGGGCACCATCTGCTACAGGCTAGAAATTGAGCCTCTACTTTTCGCAATCGATCCAAGTAAACCGTTCAAAAATTTCGCGGATTTTTCAGTACTCAAAGTTTCAGCAATTTCCATTGCCTCAGAAACAATGACCGACGTATCAGTGTCTTGATACCAAACTAATTCGGCAACTGCCACACGTGCGATTGCTCGATCAAGTGCCGGCATACGTTCGATTACGCGATCTGCAAGATAAGTCGAAATAATTTCATCAATTCGCTCGGTATTGTCCGCCACAACTTGTGCGATTTCCACTGCGTACTCATTGACTTCAGGATTTCTTTCAAAAACTTCAGCAATTGATACGGAGCGTTGCTCTGCTTCAAACAGTGCTTCTACAGCACGGGAACGCGCTTTACTTCGAGTGCGCACTTAGTTAACGCGGCCTAGGTAAGAACCATCACGTGTATCTACTTTGACCTTCGTATTTGATTCCAAGAAAAGTGGCACCTTAATTTCAGCACCTGTTTCAAGTGTGGCTGGCTTAGTTCCTGCACTTGAACGATCTCCCTGAAGACCTGGCTCGGTATAAGTGACCATTAGCTCAACGCTGGCTGGAAGTTCAACATAAAGCGCTACGCCTTCGTGAATTGCAACAACGGCCTCTTGATTTTCCAACATGTATTGGGATGCGTCGCCGACGACTGTGTCCGAGATTGGGTATTGATCGTAGGTGTCTAAGTCCATGAACACCCAGTCTTCGCCATCGCGGTACAAGTACTGCATGTTGCGCTTGTCAACGTTGGCTGTTTCTACGGATACACCAGCATTGAAAGTCTTGTCGACCACTTTGCCAGAGAGAATGTTCTTGAGCTTGGTACGCACAAAAGCAGGGCCCTTGCCTGGCTTTACATGCTGAAAATCAACAACTGCCCACAGCTGTCCATCAATGTTCAGAACTAAGCCATTTTTCAGATCGTTTGTGCTTGCCACTTCTGTGCTCCTTGTTAGCTATCCGATTTCTTGCAATTCGTAGGCGAAAACTGTCAGATTTTCGTATCCACTTTCCGTCACGACAATTGTGTCTTCAATCCGTACGCCACCTTGATTAGCTAGATAAACGCCAGGTTCAATAGTTATCACTGTGCCTGCCTCAAGTGTAGCGGTCAGTGCTCTGGACAAAAACGGGTCTTCATGGATCTCCAGGCCTACTCCGTGGCCCAGACCATGTCGGAAATTTTCGAGATAGCCAGACCCGGTTAGTGACACGGTGGTTTGTTCCAGAACTTCGGCGCCCACTACACCAGCTTTCACTACATTCCTTGAATTACTTTGCGCTAGTAAAACCGCTTGGTGAATGTCGCTCTGCCAGTCCGATGGCTTACCGACAACAAATGTTCGTGTGCAGTCACTGTGGTAGCCAGAAACCTTGGCGCCAAAATCGATCTTCAATAAGTCACCCGCACTTATAGCTCGATCGGTCGGCTGATGATGTGGGATGGCACTGTTTGGTCCGCTCGCGACAATCGTTTCAAAAGCGATTGCATCAGCTCCCAGGTCAATCATCGTTCGCTCAAGTAAATGAGTTACCTGCTTTTCGGTTAAACCAACTCGCACCTGAGAAATAACTGATTCCAACGCCGCTGTAGAAATCTGGCAAGCGTTTCGAATGATTTCAACTTCAGCCGAGTCTTTGACTACCCGCATTGCTGCAATTGAGATTTCACTGGATTCGAAACGCAGGTTAGGACTTATGGCTTTCACATTCTCTAACATCGCTACTGTCAGATGGCCAGATTCAAAAATACAAACTGCAGATTTTTCGTTCTCCAAGGCAGCTTTGAAAAGGTTTGCTTCGATGCGAATAGTTACATCAAAACACTCTGTTTGGGTTTGCAACTCATAACGGGCATCAGTGAAAAACGTCGCCTCAGTTTTCGAAACTAACAAAATGCCATTCGAACCTGAATACCCACACAGATATCTGATGTTCGTTGGGTTGGTAACCAGAAAGCAAGTGTCCGTATTAAGTGCTTTCTGCACTTTCTCAATTCGAGATTGCATTACAGGTTACTAAGCGCTGCCAGAGCTAATAAGTATGACTGCGCGCCAAATCCAGCGATTGTGCCAGTAGCAACACCAGAGACTAAGGATGTGTGTCGGAATTCTTCGCGACTTAGCGGGTTACTTAAGTGCACTTCAATTAGCGGAGCGGTCAACATTGAAGCTGCGTCACGAATGGCAACTGAGGTATGTGTGTACGCGGCCGGATTAATTATTACCGATGTGCCCGAAGATGCAGCTTCTTGTAACCAATTAATCAAGTCGACTTCGTCATTTGACTGCCGGAAATCAACTTGGAAACCATTTTCATTACCGTAAGCAGTGCACATAGCTTCGATGTCTGCGAGCGAAGTACTCCCATACACTTCAGGTTCGCGCTCCCCTAACTTATTCAGATTAGGTCCGTTAAGAATCAGCACTTTACGCATTTGAACCTGCTTTCACAATCTCTTGGTACGCAGCGAAAGGCAACGTCGGATCAGGGCCTTCCAGTAAAGCTGGTTTGGCTAAGTCATCCAAGATTACAAAACGAAGTAAGTCTCCACGTGACTTTTTGTCAATTTTCATTGCTGCTAACAAATCATCCCAACGACCATCCACGTACGTAGTCGGTAAGCCAACGGACTTAAGAATACTTATGTGGCGTTCAACGATTTCATTAGAAAGGCGCCCCGCCAGACGGGCCAAATGAGCAATGAAAACCATGCCAACTGAAACCGCAGCCCCGTGACGCCAGCGGTAATTCTCTACTCGTTCGATAGCATGCCCGAAAGTATGGCCGTAGTTAAGAATTTCGCGACCGACAGCTGTCCCAAGGGTCTCCTTGAGGTCACCGCTTACAACATCTGCTTTAACCTGAATCGCGCGTTCGATGATCTCTTGAGTGTGCTCCCAGTTCGGAGATGTTGCGCCGACTGGATCAGATTCAATTAGTTCAAGAATCCTTGGGTCACGAATAAAGCCCGCCTTTATTACTTCAGCCAAGCCACTTATGTAATCGTGGACAGGAAGAGACTCAAGAGCATTCAAATCGCACAGCACAGCGACTGGTGAATGGAAAGCCCCAACCAAATTCTTACCGTCGTCAGTATTGATTCCGGTTTTGCCCCCGATAGCAGCATCGACCATGCCAAGAAGTGTTGTTGGTATGTGTAAAACGTTTACACCTCTTAGCCACGTAGCCGCAGCGAAGCCTGCAACATCTGTTGTTGCCCCGCCACCAACAGAGATAATCAGGTCATTACGAGTAAATCCGGCCTGACCCAAAGCATGCCAGCAGAATTGCAGAACCTCAGCGCTCTTTGAATCTTCACCGTTTGGTAGTTCAATACCTATTGCAGTTACGCCTGCTAATGAATTCTTAATTGTTTCGCCAGAGACGCTAAGAGCACTTGGGTAAACGACCGCAACGCGATCTACGCCAACAAGAAACTGGTCAACATTGTCCAGCAGATTGCGACCGACAATAACGGGATAAGTTCTATCAGCGTTTACATTAATCGTTGTCATGAGCGTCCTCGTTCACAAGAGTAATTATTGCAGCGACGACCTGAGATGCCGACATTTCAGAGGTGTCTACCTTATGCGAAGCCACCTCTCGGTATAAAGGTTCGCGGGCCTGCATTAAATCAGCTAATTGACCTCGAACATTGCCCAGAAGAAGCGGGCGATTGCGATTTAATCCAACTCGGGATACTGCGCCAGCTAGGTTAACCACGAGCCACATTACATTGTGCTGCTTAACCAATTCACGAGTTGCATCATTTAGCAGTGATCCCCCACCGAGAGAGACAACAACATTGTTCTGTGCCAATAATTCGGCAATAACAATCGCTTCAACCTCGCGGAATTTTGCTTCGCCGTCCCCAGTGAAAATGTCAGAGACAGTTTTACCCATACGTGTCTCAATCTCTTGATCACTATCGAAGAATTTGCGATCAAGGTCGGCCGCTAACAACTTGCCGACTGTCGACTTGCCTGCGCCAGGGACGCCGACTAGAACAATGTTAGTCACCAGAGACACCCGCAATGTTTGCAAGAAATCCTTGTACATTGCGAGCAGTTTCGGTTACGTTGTCGCCACCAAATTTTTCCAAAACAGCTTCGGCAAGAACGAGCGCTACCATCGCTTCGGCAATCACACCTGCAGCTGGAACTGCGCAAGCATCTGATCGCTGATTAATAGCGACAGCTGCTTCACCGGTTGAAACATCCACGGTGGCTAGCGCCTTTGGCACAGTGGAGATTGGTTTCATGGCTGCGCGTACACGAAGCGCTTCCCCAGTGCTCATTCCGCCTTCGGTACCACCGCTTCGACCTGTATGACGACGCAGTACGCCATCGTCATTAAAGATTTCATCATGTGCAAGACTTCCGCGGCGGCGCGCAACATCGAAACCATCGCCAACTTCAACACCCTTGATCGCCTGAATACCCATGAGCGCGCCAGCTAGGCGTGAATCTAAGCGACGATCCCAATGCACATGTGAACCTAAACCGACAGGAACTCCAGTGGCCACCACTTCAACTACGCCGCCAAGCGTGTCTCCGTCTGCATGAGCCGACTTGATTTCATTCTGCATGGCAACGCTTGCTGTGGCCGAGTAGCAGCGAACTGGATCGTCATCAATCGCGTTTAGGTCCGCGTAGGAGGGAACAACGTCACTATCTGTAGCAACAGTGCCGATTGAAACGACATGGCTGAAAACTTCAATTCCGGCGACCTGGCGTAGAAATCGCTTGGCTACTTCACCAAGTGCAACACGGGCTGCTGTCTCGCGGGCACTAGCGCGTTCAAGAATTGGTCGAACATCATCAAGTGCGTACTTTTGCATGCCAGCTAAATCAGCATGTCCTGGGCGTGGTCGCGTCAAAGGAGCGTTGCGGGCAAGATTTTCTAACTCCGATGCATCGATTGGGTCCGCTGACATAACTTTGTCCCATTTGGGCCATTCAGAATTACCGATAGAGATGGCAATCGGGCCACCCATAGAAAAGCCGTGGCGAACACCGCCTGTGATGGTGACCTCATCCTGTTCAAATTTCATTCGAGCGCCACGACCAAATCCAAGACGGCGACGAGCCAGTGCAAACTGGATGTCCTGGGTCGTGAATTCAATACCCGCTGGCAATCCCTCAATGACGGCAGTCAGAGACGGTCCGTGTGATTCTCCCGCAGTAAGCCAGCGCAACATGGCTCTATTGTTTCATGTTCCATAGGTGTAAGGCTAATTAGCCACTCAGTAGTGCGTTAGTGGCAACAATAAGCACACCCAAATACATGAACGGCCCAAAAGCAATCGCACTCGTACTAGTGGCTCTGCCGACTAGCCACAGGAGCACTGCAATTAGTGCCGCGCATCCAAATGAGACCCACAAGAATGCGGCCCAATGGCTTGGGGAGTACCAGCCGATTACTAACGCGCAAGGAATCGCAAACTTAACATCGCCAAAGCCAAGACTGTTCCGGCTCAGAAAATAGATAATCAGGAACGAGCCAAATAACCAAAGCACAGTCTTGATAATGGCAGGCCAGTTCGCCCAGTTGGCCAAAGCAATTGAAGTCAGAGTTTGCGACGCTAATACGACAACCGTGAGACGAAGAGTCAACTTATTTGGTAGTCGATGCTCGCGTAGATCAATCAGAACTGAAGTCGAACCGAAAATCAAGAACGCAATTAAGGGAATTAGAGCCAGACAAGAGGCACTCATAATGTGTCCTCAGATTCGGTGACAGCTAACTTGCTAGAGCATCCATAAGTGCGGCACGCATCTGCGTGATCGGCGCTTCTATTCCAGTGAAAAGTTCGTACTGGGCAGCAGC
This sequence comes from Actinomycetota bacterium, assembly GCA_947373075.1. Lineage (GTDB taxonomy): Bacteria > Actinomycetota > Actinomycetes > S36-B12 > UBA5976 > UBA5976. The sequence goes on along the minus strand of CANBWF010000014.1, from coordinate 6,913 downwards.
CTGATGTAACAGCATCAAATAACCTGGACAAATCGCTCCCCCTGCGTCTTGCCAGCGACTCGCAATTTGAGTGGGCCACGGATGGTAGATCACATCCAGTAGCAAACCCTTTACTGCTTCGACCTCTGGCAAAAGCAGATCGGCCACATTTGCAGGTGTTGTATTAATTACTAAATCGCTTCGGTGCCATTGTGACTCATCAATAGCTGGAGCGATCAGAGTTATCCCCAACTCGTTTGCTATGGCATCACATTCGACTATTGCTTGTGAATTTCGGGCCAGCAACTCGATCTGCGTGATACCCATTTCTCGGGCAGAGACGATTGCTGACCTTGCGGTGGCACCTGAACCAATGATTGTGCAAGATTGCGGGCTCACTAGTCCAACTTCATCGCACGCCTGCAGAATGCCGTAGATGTCAGTGTTGTAACCAACTATCTGCTCACCCAATACCAAAGTATTGATTGAACCGGAGATCTCTACCAGTGGAGTTAGCACATCTACTACTCCGAATGCTGCAACTTTTAGCGGCATAGTTAGCGACAGACCCATCCAATCTGAATCAAGGTCTTGCACGAACTTACCCAAACCGGATTCATCAACTTCATGGCGTTCGTAAGTGTGTGGCAATCCTTGTGCCTGGTAACCCGCATTGTGCAAAATCGGAGAGAGCGAATGAGAAATAGGTTTACCTAAAACTGCTGCTTTCATTTCAACAACTTCCTGGGTGACTTGAACAGAAACTCAAGAACTCATCTTTGTACTGCATAAACTGCGTGTACGAGTCTGTGAACTTGGTCTCCTGAGTATCTAGGTCAACTGTAATGAAATACAGCCAGTTCCCTTGCGCTGGATTGCTGATCGCTTCTATCGCGGCAATACCCGGACTATTAATTGGACCAGGTGGTAAACCATCGTGGATGTAGGTGTTGTACGGCGTATCTTTAGCCAAATCAGCGGTGGAGAGTATTACTTGCTTTCTATTTAGTCCGTATGCAACCGTCGAATCCATTTGCAGGCGCATGGGAGCAGACAAGCGATTTAAAATTACTCGGGCCACTTTATTGAAATCACGTGGGTGAGATTCGGCCTGAGTGATGGATGCAATCGTGAGAAGTTGAATCGGTGTTAACTCAAGAGCTTTCGCTCGAATAATCAATTTTGCTGATTTGAATTCACGAACTGCGGTGCCAACCATCTGCTGCAGAATCTGCAATGGCTTTGCATCTGTAGGTATGTCATAAGTTGCTGGAAACAGGAATCCTTCAACATGTCCATCTGCCCAACTTGGTAAACCAAGTTGTTGCGGGTGCTTAATAATTTTCTCGAATTCGGTCGCAGGTATTCCCGTTTTCTCCGACAGGAGTGTTACTACCTCACTACTGCGTAATCCTTCTCGAATAAGTAAACCGTCGTAAATTTTGTAGGCCGGATTCAGAAGTTCCGATAACGCCAGTTTCACTGGAATACCAGTGCCCAATTTGTATGTTCCTGGTTGCAACTTGTTGCATTTGGGCTCAGATTTACAAAGGTTCACCAAGCGGTCTACAGAAGAAATTACTCCGCCTGTTTTTAGCGTATTTGCGATTACTGCTAAGGAGTCGCCTTTTTGAATTTTAACTTTGACCGAGCCGGTGGCCGGACCAGTGAAATCAGCAGGTGGCAAAATCTTGCGGACAATTACGAAACTAACTAATAGCAAGACCACGCAAATCGCTGCAACCACGATCGGAGTCTTGTTTCGTTTCGCGACTATGGTGAAGTCTTCGTCTATGCTCACACTTCTAGGCTACTTGTACTATTGCGGGATTTCGGTTCCTGCCAACGCGTCGGTGCGTTTTTCAATAGCAAGAGCGAGTTCCAAAATCTCAACGGCAGCAGCTTGGTCAACTAAACCCTTCGACTCTTTTGCTGATTTACCGCTATCTCGCAATGACCCAAGTGCGCTGCTAGTGGATAGTCGCTCATCTATCAGTCGAATTGCGACATCAGCATTTGTAGCGTCAAGCATTTTGGCAAGTGTCTCGGCAAAAGCGATGGCGAACTCTGTTGACTGAGTGTTCTTGCCATGCAAATTAATCGGTAGTCCTACATAAATTGCCGCAGGTTCAATTTCTGAAATTAGTTCGGCAACTTTTGCGTTTGTCTGATCATCTACTTGCAAGGTCATAACGGGCAGCGAAAGAATTTGATCCCTATCGCACTTCGCAACTCCGATGCGTACTTGGCCCACATCGAAACAGAGTCGCACTCCGGAGCGTGGCCGCTCAGTCAAGCAAACCACCTGAGAGCGCGGTCAAAGCTGCGTCTAGAGCGGAAATATTTGCGCCTGCGCCCTGTGCCATCTCAGCGTTACCGCCGCCACGTCCGTCGATAGCAGACAGCACTTTAGCGATAACCTTCTGCGCGGAGACGCCACTATCGCGAGCAGCGCTATCCGTTGAAACTACAACTGAAACCTTGTCAGCCTGCACACACGCAGCAACAACCACGTTGTTATTCGATTTAAGATCTGATTTGGCTGAGGTGACGATATCGCGCAACTCACTAGCTTCAGTGCCAGCAGGAGCAGTAAATCGGTAAAGGTGAGTATCGCCAATTTTCATTGGCTCGCCTACTAAGCCAGCAATGTCGTTCATAAGCGCCAGACGTCGAGCTTTAGCGATGTCTCGCTCAGCGTTCTTTAGACGCTCGAGAGTAGATCCAACACGATCGACTAATTCTTCAGGTCGTGCCTTCATGATCTCAGTCAACTGATTTACCAGGTGATGTTCACGGGCAAGGAATCGGTAAGCGTCCGCTCCAACTAGCGCCTCAATACGTCGAACGCCGGCACCGATTGAACTCTCGGAAAGGAATGTGACGATACCCAGTTGACCTGACGTTGAAGTATGCGTGCCTCCACAAAGCTCGCGGGCCCAATCGCCAACACTGACAACTCGGACTTGATCGCCATATTTTTCACCGAATAGAGCCATTGCACCCGTTTCACGAGCCTGTGCCTGAGTCATGTATTCAGCAGTTACCAGCAAGTCTTGGATAAGAATTTCGTTAACACGGGCTTCCACATCAGCAAGAACAGAACCCGGTACTGCTCCGCTACTTGGGAAATCAAAACGCAGACGACCAGGTGAGTTTTCGGAACCCATTTGGGTAGCAGTTTCACCTAACGCTTCGCGGAAGGCTTTGTGCACCATGTGTGTTGCAGTGTGCGCACGTGAGATAGCAAGTCTGCGCTCTACATCTACATGAGTCACCGCATGATTTCCGACTGACAAAGAGCCGGTTAACACTCGACCACGATGAACAAATAAGCCTGGTACTGGTGTTTGCACATCGTTGATTTCGACAACGGTGCCATCATCCAAAGTAATCTTTCCATGATCACCAAGCTGACCACCGTTTTCGGCGTAGAAAGCGGTGCGGGAAAGAACAACTTCTACGTCTTGCCCTTCTTGCGCAGCCTGAACATCTACGCCGTCGACGATTAGACCGGCAATCTGAGACTCAGATTCGACATCCGTGTAGCCAGTGAATTCGGTTACACCAGCTGAGTTCATGATGTCGCGATACAAAGTGACGGCTGCTACCCCACTCTTACGGGCTTGTGCGTCAGCCTTTGCTCGAGAGCGCTGCTCTTGCATCAAACGACGGAAGCCATCTTCATCGACAGATATACCCTGCTCAGTTGCCATCTCTAGGGTCAAGTCAATCGGGAAACCGAAAGTGTCATGCAGAGCAAATGCTGAGTCGCCAGAAAGTTGTGCAGAACCTGCTGACTTAAGTTCCTTAACAGCCACATCAAACATTGATGTACCGCGTTCCAACGTTTGTAAGAACGTTTCCTCTTCAGCAACTGCTACGGAAACGATTCGCCCGCGTTCGCTTGCCAACTCTGGATACTGAGCGGCCATCGACAAAATAGTGGCATCTATAAGTTCTGCCATTGCGAGATCTTGGCCACCAATTAGGCGCATGTTGCGGACAACTCGGCGAAGGATGCGGCGCAAGACATATCCGCGTCCTTCGTTGCCTGGTAGGACACCATCGGCGATCATGAAGGCACAAGTGCGGGAGTGATCGGCTATCACGCGCAGAGCGATATCAGCACGAGGATCAACACCGTACTTTTGCCCACTAACTAGGCTGGCCCGATCAAGAATTACCTTGGTGGTATCGATTTCATAAATGTTGTCGACACCTTGGAGCAACGCAGCCATGCGCTCGAGGCCCATGCCAGTGTCGATATTCTTAGCTGGCAGTTCGCCCAGAATTGGGTATCCCTCTTTGCCAGGACCATCGCCGCGTTCATATTGCATGAACACTAAATTCCAAACTTCTAAATACCGGTTTTCATCGGCGATTGGTCCGCCTTCGCGACCATGCTCTGGACCGCGGTCATAATAGATTTCCGAACATGGGCCACAAGGACCAGGTACACCCATGGACCAGAAGTTGTCTGCCATATCGCGACGTTGGATACGTTCCATCGGAACACCGACTTGTTTGTGCCAAATATCGACACTCTCGTCATCGTCTAAGTAGACAGTTACCCAGAGTTTGTCTTCTGGGAAACCATATCCACCATCAGCAACTGATGAAGTTAGAAGTTCCCAAGCAAACGGAATAGCTTCGCGCTTGAAATAATCACCAAACGAGAAGTTTCCACACATCTGAAAGAACGAGGCATGCCGAGTAGTTTTCCCGACTTCATCGATGTCTAATGTTCGCACGCACTTCTGCACGCTTGTGGCTCGCGCGTACGGTGGCGTAGCTTCACCCAAGAAATAAGGTTTGAACGGAACCATTCCTGCATTAATGAACAACAGGGTTGGATCATCAAGTATCAAACTCGCACTTGGGACAACTGTGTGCCCATTACGAGCGAAATAGTCCAAAAACCGTTGTCGAATGTCGGCGGAATCCACAAGTTCCCTTTCAGGTAGTGATGTTTAACCTAAACCCTAGCCAATGCCGAGATGAATGCCTACTTACGCCCAAGCATTGAGCGGATTTTCGACCACAAGGCACCAAGACCGTTCTCGGCTCCTCGACTAGTCGGACGATAGTAATCCCGTTCGGCTAGCGCATCCGGCAAATACTGTTGACTTGCGATTCCTTCGGCCAAGTCGTGCGGATAGACATACTTATCAGTGTTTCGCGTATCTGCAGTTTTTGAATATTGACTATCCCGCAGCGGTCCGGGTACCTCGCCGATTGATCCAGTATGAATGTCAGATAACGCAGCATTTATTGCCAAGTAAGCACTGTTAGATTTTGGCGCAAGTGCCAACGCAATCGTGGCGTGGGCGAGGGTAATCCGAGCCTCTGGCATACCAATCAAGGCAACTGTTTGAGCTGCGGCTGTAGCTAAAGGCAGCATTGTGCTGTCGGCCAAACCTATATCTTCACTAGCCAAAATCATTAGCCTCCTGGCAATGAATCTCGGATCTTCACCAGCGTCCAGCATTCGAGCCAAATAATGAACAGCAGCATCGGCATCGGATCCACGCACACTTTTAATGAACGCGCTAATCACGTCGTAGTGTTGTGTTCCATCTTTGTCGTAACGCACAACATTCTGCGATGAAGCTGTGGCTACATCCTCCACCGTGACCTGAGTTCGGCCATCGGATATCACGGCACTTGAACACGCATCCAAAATGGTGAGCGCGCGTCGCGCATCTCCGCCGCAAAGTCGAACAATGTTACTGACGGCATCATCATCAATCTGTACCGCGCCGTTTAGTCCGTTAGCTGATGTAGCAGCACGTAATAGTAGATCCTCAATGTCCTCATCGGACAAACTTGTGACTGCAAACACCAACGAGCGAGAGAGCAACGGCGAGACCACGCTAAAAGATGGATTCTCAGTTGTTGCGGCTATCAGAGTGACCCAACCATTCTCAACAGCTGGAAGTAAAGCATCTTGCTGAGTCTTATTGAATCGGTGGACCTCATCAATGAAAAGCACAGTTGTAGTGCCATAGAAATCACGCTGCGACTTGGCATGTTCAATGGCATCACGTACATCTTTGATACCAGCTGAGATTGCCGAGAGCTCGACAAACGCTGCGCTTCCAGCTTGGGCAACTAACCCTGCGAGTGTTGTCTTGCCCGTTCCTGGCGGACCCCAAAGGATAATCGAAGTCGGATTCTGCGTTGGATTCGTTAGCAGCCGACGCAGCGGACTGTGTTCACCAAGTAGATGCTTCTGCCCAATGACTTCATCTAGGCTGCGAGGTCGCATCCGCGCCGCTAACGGCGAGTGACTTTCCCCTTGGCCAAACAGTGAGGACACTGAAACCTACTTTGCCTCTTCGGCAAATGGATCTACATCTATTCCAGCTTCAGTGCGTTGCTGGTCAGTAATCGGAGTTGGCGCACTTGTCAGTGGGTCAAAGCCTGCACCCGTCTTCGGGAAGGCAATGACGTCACGCAAACTTGTCGCACCGGTGAGCAACATGCAGATGCGGTCCCACCCGAATGCGATGCCGCCGTGTGGTGGCGGACCGAAAGCAAATGCATCAAGTAAGAAGCCGAACTTATCTTGAGCTTCCTCTTCACTTAAACCAAGCAAACTGAAAACACGTTGCTGTACATCCTGCTGGTGAATACGAATTGAACCTCCACCAATTTCATTGCCGTTACAGACGATGTCGTACGCCCAAGCAAGAGCTTGATCTGGTGCCGATTCAAAATTACCGAGCCATTCGTCATTTGGTGAAGTGAATGGGTGATGAACAGCAGTCCAGCCTCCGTCGTCGGTGCGTTCAAACATAGGTGCATCGACAACCCACAGGAACGACCATTCGTCTTCATTAATTAATCCGCAACGATGTCCGACTTCCAGGCGAACTGCGCCTAATAATGCCTGAGCATCCGACTTAGCTCCTGCAGCGAAAAATACACA
>CANBWF010000013.1 GCA_947373075.1 Actinomycetota bacterium | reverse complement strand
TGTAGCTGCTGAGCCGGTAGAAGAAATCGAAGAATAGAAATACGATTTGAAATGTCAGCGTGTGGCCATCCTATCTAGCCACACGCTGACATTTTTATTGAGTGATTATGCACCGAACCGAACCTGAATCAGCGAAATGGCTACCCGAGGCTAACCCACTTAATGTGGCCAACAATATTGCGCTCAATCAACTTTCCATGAGTCCAAAAACTCGAGCACAACTAGAGAAAGCTCTGGCTAAGAAAGACACCCCACCGGATATCGCGAAAACAGTATTAGATCGGCTCGCCGAACTCGGGTATGTAGACGATCTTGCCTACGCACAAATGTTCATCCGCAGTAAAACAAACACCAAACACTTAGCCAGGCGAGCAATGTCTTACGAACTGGCTAAACGCGGCGTACCCAAAGACCTAATTGAAGAAGCCTTGCTGGATATCACCACTGAAGACGAGTGGGAAATGGCGCGCGAGCTTGTGGCCAAGAAATTGCGAACCATGAAGGATTTAGGTCAAGACGTAATAACCAGGCGTCTTATGGGAACACTTGCTCGAAAAGGCTATCCTGGCGCCATAGCAGGGGCAGTAATCCGCGAAGCACTGGAAAACCAGAGCCACTAATTCCGCCTAAACTAGAGGCTATGACCACAACAGGCACCTACGAAGTGCGCACCCTGGGTTGCCAGATGAACGTGCACGATTCCGAGCGAATTGCTGGGTTGCTTGAAGCTAGTGGCTACCAGCCAGCGTCCGAAACTGATTCACCAGATGTAATCGTGTTCAACACTTGCGCTGTTCGGGAAAACGCAGACAACAAACTTTATGGTCTACTTAGTCAACTAGTGCCAGCTAAAAGGAAAAACCCGCGTCTACAAATTGCTGTTGGTGGATGTTTGGCCCAAAAAGATCGTGGCGAGATTATTGCTAACGCACCAAACGTTGATGTGGTTTTTGGTACCCACAACATCGATGCGCTTCCAGTGTTGTTGGAACGCGCCCGTATTGAAGACGAAGCACAGATTGAAATTTTGGAATCACTCGACGTGTTCCCATCAACTCTTCCAGCGCGTCGCGATAGCGCCGCAATTGCTTGGGTGAGTGTGAGTGTTGGCTGTAATAACACTTGTACGTTCTGTATTGTGCCGGCGCTTCGTGGCCGAGAAAAAGATCGTCGCCCTGCGGACATCTTGAACGAGATCAGAGTGTTGGTTGACCAAGGTGTTGTTGAAGTTACATTGCTTGGTCAGAATGTGAATGCTTATGGCGTTGAGTTTGGCGATCGTTATGCCTTCGCCGATTTGTTGCGCGCCTGCGGAAAGATTTCTGGCCTTGAGCGTGTTCGGTTCACTAGTCCACATCCACGCGATTTCACAGACCATGTAATCGCAGCAATGGCTGAAACCGAGAACGTAATGCCACAGCTGCACATGCCACTTCAGTCCGGATCAGATCGTATTTTGCAGGCCATGCGTCGCTCGTACCGCCGGGATAAATACATGGGCATCATCGAGCGGGTTCATGCGGCCATGCCAGATGCAGCCATTACCACCGACATTATTGTTGGGTTCCCAGGTGAAACTGAAGAAGACTTTATGCAAACCATGGACATTGTGGAGCAAGCACGATTTATGAATGCCTACACATTCCAATACAGCAAGCGTCCGGGCACGCCGGCTGCCGTAATGCCAGATCAGGTGCCCGCTGAAGTTGTGCAAGAGCGTTACGAACGGTTGATTGCCCTTGGTAATGATGTGTCTTGGCAAGAGAATAAGAATTTTGTTGGTCAAACAGTTGAAGTTCTTGTTGCAACTGGAGAAGGTCGTAAAGACGAAGCGACTGGTCGCGTATCCGGCCGTGCTCGCGATTACCGTTTGGTACATGTAAGCAAAACCGACACCAACGGAACATTGCAGAATGTTCGCCCGGGCGATGTTGTTACCGCTGTAGTTACACATGCTGCGCCGCATCATTTGATTGCCGATCAGTTGCTCTCGGTTCGCCCAACAACTGCGGGTGATATGTACGAAGCCGGCCAGCGGCCAATAACTGAGGGCACTGCAAAACCTAAAACCAGTGGCCTAATCACTCTTGGTCCTGTCTCTTAACTAATGCAAAAGGTAATCGTTATTGTCGGACCAACGGCTGTTGGCAAGACTGACCTTTCACTCGAGTTAGCACAGTGCCTAGATGCTGAAATCATCAACGCCGATTCAATGCAGCTGTATCGGGGGATGGACATTGGTACTGCCAAAGTTCCAGTTGAAGAGCGTCGCGGAATCCCACATCACATGCTCGATGTGTTGGAAGTGACTAAGAGCGCCAATGTATCCGACTACCAGCGAGATGCTCGACAAGTAGTCGACCAAATTCATGCCGGCGGCAAGCGCGTGGTTGTGGTCGGCGGTTCAGGTTTATTCATTCAGGGACTTCTTGAAGACATGCAGTTCCCGGCAAGTGATCCTGATGTGCGCGTACGGTTAGAGCAGGAAGCCGAACAGATTGGTACCGCGGCAATGTTTGACCGCCTGCAGGCTCTTGATCCCTCGGCGGCGGCAAATGTTTCACCAAATAATTTGCGACGAGTATTGCGCGCTCTTGAAGTGATTGAACTTACCGGCATTGCCCCGTCGACAACTTTGGCGCAATTGGATGAGATTTTGCCCAGTGTACGAATCGGGTTACGGCGCGATCGAGCCGAGCTGGATCAGCGGATTGAAGCGCGTGTTGAAATCATGTGGCAACAAGGACTGGTGGACGAAGTGCGTGCCCTCGAGCAAGTTGGCTTGCGCAATGGAGTCACAGCGAGTAAAGCTCTTGGCTATGCGCAGGTGCTGGATTTCCTAGCCGGTGAAATAACAGAAGCAGAGGCTAAAGAGCGCACAGTGAGTTCAACTAGGCGCTATGTTCGGCGCCAAGATTCATGGTTTAACCGAGATGCTCGAATCAACTGGTTGCCGGCTGACGAACTGAGCCTATTCGCCCAAGTGCTAGCAACTATTGAGTCCGCCTCCTAAGCGCGAAAAGCGGTTTAGACTTAACTAGATGAGTACACAGCAGATTGCTTTCCTGAAAGCACATGGCACGGGTAATGACTTCGTGGTTATTGATGCTGTTACAAAATCCATTGATTTACATCCGATTCAGGTTGCACACCTTTGTGCCCGTCACACAGGTATCGGCGCCGACGGTTTACTGCGGGTAGCTAAAGCCAGCGAGTTTGAGGTAACCGATGCGCAGTACTTCATGGATTATCGCAATGCCGACGGTTCGCTTGCTGAAACTTGCGGAAACGGGCTTCGGGTATTTGCTCGGTATTTAGTTGAGCATCAACTTGAGTCGCCGGGTGAATTCAACATTGGAACTCGCGCCGGCACAGTAAAGGCGTTTGTAGATCCGCACGACACCGGATTCAAGAACATTGCAATCACCATGGGCCAACCAGGTAGTTCGTTAATCGCTGCAACACCAACTGTTACTACCGAGATTTCTAACTGGCCTGGCACAGCAGTGTTCATGCCTAATCCGCATTGCGTAACAGTAGTTGATGATGTGCACGGTGTTGGGTCACTATTGGATGCACCGCACATCGCACCAACTGACATTTTTCCTGATAGCGCCAATGTTGAATTCATTGAAGGTGTCGATACGGCTCACATAAAAATGCGTACATTCGAGCGCGGGGTTGGTGAAACACTAGCCTGCGGTTCAGGTGCATGTGCCGCGGCTTATGTGTGGGCGGTGCAAAATAACTTGTCGGCCGATTGGACGGTACAAGTTGATGTACTTGGTGGCACACTTTTTGTTGACAGTGTTGATGAAGGCACATTAGTTCTGCGCGGCCCAGCAGAGTTTGTATTTAGTGGCCACCTCATCGGGGAGCAATGGCAGATTTCGTAATGGGCCAGTCGCCTGAGCCCAACGATGGTGAACTCGATCTAGAGGCCAGAGCTGCCCTGCGCCGTGTTGCTGGGCTCGGCACCGAACTTCAAGACATCTCTGAAGTTGAATACCGTGAAATTCGTCTGGAACGGGTAGTCCTTATTGGTGTTTGGTCCGATGGCACGTTCGAGCAATCAAATCGCTCAATGGCTGAACTAGCCGCACTTGCCGAAACCGCTGGTTCACAAGTACTTGACGCGCTAGTCCAACGTCGTGATCGCCCAGATCCTGCAACCTACATCGGGTCAGGAAAATTACAAGAACTTCGCCAGATTGTTGAAAACAGCGAAGCCGACACTGTGGTTTGTAACGGTGAACTTTCGCCAAGTCAATTGAGCAAGATGGAGTCTGTGGTCAAAGTTAAAGTTGTCGATCGCACTTGGTTGATTCTGGATATCTTTGCTCAGCATGCCCGCAGCCGTGAAGGTAAAGCACAAGTGAGTTTGGCTCAGATGCAATACATGTTGCCACGCCTTCGTGGTTGGGGTGAATCTTTGAGTCGCCAGACCGGTGGTCGTGTAGGTTCACAAGGTGGCGGTATCGGTACGCGTGGCCCTGGTGAAACAAAACTTGAAACAGATAGACGTCGTATTGGTAAATCGATGGCAAAACTTCGTCGTGAGATTGCCCAGATGCACACCGCGCGAATTACTCAACGTGCTTCCCGACATCGAAGTGGAGTGCCAAGTGTGGCAATTACGGGTTACACAAATGCTGGCAAAAGCAGTTTGCTTAACCGCATGACATCTGCGGGTGTTTTGGTTGAAAACGCACTGTTTGCCACCTTGGACCCAATTGTGCGGCAGGCACGCACTCCAACAGGTCGTGAATACACACTTACAGACACTGTTGGTTTCGTGCGGGAACTCCCGCATCAACTGGTTGAAGCTTTTAGATCTACCCTCGAGGAAGTCGCTGATTCCGATTTAATCCTGCACATTGTCGATGGTTCAGATCCAGACCCCGAGGGTCAGCTAACCGCGGTGCGAGCAGTGCTTGCGGAAATCGAAGCCACACACATTCCAGAACTTGTAGTCATCAACAAAGCTGATGCGGCCGATCCGTTTGTCTTAGACCGCCTTTTGCTGCGTGAACGCAATAGCATTGCTGTTTCTGCCCTTACTGGGCAGGGGATTGCTGAGTTACTTGCAACCATTGAGGCACAGTTACCTGACCCTCAAGTGGACATCAAGGTTTGCATTCCATACGACCGTGGCGATCTACTGGCTCGGATCTACCGCGAAGGTTCAGTGTTGTCGCGCACCGATACTGAGGTCGGGTCAGTCGTTGTTGGTAAGGTACCTTCAGCGATGGCCGAAGAACTCGAATCGCTTCCTAGTTAAGGTTTATGGCATTGAGTGAACTATCGGTCGATCAAGCACTTGATGCAGTGGTCGCAAGTTTTGGCGGTCTGCGCCGGGATGGTCAACACGAAATGGCCAATGCAATCGCTGCTTCTATGGAATCCGGTGAGCACCTATTAGTTCAGGCTGGAACAGGCACTGGTAAGTCTTTGGGTTATTTGGTGCCAGCGATTGTGCGAGCAGCATTCGGCACCAAAGGCAGTGCCAAGAGTCGCACCATCGTCGCCACCGCCACTATTGCCCTGCAGCGCCAATTAGTGAGCAGCGACCTGCCAAAAGCTATGAAGGCTCTTGGCCCACTATTGCCACAAGAGGTTGAGTTCGCAGTTCTCAAGGGTCGAAACAACTATGTGTGCCTCGATAAATTCAATCGCGACGCTGGCAAAGATTCGGATGAAGAGATTTTATCTTTGTTTGAAGAAAGCACTTCAAAACTAGCCCGCCAAGCAAAGAAACTCCGAACTTGGATTCAGAGCACGCCAACTGGGGATAAGGACGATTTTGGTGACGAGATTGATGGCCGATTGTGGCGCAGTCTCAGCGTTTCTGGACGCGAATGTATTGGCAAGAACAAATGTGTTTGGGGCGAGCAGTGTTTTGCTGAGATTGCTCGCGAAAAGGCATATCAAAGTGAGATTGTGGTCACAAACCACACGATGCTGGCGCTCGATGTGATTGAACAAGTTCCAATTTTGCCCGACCACAACATCGTGGTGATTGACGAAGCGCACGAACTTGTTGATCAAACTACTAAGGCGCTTTCTGGTGAATTGAATGTAGTGGCCATTGAGCGGGCAGCGGGATTGATTCGTAAATACATTTCGTCGGCAACGCATGAACGCATGCTTGAGGTGGCAGACGATTTAGGTCGCACGCTGGATAATTACGACACCTCATTTTCCGTTGAACGGATCAACGAAGTTGTGGGCTCGCTACATGCTTGCCTGACTGATGTCCGCGATGTCTGCAAAGTTGCAAGCGGCGAGATGGTTATCTCAAGTACTGACGACCCAGAAACCTCAGCAGCGAAGCAGCGTGCCAAAGTTGCCGTGAGCGAAATCTATGAGGTAGCTGGTGCGCTTTTGGGCACTGATGCTCATAGCGTGACTTGGCTAGATAAAACCCGCGCTCCAATGCTGCATCACGCGCCACTAACGGTGGCTGGATATTTGCGCGAAGCTCTGTTCAAAGAGAGCACTGTTGTACTCACCAGCGCCACACTGCAGATTGCTGGCTCAATGGACGACACGGCTCGCGCAGTTGGTTTGATTGCTGAGAAAAGAATTCCAGAGTTCGACGATGTTGCCCAAGAGGACCTAGACGACGATCCTTGGGGCGAAGACAAAATCGATTGGCATGCACTGGACGTGGGTAGCCCGTTTGATTATCAACGTCAAGGAATTTTGTATTGCGCGAGCCACCTGCCGAATCCAAGTCAAGATGGAGTGGCAGAAGAAGTTTTTGATGAACTGGCCGAACTTATTGAGGCTGCTGGTGGTCGTAGCTTGTGTTTGTTCTCATCTTGGCGCTCGGTTGAGCGTGCAGGGGAGTATTTGGCTATTAGGTTTGCAGGGCGTGAAGACCGGCCACTCATTGTGGCTCAGCGCGGTGATCCAACGCCAGCCCTGGTGGAAAAGTTCAAGGCTAATCCACGCGCCATTTTGTTGGGTACGCGTTCGTTTTGGCAGGGTATCGACGCGCCAGGACCAACTTGCACATTGGTTACCATCGATCGCATTCCGTTCCCACGTCCTGATGAACCGGTTTATGCGGCTAGATCTGCTCGGGCTGATGAACGAGGCGAGAGTGGGTTCAACTCGGTTTCAATTCCACGCGCAGGCCTGTTGTTAGCCCAAGGAGTTGGTCGACTAATCCGTACGATGGATGATCGCGGGGTAGCCGCTGTGTTGGACGGCCGGTTAGCGACTGCGCGTTATGGCTCACGCCTGCGTAAATCGTTGCCTGAGATGTATTGGACTACTGATAAAGCAAGTGTGCTGGCCGCACTGCGACGCCTGGACGAGCAGTACGGCGACTAACCTCTAGTTCACTTCTCGGTAAGGTTCACGCGGTATAGTCCGAGGCATCGACTGAAATTACTAAAAGGATTCATTGTGCAGGTTAAGTTAAAAAGTGCGGCTTTGTTATTGGCCTTCAGTTTTGCATCTCTAGGACTAAGTAGTTGCAGTCAGACCGAGCAAGCGGCGCCGCAACCCTCTGGTACCGCAGCTTTTTATGGCTCGCTTTCCGCTACAGACTTGGCTGCGCTTAAGTACATGCAACCATCTGCGGTTGTGCAGCTAGGCGAGTTGGTTTGTGCGAGTTTAGAGAATAAGAAGAGTGTGATGTGGATTATCAAAAACATTGTCACGCTGAATGGCCCAGATTCAGGAATCGGACTCTCTCCCAAAGAACGTTCGCAGTTTGCAATGGGTGTTATAGCCAGCGCAGTTACACATTTGTGCCCAGAGCAAAAGGACTATGTTTTAAGTCCGCATAAATAACTAGTTACATCTTTCGAAGTACTGAAACTACTTTGCCCATAATTTGTGCGTGATCGCCCAAGATTGGTTCGTAGGCCGGGTTGTGTGGCATTAGCCAAACATGTCCATCGCGCTTTTTGAAAGTTTTTACAGTTGCTTCATCATCTAGAAGCGCAGCAACGATATCGCCGTTCTCGCAGGTGGACTGCTGGCGCACAACAACAAAGTCGCCATCGCAAATAGCGGCGTCAATCATTGAGTCGCCTTTAACGGTGAGCATGAATAATTGTCCTTCGCCGACAAGCGACTTAGGTAGTGGGAAAATTTCTTCTACTGATTGTTCAGCCAAGATTGGTCCACCGGCAGCAATCTGACCTACAAGTGGTACATAGGCTGCAGTCGGCATCAAATCGCCTTCTGCCAGATGCTCAGGCACACCAGCGGTGGCAGGGGAGACAACTTCGAGAGCACGGGCGCGGTTGGCGTCGCGAGTAATGAAACCCTTTTCGCCCAAAATCTTTAGTTGGTAATCAACTGAGCCAGAACTAGTTAGTCCCACAGCTTCACCGATTTCGCGCATGCTAGGTGGGTAGCCGCGATCGGCAGTTGCAGAACTGATGAAATCCAAGATTTTGCGTTGGCGGGCGGTTAAGCCATCGTCACCAGCTTGTGTTTCGGGTAATGAAACGACATTGTCTTTTGGTGTGTCGCTTGCGTTGTCGGGGGAATTTCCCATTGTTTACGCCTTTCTTGGGGTCTCTTGGTACGACCTTATGGCATGTTTGGGACAAAATCAAACATTTGTTCAAAAATAACTTGCAAAGTGTCGTAGGCATGGTGTACAAATTGAACATAGGTTCTAATCGAACAGATGTTCGAAAAGATAAAGCAAGACAAACTGGCAAGTACTTAGGAGTCAAGATGGCTAGCAATACAGTAACCGCAACAACATTGGCGGGTCGTTCGACCAACAAGGGTCATTTACGTTTGGTTGATGCAGCAGAGGCACAGCGAATCGCAGATCATCGCCGGTTGCAATGGCAGGCTATGCAAGCTGGGCACGCCACTCCGGTTCGGTTGACTAAGCGCGGACGTCGAGTGCTGGCTCTATTGATACTTGTGCCATTGGCAACCATGTTGTGGCTATTCGGTGGCCATGGTGCCGCCGCGGTAGGCACCGCGCCAACAACAAAAACCGTTGTAGTCCAGGCTGGACAGTCACTTTGGAGTATCGCCCAGACTGCGGTTCCGACTGCTGATCCGCGCGAAACGATTTACAAAATCAAGCAGCTTAACCACTTTGCTGGCAGCGATATCCTGCCAGGCCAGGCCGTAATCGTGCCTACTGGCAACTAGTTCCCCTGTTTCTAGTAGTGCCGACACGCCGAAAATTGGCAATATTGGTGATTCGCTTGCATTGTGTGGCGACTAGCCATAAAGTGGCACATCTAGTGGTTATACAAGTGTGACGACACCACATATTGTGTTTCAATCCTCACAGGATATCCCCAGGGTGTCCCCAGAATTGGAGCAGAATCGGTGGAAAACCTGTAACAACAGGCACTCTAAGCACTTTTAGCCCCACTAGTAACACCAGTAACAACAGGATTCGAGGCGAAATCAACCCAACATGTTGGGTTTGAGTTCAAATCGCACTCGCAGAAGTCAAAGGAGGCAGACATGCATTGTCCGTTCTGCCGCAATGACGATTCACGAGTGGTTGATTCACGAAGCAGCGACGATGGCAACGCCATCCGCCGCCGTCGGGAATGTCCAGAGTGTTCAAGGCGGTTCACAACTGTTGAAACCATCACTTTGTCAGTGATGAAACGCAATGGGGTAGCTGAACCGTTTAGTCGCGACAAAGTCGTCAAAGGTGTGCGCCGTGCTTGTCAGGGTCGCCCAGTGTCTGATGATGATCTAGCGGTTCTGGCAGCCCGAGTTGAAGACGTAGTTCGTCAATCCGGTAGCGCAGAAGTTCCAAGTAACGAAGTTGGGCTGGCCATACTTGGCCCGCTGCGCGAATTAGATGAAGTGGCGTACTTGCGTTTTGCAAGTGTGTATCGCTCATTCGATTCGTTAGCTGACTTTGAACTTGAAATTGAAGATCTACGAACAAGTAAATCGGTAACCGCCGGGCCGCCGATTTAACCTAAAAACTTTGCTTCCCCTAAGCACTTCCCAAGCCAACTAAATAACAACTAAAACAACACAACAGAAAAATGTACAAGGGGTAAGCGTTAATCGCGCAGCGGCAACGCGATGCACATCCACATTGGACACCGTAGGAGGAGAAATGACCGATATGGTCAACGCACCAGTAGGTGCAGGAAAGACAACAGGCAAAGGTCTAACCATGACTCGTCTGTACACCACTGAAGGTGTGCACCCATACGACGACGTCACTTGGGAAGCGCGCGATGTTGTGCAGACAAACTGGAAGACTGGCGAAACCGTGTTCGAACAACGCGGTGTTGAATTCCCAGACTTCTGGAGCATCAATGCATCAACAATCGTTACGACAAAATATTTCCGTGGTGCCGTTGGTACCCCACAACGTGAGACTTCGCTACGTCAGTTAATTGATCGCGTAGTTCTTACTTACACAAAAGCTGGTCGCGAGTACGGTTACTTCGCAACTCCAGCGGATGCTGATGTTTTCGAACACGAACTTACTTGGATGTTGCTGCACCAGGTATTTAGCTTTAACTCGCCGGTCTGGTTCAACGTTGGAACCTCCTCACCACAACAGGTCAGCGCGTGTTTCATTCTTAGTGTTGACGACACAATGGACAGCATCCTGAACTGGTACAAAGAAGAAGGCATGATCTTCAAGGGTGGCTCAGGTGCTGGTCTAAACCTCAGCCGCATCCGTTCCAGCAAGGAACTCCTGAAGAACTCAGGTGGTACCGCATCGGGTCCGGTTTCATTCATGCGTGGTGCTGATGCGTCAGCTGGAACCATCAAGAGCGGTGGCGCAACTCGTCGCGCAGCCAAGATGGTTGTTTTGGACATTGATCACCCAGACATCGAAGAGTTCATCGAGACCAAGGTTCGCGAAGAAGACAAGATTCGTGCGCTTCGCGACGCTGGTTACGACATGGATCTCGGTGGCAAAGACATCGTTTCGGTTCAGTACCAGAATGCGAACAACTCAGTACGTGTATCTGACGAGTTCATGAAGGCAGTAGAGAACGGCACCGATTTCGGTCTTCGTGCTCGTTCAACCGGCGAAATCATCGAACGTGTTGACGCTCGTGAGTTGTTCCGCAAGGTAACTGAAGCAGCGTGGGCTTGTGCCGATCCTGGTATTCAGTACGACGACATCATCAATGATTGGCACACAAATCCGGAGACTGGTCGCATCAACGCTTCGAACCCATGTTCTGAATACATGAGCCTCGATAACTCTTCTTGCAACCTGGCGTCGCTTAACTTGATGAAGTTCCTAAAGGACGATGACACTTTCGATGGCGCAACATTTGCTAAAGCTGTTGAATACATAATCACCGCAATGGACATCAGTATCTGTTTCGCTGACTTCCCAACAGATCCAATCGGTGACACAACTCGTGCTTACCGTCAGTTGGGTATCGGTTATGCAAACCTTGGCGCATTGTTGATGGCAACTGGTTTGCCTTACGACAGCATCGAAGGTCGTTCACTTGCAGCAAGTATCACTTCACTTATGACTGGTACTGCCTACAAGCGTTCTGCTGAACTAGCTGGAGTTGTCGGCGCGTACGACGGCTACGCTCGTAACGCTGATGCGCACAAGCGCGTAATGCGTAAGCATCAGGCTGCTTCGGAAGCATTGAAGTCTTCAACCAGCCTTGATGGTGATGTACTAAAGCTTGCAACAGCCGCATGGCAAGAAGGTAACAAGATTGGTGAGAAGAACGGCTGGCGCAATGCGCAGGCTTCAGTGCTTGCACCAACAGGAACCATCGGCTTCATGATGGATTGTGATACAACCGGTATCGAACCAGACTTCTCGCTTGTTAAGTTCAAGAAGCTTGTTGGTGGCGGTTCAATGCAGATCGTTAACCAGACCATTCCACGCGCACTTGGTCGCATGGGCTACACCGAAGAAACTATCGAAGCAATCATTGAATACATTGCCAACAATGGTCACGTGGTTGATGCTCCAGGCCTAAAGCCAGAACACTACGAAGTGTTCGACTGTGCGATGGGCGAGCGTGCAATCACTCCTATGGGTCACGTACGCATGATGGCTGCAGCTCAGCCGTTCCTATCAGGTGCGATCAGCAAGACCGTGAACATGCCAGAATCAGCCACTGTTGAAGAAGTAGCAGAAATCTACTTCGAAGCATGGAAGATGGGCATCAAAGCTCTTGCGATTTACCGTGACAACTGCAAGGTTGGTCAGCCACTTTCTGATGCAAAGGCTAAGAAGACTGAAGCACCAGTTGGCGACATAACCGCGTTGTCACATCCAGTGCGCAAGCGTCTGCCAAAGACCCGTAACAGCCGCACCACATCGTTCAGCGTTGGTGGCGCAGAAGGTTACCTAACCGCAGGTGCTTACGACGATGGAGCTCTGGGTGAAGTGTTCTTGAAGCTCGGCAAACAGGGTTCAACCTTGGCCGGCGTGATGGATGCATTCTCAGTAGCTATCTCGATCGCGTTACAGTACGGCGTGCCACTAGAAGCGTTTGTTTCTAAGTTCGTCAACATGCGCTTCGAACCAGCAGGTATGACAGACGATAAGGACATCCGCATGGCTCAGTCCATGATGGATTACATCTTCCGTCGCCTAGCGTTGGATTACTTGCCACTAGATACACGTGAAGCACTTGGTATCTTCACTGCAGAAGAACGCGCGGCATCAGTTGCCGGTTATGACGCTCCAGCCGTATCACCAGCAGCTATCGAAGCAGTTGTTGAAACGTTGGCTGCGAGCATCCCAGCGGCGCCAGTTGTAGAGGCACCTGTGTCACTTCCAGTGGTAGCACCAGTAACAGCGCATTCAAGCAGCGAATTGCTGGAGCAGATCACCGGCAAAACAAATGACGCACCGCTGTGCATGACCTGTGGCATCAAGATGCGCCCAGCAGGTTCCTGCTACGTGTGTGAAGGTTGCGGTTCAACCAGCGGTTGCTCTTAACAGCTAGACATAAAAGTGGCCGCCCAGTTAATTCTGGGCGGCCACTTTGCATTTTGTGATTAGTGTGCTTGGAAGCCGTACTTTGCCTGGAAATCTGCAAAGGTAAAAACCCACTCGTAAGTTCCTGGGCGAAGTGGCAAGCCAACAAATGGGAAAAGCATCGGCGCCTCGAATGAGGAGCCGAATTCGCTGTTATCTGTGCGCTCTACTTGCAGCTCACCGGCTAGTTCAACAGGCGAGTCGCCACCGTCAGGAATGTAAGAACGACCGTCCTGATCTACGAGTGCTAGCGACCAAGGAATTTGCTGATTTGTCAAAGTCCAAGGGATGTCTATTCGCACCACGAGTGTGAAGTTGGCTGGGCCAGAGGTTATCCGAGTCCAGCCACCGCCAAGAATATTGATCTTTCCGTCAGAAACAGTTGCAGCATCCGCTGTGATTAACAGGATGGTCGGCTCAATTGCAGTCATGGTTTAAGTATGGCGACTTTGGTTTAGCCCTGCTGTTAAAAATCCAATAATCAGTCGCAATTTAACAATTGGCTCAAGTAGATTAGTCTCAAACGAAAGGCTCAACATGAGTGTCCCACCGATTGATCCAATTCAGCCGCCGTCAGGCCCTGACGTAGGACCTGGGTTCTACCCGCCAGTAGTGACACCGAGAAAGCAACTCAACGTACTTGCGCTCATTGGATTCATTACAACGGTCACGTTCACCGGATTTGTCGTTGGAAGCCTAATTCTTAGCATCATAGGGTTGATTCAGATCAATAAGGAGCCAAACCGTTATCAAGGTAAATGGTTGGCGATTGTCGGCATCGTGATAAACGGTTTTATTGCTCTGTTCGTCCTATTCATTGCCTACGTCATGATTCAAACCGGGTAAGCCTTACCCACGAGACAAATGAGTCACAAACTAACTGCACTACCCGTGCGCGTCTTTGCACTGGTAACCCTCTGGCTTAGCATGGCGATGCTATGCAATAGCGGCCGATTAACGAACGGCCCCGTATTGTGCTGGTTCCGCGCCCTAACCGGGCACCCTTGCCCGTTCTGTGGAAGTACTAGGGCAGTAGGCGCGCTTTGTGCCGGAGATCTGAGTACAGCCTGGCATTTAAATCCACTTGGGGTAATCGCATTTGTGTGCTTTGTCGCCTATCTCGTAAATCCCAAACTCGCTGGCACAGCGAACAAGCAGCTACTCAAACTTAAAACGAGGCTTGGGCCAGTTTGGGCAACATCTGGGTTGGCAACACTATTTGCAATTACTTGGGTGTGGGACATCGCCACCCGCTGGTAAGCAAGTAACAATTGACTTATGAAACGAATCGTTATCTTGCGTCACGCGAAAACCGAGAAGTTGGCAGAAACGGATAAAGTACGTCGACTTACCGAACGTGGGCACGAGCAGGCAAAACAGTGCGCCAAATGGATTGCTTCTCTGCCATTTGAAATCGATTCCGCAATTGTCAGTACCGCTACCCGAACCACGCAAACTTGGGAAGAGTTAGGACTTTCATGTCCCGTTAAATTCTCAGACGATGCCTTTAATGCAAGTGCTGAAGACTGGGTGCATCTTATTCGTGGCTGTACTGAAGATGTGGAAACGTTGTTATTCGTGGGCCATAGCCCAGGGGTTACTGATTTAGCTTTCGCACATGGGTTCACGGGCGAACTTTCACCGTGTGACGCTGTTGTGATTGAACTGGATGAACCTTGGCAACAATTTGGTTTGCACGGCGGCCGAGTAGCACAAACCTTCGAATCTGAACGAAATAGTTAAGCCTTCAAACCAAACTGCCAAGTGGTGTTCTCGGCTCCAATAGTGATGACCAAATAGCCATCAAGTTGTTTGCCATCTTCGCTGAGAGTTTGAGCGGGGCAAGAAATCTTGTTCACTAAATCGTCCACACACTCGCCAATAGTGCGAACCGAAATATCTGGGCCAGATGCAAGTCCTTGCGATACCCATTTGCCGTTCGACAAGATGAACGTTTCAATTACCTGGCCAAACTTCGGGCCGCCACTTTCGCACTGCAGATCAGCGATTTTCATGCTGGTTTTGCCATCGGTGTGATTGGCCTGCCACATTAGGTAGGCCGGCCCATCCTGGCAGTCGATCTCTGACGCGCTAGCCGTAAGTTCGGGCGTTGCAGGGGACGCACTTGGCGAAACTGGAAGTTCAGATGGGGACTTCGATGGACTCACTGTTGCTGTTGGGGCAGTTGATGGCGAAGTGCTCGGTTCAGCCGTATCTGTGCGATTTATTAGAGAACAACTTGAAAGAATGGCCAGGCTACAAATCAATCCGATAAAAGGGTGAAGTTTTCGAGGCGGGCGCATATACGAACTCTAAGCCCAATGCCTAGCTAAGTTCTGAATCCGCGCTGGTGGCGGTGTCGCATTTTGTATCCAATAGCAGATTATCTGTAGCTTCCCACGATAGATTCGACACATGGTTTTAGTCAGCATCGGGCGAGATAACTGGTGACCCAGCAGCCACTTCGCTTTGCCCAGCCAAACTATCGCGAACATTTTGTCCACTACGGCAATGTCGCAGGCAGCGCACCATTCGAGCATCTACCTGACTACGTTGTTGTCGATGTTGAGACTTCAGGTCTTGAACCAGATCAAGGTGCTCGGGTCATTGAGATTGCAGCTATCAGAACCCCTGGCGATGGCACAGTAACCGACTCTTTTCACACGCTGATAAACCCGGAATCCAACGATGTCGGTCTAACTTCGTTACACGCAATTACGGCGGAGATGGTTGCTGATGCTCCGGTTTTCGCGCAGGTAGCGAATCATGTTCGTAAGATTTTTTCGAATGCAATCTTTGTGGCACACCATGCTTTGTTCGATGAGCGATTTGTGGCTAGCGAATTTGCACACGCAGGCGAAGAGTTGAACCCTATGCCGGGAACTTGCACTTACTGGATGTCACGATCGGTGACCGACAATGTGGAAAATCACAAACTGGCTACATTGATTAAGCGATACGAACTGGATGGGGGATTAGCGCACAGTGCCTTCAGCGATGCAATGGCCGTTGTGCAAATGTTGCCGCATTTAATTTCCCGGATGAGTCACCCAGCACATTACGTGGAATTGTCTGAACAGGCTGTTGGGTCGATTAACCCTAATGTTTTACAACCTCGGGTTTAGTCGATTACGACTGGGCCATGCACAGTCTGGAAAGTAATCGCTGAAATGCCAGGCTCTTCACTGTCAACGAAATCTAACGAAACACCATCAAGTGCATTGGTTAGTCCGCCGCCTAGCCAATCTTCAAGCTTTTCGCGTGAGCCAGCCATAGCAATGTCAGTGATCTTCACTGGAGTCTGGAATCCAACCGAAGGATGCTGACGTGCATCATTCCACTGGATGAAATATGGAAGCGCTGGGTCTTGAAGTAAATCTAGAACACCGATTTGTTTCCAAGTTAGATCTTGGCCATCTGGGCGAACCCGATGACCGTCGACTGCATCGCGACCAAGTCGAGCTTCGATCGGAGTGAGATCTTCCACAGCTATCACCCAACCAAGCCAACCGCCGCCATCTTCCGCACGTTCACGAACAGCGCGGCCGAATGGTGCTGCTTCTGATGCCGGGTGGTCAAGAGCGCTGACAACTTCAATGTATGTTCCGCCTGCAATAGGAAGGATGAAGTTGCGGGTACCAAAACGGGGGTGCTTTCCACCATCGATGAACGCTGCTCCGAGGTCGGCGCCGAGGCGTTGAATTGTGTCCGCTAGTTCACTAGCGCGGACCGCGTAACTCACATGGTCTAGTTGCATAACCAAACTTTCGCACATCTTGGTCGCAAAGTGATATTCGGGGGTCGGTTTTTAATTTGCGACTCGCAGGGCGTGTCTTGCCCGATTTTTGGGCTGGGTAGGCGTACCTTTTTGCTTAGCACTTAGAGTGTTGGCGGAGGGGAAGCTGCCAGCCCTCTAAGTGCCTTTTATTTGTGTGGTTAATCCACAATCTAAATTGCCCACAGCTTTGAGTGCTGGCTTTTAGTCCTACGCTTGCAAGGCGCATTGTGTGTGAATGATTGTTTCTTCACCGCGCCAGCTTTTGTCCGCATTGCCCCACTTAATCGGATTCCACCCAGATAACAGCATCGTCACAGTTGCTATGGATGATGATGAAATTCTCACCATAGCTCGAGTCGATTCAACAACCGCCTCCATACAGTTGCCTGCCTCTGTTTTGGCCACATTACGCCAAGCAAATAAGCCGAGCACAGTGCTGGTTGCGTACCGGGATGATCCCATCAGCCTTGACCAGCTAACAGAACTCGTCCCAAGTGCAAAGGAATTTCAGTTATTGGACGCTCTATGGGTGCGTAACGGTCGGTGGAGTTCTTTGATGTGTGACGACCTAGGTTGCTGTCCGGTTGAGGGTAACGAGCTGGCTGATGTGACTGCTACTGATTTGGAATTCGTTTTGGCAGGTAGTGCGCCGTTCGCGTCTCGTGAGGACCTAGCCAATCGCCTTGAGAGCATCAATTTAGAGGCGAAGTCGATAACTGCGCGAGACGAAGCGAACCAAAAGATGTTCAGGGAATTTGATAAGGAGCGGCAAAAGTACGAATCCAAAGTTCCAGCGAGAAGCGATTACTTAGAGCGCTTGATGAAGCTTTGGACGACTGACGCCAAATGGGATTGGCAATCTCATGCGCTGTTGGTCCTCGTGGTTACCGATATTCAAATGCGGGACGGATTCCTTCGCCAGATGTTGGACAACACGAATCTGCGTCTGCCAATTCGCACATCACTAATGAGTGCTATCAGTCAGGCTCACGAAGAACATGTGGCAGCACTTGCAACCGCGTTGGCGGGATGTGCTTGGTTGGATGGCAATGGCGCATTAGCCACAGTTGCACTCGATCGCGCATTAGAAGCGGATGCGAGTTATTCACTGGCACGACTGCTAGAGCGAGCAATCAGTCATAACGTGCCACCGTCTGTGTGGACTGAATCACTTGAAGCCGTTTCCTACGAAGAATGTTTAGCCGGGGCCGCCTAGAACGAAAATTCTTATTGCAAGCAATGTGCAAATAGTGATCTGCGAATTTTGTTAATACCTGAATGTTTGTTAGATTCCTATTAGGTCAAGAGTGACGACATCAAGCCCTAGCTAGTCGTCCGGCAACCCTTCCACCGCGATGGGGTGCCCTAGGTGAAGACCTGGCCAAAGAGCACGGCGCTCTTAGGCAAGCGCGGGTCTTGCAAGCGCAAGGCCCCGGCGTCGATTACTCATCGGCCCCGAGGTGTTCCTTTGGTGCTGTCGTGTAATCGCCGAGACCACACATTGCACAAGGAGCAAAAAATGTCAGCAACATGGTCATTTGAGACCCGTCAGATCCACGCTGGGCAGTCGCCAGATAGCGCAACCAATGCGCGTGCCCTACCGATCTATCAGACAACGTCGTACACCTTCAACAGCACGGAACATGCCGCAAACTTGTTCGGTCTGAAGGAATTCGGCAACATCTATACCCGAATCATGAACCCAACCCAGGATGCCGTTGAGCAGCGCATTGCCAGCCTTGAAGGTGGCGTAGGCGCATTGCTAGTTGCGAGTGGCCAGGCTGCTGAAACGTTCGCAATCCTGAACATCGCTGAAGCAGGCGATCACATCGTTTCAAGTCCAAGTCTTTATGGTGGCACTTACAATTTGTTCCACTACACCTTGCCAAAAATGGGCATTGAAGTAAGTTTCGTTGACGATCCAGACAACCTAGATTCATGGCGCGCAGCTATCAAGCCAAACACCAAGGCATTCTTTGGCGAATCAATCTCTAATCCAAAGAACGACATACTAGACATCGAAGGTGTTGCTGGTGTTGCACACGAATACGGCGTGCCACTAATCATCGACAACACGGTTGCAACGCCATACTTGATCCGTCCGATCGAGTGGGGCGCAGACATCGTCGTGCACTCAGCGACTAAGTACATGGGTGGACACGGCACGGCAGTTGCTGGCGCAATTGTTGACAGCGGAAACTTTGACTTCGAAAAGCATCCAGAGCGCTTCCCGAACTACAACCAGCCAGATCCGTCCTACCACGGCTTGGCATACGGTCCGGCACTTGGTGTAAACGGCATCTTGGGCGCAAACCTTGCATTCATCTTGAAGGCTCGGGTTCAGTTGCTTCGCGACCTTGGCGCTGCAGTAGCACCATTTAACGCTTTCCTAATTGCTCAGGGTCTAGAGACTTTGTCACTTCGCATCGAACGTCACGTATCAAATGCGCAGAAGGTTGCAGACTTCCTAGAAGCGCACCCACAGGTTAAGTCGGTTAACTACGCAGGTTTGGCAAGTAGCCCTTGGCACGAGCGTGGTCTTAAGTACGCACCAAAGGGCACTGGCGCCGTGTTGTCCTTCGAAATTGAAGGTGGCATCGAAGCAGGTAAAGCTTTTGTTGAAGGGCTTGTTCTGCACAGCCACGTAGCAAACATCGGTGATGTTCGCAGTCTTGTTATTCACCCAGCATCAACTACTCACTCACAGCTAACGCCTGAAGAGCAGTTGACTGCGGGTGTGACGCCAGGGTTGGTTCGACTAGCTGTTGG
>CANBWF010000012.1 GCA_947373075.1 Actinomycetota bacterium | reverse complement strand
GAGTTGCAGCCCATTACGCTACTCAAATCAAAGTGATTGAAGTTTCGATCGGGGATTACGTTCTGGCCGGTGGCGAAGTCGCAGTTTTGGCCATGATTGAAGCTGCAGTTCGATTAGTTCCGGGTGTCTTAGGCAACGAGGAAAGTCATCAAGACGATTCGTTTGCTCCAGGCGCAATGCAAGATTTGGTGGAAGGTCCGGTATTCACAAGACCGCCTGTTTGGCGTGACCTTGAAGTCCCAGCGGTTCTCACATCAGGCGATCATGCCAAAATTGCTAACTGGCGCCTGAATCAAGCCCAAGAACGCACTGCCCAAAATCGCCCAGATTTACTGCCTTAAGTCCACTGAATTTGGCGCAATCTAGCGGTTTGTGGCACACTCGGATAGTTGCAACTAGCACCTCTGCCGTAGGGGAGTCGCTAACCAAGTTGATAACAAACATCCGGCAAGACCTTTAATCGAGGTATGCGACCTGCGGCGACATTTCTCATGGAGTAACAATGCATTACTTAGACGAGCTAGATTCGGCTTCACTTCGAAGCGACATTCCTGATTTTCGCGCTGGCGACAATGTAAAGGTACATGTTCGCGTTATTGAAGGTAGCCGCTCACGTATCCAGATTTTCCAGGGTGTAGTTATCCGCATCCATGGTGGCGGAGTTCGCGAAACATTCACCGTGCGCAAAGTTAGCTTTGGTACCGGTGTTGAGCGTACTTTCCCAGTTCACTCACCAATCGTTGAAAAAATTGAATTGGTCAGCCGTGGCGATGTCCGTCGTGCCAAGTTGTACTACTTGCGCGATCTTCGTGGCAAGGCAGCAAAAATTCGCGAGAAGCGCGAAAATTCCTAAATTTCCTAATCCAAACTTCTGTTTGGGTCAGGTAAATATCTAATGATTGTTATCGCGTAACCCACATTTACTTGTGGATTACGCGATAATTTTCATATAACCAGAAAGCAGTAAATAGATGGCAAAACGCACACCAAGTTTCCTACGAGAAACTGCTGTAGTTGTCGTCTCAGCTTTAGTTCTTTCAGTAATAGTTCGTACTTTCATTTTCCAGGCGTTCTATGTGCCAAGTGCTTCTATGGAAAATACACTTTTGGTAAATGACCGAATTGTGGTTTCCAAGATTTCAACTCGGATTACTGGAATCCATCGTGGTGATGTCGTGGTATTTCATGACCCAAGCCATTGGCTTGGCGCTGGATACAGTGATCCGTATGGAACAAAATTTGGCCACTTCTTGCAATATGTCGGAATCGTGCCAGCTAACTCCGGAAAAGATTTAGTTAAGCGAGTTATCGGCGTAGGCGGAGACCGCATACAGTGTTGTGATGCTGAAGGTCGCATTATGCGAAATGGCGTTGGCATTGACGAGCCTTACATTCGGCCTGGCTCTGCAACCAATCAAGTTAACTTTGATGTATTGGTTCCCGACGGTTATGTATTTGTAATGGGTGATAACCGAGGAAATTCAGAAGACTCACGTTTCCATTTGAATTTGAATCATGGCATGGTTCCACTAAAAGATGTGGTTGGTCGAGTTTCGGTCCGAGTATGGCCACTAAAGCGCATTGGTGGCATTGAACACTAATGACTGCCGCGCCAACTCTCGATGAAGAATATTCATTGTTTGAGCAGGGCATTCAATTTGTTGCTGGCGTTGATGAAGTAGGTCGTGGAGCTTTAGCTGGTCCAGTAAGTGTTGGCATTGCAGTAGTAGGTGCGCAAACACAGAGTCCACCAGCAGGCCTTCGAGACAGCAAGCAAATGTCGCTAATTGCGCGAGAAAACATCATTGACGCAGTAAAAGCTTGGCCAGTTTCGTATGCGGTGGGATCAGCTAGCGCTCAAGAGATAGACCAAATCGGGATTGTTAATTCTTTACGCCTAGCCTGGGCTCGAGCATACGAGTTGTTGGCGGTTAAACCAGACCATGTCATTCTTGATGGCAAACATAATTGGCTTAGCCCAAAAGATGAAGATTTGTTTGGCATTGCAATTCCAAGAATTGAAGTTCCGGTAACTATGAAGATAAAGGCTGACACTACCTGTGCGAGCGTTTCGGCCGCCAGTGTTTTGGCCAAAGTGGAGCGTGATTCTTACATGCGCGAATTGGCCAGTTCTTTCCCCGAGTATGGCTGGGATTCAAATGTTGGGTACGGCGCTTCTGGTCACATGGATGCAATCCGAAAACTTGGTGCAACCCAATTTCACCGTAAGTCGTGGAGCCTGCCGGCGCAGGTAGGGGTTTAGGCTAAGGGTATGGGTGCGGCTGATTTAGAGCGTAAAGAAACGGAACTTGAGTTAGATCTTTACGAACAGTATGGCGATTTAGTTCATGCCTATCGCTACATAATTCACACAGAGCGCCGCATGTATCTAGCAAATGGCCATGACCTAAAAGTTTGTACCAACGATGCAGGCGATGTTTATTTTGATCTAACTGTTTTGGATGCTTGGGTATGGGATTTGTATGGGCAGGCTCGATTTGTGAAGCAAGCCAGAATTCTGACATTTAAAGATGTAAACATCGAGGAATTAGTTAAACCCGAGTAAGTATTCAGCCAACGAGTTATCAGCCAGTTATTGGCGCCTAGTTATCGAATTGATATTTAAGTCCGTTATCACCTGAATTTTTGGATAAATCTTGGATGATTCTTGGATGTTTTTCAGAGCCGCTTTGCAAAATTTCTTCTATGTTTGTAGCAGTGCAATTGAATCCACTAAGGAGTGGCCATCATGATGAAAAAACTTTTTGTTATTAGCTCGGTAGCAGCTGTATTCGCGCTACAGGGCGGAGTTGCAGCTCACGCCGCAACCGCAACTTGTAATGGTAAGAATGCGACCATCACATCCAGTGACGCCACGATTACCGGTACATCTGGCAACGACGTAATTGTTGTTACGGGCGCTGGAGATCATGTTGTTAATGCTGGTTCAGGAAATGACACAGTGTGTGACTCGGCTGGCAACGACACTATTAACGCTGGCGATGGCAACGACAATGTGTCGGGCAATGCGGGCAATGACGTAATTAATTCCGGTTCTGGAAACGATGTTGTTAATGCTGGCGATGGCAACGACACCGTAACTGGCGCAGACGGTAACGACGTAATTAATGGTGGATCGGGCACCGATGCATTGGATGGCAATGCAGGAAACGATGTACTTTACGGTGGCGACGGCAACGACACTATTACTGGTGGAGATGGGACTGACGTAGTTAGTGCGGGCTCAGGAAATGACAATGTTGCAACTGGAGCGGGCAATGACAAAATCACTGGCGAAGCGGGCGATGACTCGCTTACAGGTGGCGATGGCAATGACACAATCAGCGGCGGCGATGGCAAGGATTCAATCGATGGTGGACTTGGAAACGACAACCTAACTGGCGATGATGGCGATGACATTGTTAATGGTGGCGCAGGCAACGATACTGAGAACGGTGGACTTGGTGCTGACTTGCTGAACGGCAATGACGGCGCAGACAAGATTTCAGGTAGCGATAGCAACGACGTCCTTAACGGAAATGCTGGAAACGATGCTTTGAGCGGCAATGCTGGTAACGACACAATTAACGGTGGCGCAGGCAACGATTCTATTGATGGTGGCGAAGGCGACGATACCCTTGATGGCAACGAAGGCTCAGACCATATTAAAGGTAGTGGCGGCAAGGACATCAAGCACCTAGATCGCACTGATAAAGATGATGATTCTTCAGATTCAGAAGACCATAAGGATGGAAATAGCAAAGGTCGTGACGACTAAAAGCTAGTTTTATTTAGTTTGGCCCATCAGGTTTCTGGTGGGCCAAACTTTATATGACCACGATTTCCACAGGACCATTTTTCAACAAAGGCCTTTTGAGACTAGATGTTTATTCGGATGTTTCCAACGATTATTAAATGACCATTGCAGGTAAAGAGCTCGGAAAATTTGGGGAGCAGTTAGCTACTGAGTTTCTAGAAGAGTTGGGTTATCAAATTTTGGCTCGCAATTGGCGGGCAAATCGCGTTGAACTCGACATTGTTGCTTGGCTCGATTCCACTCTTGTTTTTTGTGAAGTAAAAACTCGGAGCTCTGCCCGACAGGGTCTGCCAATTGAAGCGGTAACAGCACAGAAGCTTGCGAATTTACGAATCGGTGCATTGTCTTGGCTTGCTGAAAATCGAGTTGCGCATAAACAGATTCGCTTTGATGTAATCGGCATCATTGCCGGTAACCGAGCAGTCCCAATCATTGACCATGTGCAAGGGATTCAAATATGAGCCTTGCTAAAGCGCATGGCGCAGTCATCAATGGAGTAAGTGGGCTAGTAGTAACCATTGAGGCGTATTTGAGTCAGGGTTTGCCAGGTTTAACTTTGGTGGGTCTTGCCGATACCGCAGTTGGTGAATCTCGCGACCGGGTTAGAGCAGCGATCCAGAACTCAAACCTTTCTTGGCCCGGTGAGCGTCGCATCACAATAGGTTTATCGCCAGCGTCAGTGCATAAACGAGGCGCCATGCTTGACTTAGGTATTGCGTTGGCACTACTTGCGGCGCATCAGCAAATCCCAGAACGCCTCGATGTTGCAGCAATTGGCGAACTCTCGCTAGATGGCTCGGTTAATGAAGTACGTGGTGCATTGGTAGCCGCACTTGCTGCTCGCAGTGTTGGCATTGAAATACTGCTTTTACCACACACTCAAGTGGCCGAGGCTGAACTAGTTCCAGGCATAAAAGTTATTGGAGTCAGTTCACTTAACGACGCAGTTGCTTTTTTCAAAGGTGAGCCATTTTCTACGCCGGAAGTTTCCTTACAAACTTATGCGGCGCCAGAAACTTCCGACCTTAGTGATGTGCGTGGTCAACCTGATGCCCGTTTAGCTCTTGAACTTGCAGCGGCTGGTGGGCATCATCTTGCAATGGTTGGCAGCCCAGGCGTCGGTAAGACGATGCTGGCCTCACGGCTTCCGAGTTTGCTGCCAGAGTTGCCCGATGACTTAGCTGTTGCAGTTACCGGAATCCATTCAATTGCAGGGCTACTAAAGCCGGGCCAAGGTTTGATTCGTGAAGCGCCATTTCAAGCGCCGCACCACAGTGCAACTGCCACAGCACTTATTGGTGGTGGAACAAATCAGGTGCGAGTGGGTATGGCCACATTGGCGCATGGGGGAGTTCTGTGTTTGGACGAAGCCGCTGAGTTTCATCGAGTCGTGCTGGATGCACTACGAGTGCCACTTGAATCAGGCGAAGTCATAATTTCGCGGTCAGGATTTACAAGTCGATTACCCGCACGATTTCAGTTAGTTTTGGCGGCTAATCCTTGTCCATGTGGAATGTTTGTTGATGCCGGTGACCAATGCAGTTGCTCACCACAAACTCGACGCAAATACTTTTCGCGCTTATCTGGCCCGCTTCTTGACCGAGTTGATGTGCGTGTTTCTCTGGCCAAGCCAACTATGGCTGACTTTGATCCGGAACTTGAACCGGAAAGTAGTGCGGTTGTAGCTAGTCGGGTTTTGCAAGCTCGCGAAGTTGCAGCTGC
This sequence comes from Actinomycetota bacterium, assembly GCA_947373075.1. GTDB lineage: Bacteria > Actinomycetota > Actinomycetes > S36-B12 > UBA5976 > UBA5976. The sequence goes on along the minus strand of CANBWF010000012.1, from coordinate 14,675 downwards.
GCGATACAAAGGACAGACATGGATGTGCAACGCTCAGGTACCAGGTCCGATTATGCGAAAGCATTTCCCGATTTCAACCGAGGCGATGCGATTGCTGCGTCGAACCTGTGGCGGATTATCCGCACGTGGTATCGACAGAATTTTCAGACTCGCTTGGACGATCGCAGACTTAAATCACCAAGGACAACCAACGGCGCCGGATGTTGAGTTGGCTCTACAAATGCGCGATGGAGCCGACTTATGGCAATGACAGATGCTCAGCGACTTGGTCGAGTAGCGATCAGTTCACTACTACTTCCCGGTGATGAGCGAATTGGACTGGCAGTCGGCGAGTACGGTGTTGCTGATGCAATAGCGAGGTGGCAAGCGGGGGTAGGTCCCAAAGCTATATGTCAGCGAATTGACCAAGCAGTTGCAACAGCGCAGCAGGTTCTGAACCAGACCCAATCGATAGGTGCAAGATTCGTTATCCCATCCGATTCAGAGTGGCCAAATCAGTTATGTGATTTAGATACTCAGTCTCCAGTTGGTTTATGGGTCCGCGGTTCGCAGAATCTGGGCGACCTTACCTCAGGCTCGCTAGCAGTAGTGGGCGCGCGAGCCGCGACTACGTATGGTTCACGCATTGCATCTGAATTAGGAACACTTGCTGCGGACTACGAGCGATGTATGGTTTCAGGCGCCGCGTTTGGAATCGATGCAGCGGCTCATCGTGGCGCATTAGCGGCATCTGGCCAAACTATTGCCGTGTTGGCTTGCGGTGTAGACATTGCTTACCCAACGGCTCATCAGGGACTGCTCGATCGCATAGCCGAAATGGGTCTGATCATTAGTGAAGTTCCACCTGGCACACTGGCTCGCAAGCAGTACTTCCTGATTCGCAATCGACTCATTGCGGCGCTCGCTAGCCAAACAGTTGTGGTTGAGGCGGCGCTTCGCTCCGGCGCACTTTCAACTTCCAATTGGGCCAATGCAATTGGCCGACAAGTGTGGGGTGTGCCTGGTCCAATTACTTCAGCAAGTTCAGCAGGTGTGAATCGCGAAATAGCAACGGGGCAAGCAATGTTGCTGATGAGTCCCGAATCACTTTTTATAACGAACACAAAATCAGACAAAGATGTACCAGATTTAGTCACAGGCATCTCATAGAGTTGTACTTGGCCGACACTTGGTCAAACTATTTTCAAGGAGAACTTTAGATGTCAGATTTTCCACCACCACCAGCATTCCCACCGCCGCCGCCAGCAGGACCTAGCAGTTCAGGTGAACAAAGTGACAAAGAATGGCTAGTAGCAGTTCTTCTTTCTTGGTTTGTTGGCGGACTTGGAATTGACCGTTTCTATTTAGGTCACACCGGCTTAGGAATTGCAAAATTACTAACCGGAGGCGGCTGTGGACTCTGGTGGCTCATAGATGCAATTTTGATTACTGTGGGCAGCGTTAATGATGCGCAAGGTCGCCCACTACGTCGCTAGGAAGTAATCGCTCTACTCACCACGGGCTAAGCTCAAATAACTTTCAAAGGTGCTCCGTTGATTAGTGACGGGGCACCTTTTTCTTGCCCTATTGCCAGATATCTAAATCTCTAGGGTTTAATGCTTGCGCTTTAGCCGGTTAGTTGTCAGGGTGGGACAGTGAGTAGCAATCTGCAAACCTTCGATGGCGCTAAAGCACGCTTTCTGCAGTACGTCGAACTCGAATTAGGTCGAAGTGCCAACACTGTTAAGGCATATGGTAAAGACATTGATGGGCTAATCCAATTCGTCACAACAGTTGGCTGCTCACAAATTGCAGATGTTGGAATATTCGAATTACGGGGCTGGTTAGCTGCCCAAAGAAATGCTGGACTTAGTTCGGCAACAATTGCCAGGCGCGCCACGGCAATCCGCACTTTCTTCGCTTGGGCGCAAGTAACGAACATTATTGAACTAGATCCAGCTAGCGGTTTAGTGATCCCGAAAGTCAGCAAGAAATTGCCACATGTGTTGGCGCAATCACAAGCCAGCGATGCGATGGATCGAGTTCAACTACGAGCTGATGATGATTCACCTGTACATGTTCGCGATGTCGCGATTTTAGAATTGCTCTATGCCACCGGAATTCGGGTCGGGGAATTAGTTGGTTTGGAAATCGACGACATTGATCGAAGCCGCCGCACCGTTCGCGTTATCGGTAAAGGCAATAAACAACGAGTTGTCCCATACGGTGGCGGTGCAGAAGCAGCTTTGGATAAGTACCTAACTAATGCTCGTCCGCAATTGGTTAAGTCCGAAAGTGGCGCTGCTGTGTTTTTAGGCGCTCGTGGAAAGCGCATAGATCAACGGGTCGTTCGCACAATGGTGCACGACGTTTTACAAAGCCTCGGTGGTTCACCCGATTTAAGTCCTCATGGCCTGCGGCATTCAGCTGCGACTCACCTTCTTGAAGGGGGTGCAGACATTAGAGCTGTGCAAGAAATCCTTGGCCATGCCAGTTTGGCAACCACGCAACTTTATACGCACGTGTCGATGGATCGGTTGCGTTCAGTGTTTGAGCAGGCACATCCGAGGGCGTAGGTGCATCTGTCGGGATAGGTGCCTGACCATCTAGTAGATGGTTTTTCTTTGGCATTGGCACTCTGGAAAGTAGTGGTTCGATCGGAAGTAATCGAATATGAATATCGACTTTCCGAAGTGGATTCAGGTACTGATGTCCTTGTAATAATCCCCAGTGCAAACATTTAGCACTGGTGCCGATGCAACAGTGGTTGCTACCGCAATCAACGCGACCTATTAGGTCGCCGCGATAAACCTGATCTCCAATCGTTAACCCCGATGCAACTGGCTCGTAGGTTGTTCGCAGTCGGCCATGTTTAATAACCAACACGCCTCGCCCGGCCAGATTACTGACATAGGTTACGGTGCCATTTGCTGGTGCGAAAACCAGCTGCCCCGAGTGTGCTCGTAAATCGATTCCGCGATGCCCTGGTAGCCAGTTATGCAGTGGTGGCTCAAATCCTCGGGCAATCCCGGGAGTGGGATTTAGGGGAAATCGCCAAAGTGGGCTGGGTTGCGCCCAAGATTTGGATGCCAGCCACCCCAAAAGGGCAGTCAATCCGACGATAATGCCGATAATTGTTTGTTTTTTGCGCATTTAGCAAGTTTCTGGCCGGCAGGGATTAGCCCGATAGGCGAGACAAAAACTGTGGAGCAATCTTGTATGTGAATTTTGGTTTTGAAAGGCACTAGAACCCCTCTAAACTAAGGGAAGCACTTGCCTGACAAGTGACTTCACAGGTTCAACTGTGGCTAACTCAGACCATCGGTCCTTGAGAAATCAAGGTGGACTGAACCCGCCGAACCTAAGGGCGTTAACAACCGTTAGTGCACTAACCGCAATGGAGTAAGCGAAAGCCTGCTCAAAAGGAGAAATACATCATGGCTGTTATTTCAGCACGCCAGCTACTAGAGAACGGTGTCCACTTCGGTCACCAGACTCGTCGCTGGAATCCAAAGATGAAGCGCTTTATTTTCACTGAGCGTAATGGCATCTACATCATCGATCTACAGCAGTCACTTTCTTACATCGACCGCGCACATGCGTTCGTTAAGGAAACAGTTGCTAACGGTGGCACCGTACTTTTCGTTGGAACCAAGAAGCAGGCCCAGGAAGCAATTGCTGATCAGGCAACACGCGTAGGCATGCCATACGTTAACCATCGTTGGTTGGGCGGAATGCTTACCAACTTCCAGACCATCTCAAAGCGAATTGCTCGTTTGAAAGAACTTGAAGGCATGGACTTCACAAACGTTGCAGCTTCTGGTCTGACCAAGAAAGAACTTCTTGTTCTTTCTCGTGAAAAGGAAAAACTTTCAACCTCACTTGGTGGACTTCGCGACATGCGTAAAGTTCCAAGCGTGATTTGGGTTGTCGACACCAACAAGGAACACCTTGCTGTTGCCGAAGCTCGCAAACTGAACATCCCAGTTGTTGGCATCCTTGATACCAACTGCGATCCAGATGTTGTAGATTTCCCAATCCCAGGTAACGACGATGCACTTCGCGCAGTTGGCCTACTAACAGGCGTTATTGCTGATGCAATCGCTGAAGGTCTACTTGCTCGTTCAGGCGCTGCAGAAGCTGGTACAACAGCAGACGTAGAACCATTGGCTGAATGGGAAAAGGAACTCCTTGAAGGCACTCCAGCTGCTGATGCAGAAGCACCAGCAGAAGTTGTAGTCGAGGCACCGGCAGAAGTTGCGACTGAAGTCGCAGCTGAAACCCCAGCTGAATAATTTTTAATGGGTGCGCTGGTAACAGCGCGCCCACAAATTCGTAATCAAACACAACCCTTAAGGACACATACTCATGTCAATTTCAGCCGCTGATGTAAAGAAGCTTCGCGATGCGACTTCAGCCGGAATGATGGAATGTAAGAAAGCTCTAGAAGAAGCAGAGGGCGATTTCGACAAGGCTGTTGAAATCCTGCGAATCTCAGGCGCAGCAAAGGCAGCAAAGCGTGGCGCAGAGCGTGAAACTTCAGCAGGCCTAGTTGCTGCTGATGGCACAGCTCTTGTTGAACTGCTTTGCGAAACCGACTTCGTTGCAAAGAGCAGCGAATTCTTGGCACTTGCCTCTGAAATCGCAGCGCTTGTAAAAGATGCAAAGAATGCTGATCACGACGCAGTGCTTGGGCTAACGCTTGCGAATGGCGCAACTGTAGGTGCCGAAATCGAAAACCGCGCTGGCGTTATCGGCGAGAAGTTAGAACTTGGTCGCGTTGCACTTCACGATGGCGATGTTGCACTTTACTTGCACCGTCGTTCGTCAGATTTGCCACCTGCTGTTGGCGTAATGGTTCAGTACAGTGGCGATGAAGAAGTAGCTCGCAGCATTGCAATGCAGATTGCAGCTATGCGCCCGACTTACTTAACTCGTGACGAAGTTCCAGACTCAGTAGTCGAGAACGAGAAGCGCATTGTTGCAGAAACAGCCAAAGAAGAAGGTAAGCCAGAAGCTGCTATGCCAAAAATCATTGAAGGTCGGGTAAACGGATTCTTCAAGGAAAATGTACTTCTTGAGCAGTCTTCAGTGACAGATAACAAGAAGAGCGTTAAGCAGATTCTTGACGAATCTGGCACAACGATTACCGGCTTTACCCGATTTGAAATCGGCGCTGCCTAACACTTAAGCCCTTTTGACACCGCGTCATACACCTTCGAACGTTTTCGGGGGAGTATGGCGCGGTTTCGCTTTGGGATACGGCAAGATAGAGACGTGACCTCATCGCATTCGCATACACCCGCAGCCGGTTGGGCCGCCATTCCACAAGATGGCTGGAACCGCGTATTACTCAAACTTTCTGGTGAAGCTTTCGCTGGCGACGGCAAACTCGGTGTCGATCCCGATGTTGTCCGAGACATTGCCCGGCAAATAGCCGGAGTTGTTCGTTCTGGCCGTGAAGTGGCAATTGTTATTGGTGGCGGAAATTATTTCCGTGGCGCGCAGCTTTCCGATGGTGGCATGGATCGCTCTCGTGCTGATTACATGGGCATGCTTGGCACAGTTATGAACTGCTTGGCTTTGCAAGATTTTTTGGAGAAGCAAGGAATTGAAACTCGGGTGCAAACTGCAATCCCGATGAGTCAAGTTGCTGAACCTTACATCCCACGCAAAGCCCAGCGTCATTTAGAAAAGGGACGAGTGGTTATTTTCGGTGCTGGTCTTGGGGCGCCTTATTTCAGTACAGATACTTGTGCTGCGCAGCGCGCTTTGGAAATCGGCGCTGAGGTAGTTTTGATGGCCAAAGGTGTCGATGGCGTCTACGACAGCGATCCTCGTCTGAATGCAACCGCTGTTAGATTCCTTGAATTAAGTCACGACGATGTATTGGCAAAGAATCTTAAGGTTGCTGATGCTACTGCAATCAGCTTGTGCCGTGACAACAACTTGCCAATCGTAGTTTTCAATTTGTTAGAAGATGGCAACATCGCTCGAGCGGTTCATGGTGAACCAATCGGCACACTAGTAAGTTCCTAATCTGAGAGGGCATCATGATTGATGACACATTGTTAGACGCTGAAGAAAAAATGACAAAGGCGCTTGAAGTAGCACGCGAAGAGTTCACGACCATTCGCGCCGGCCGAGCATCAGCTCAAGTATTCAGCAAAATCATGGTTGATTACTACGGGACTCCAACGCCTATCCAGCAGGTGGCTTCTATTCAGACACCAGAAGCGCGACTAGCAGTTGTCACTCCGTTTGATAAGAGTGCATTGGGCGCCGTTGAACGCGCAATTCGCGACTCTGATCTTGGGGTAAACCCATCTAACGATGGCAATGTAATTCGCGTGCCATTCCCACAGTTAACTGAAGATCGACGCAAAGAATATGTGAAAGTTGCTAAAACCAAGGCTGAAGATTCTCGAATTACCTTGCGCAACATTCGTCGAAGTGCCAAAGAAGCACTAGAGAAGTTGGCAAAAGATGGCGATGTTGGCAAAGACGATGTTGCCCGCGCTGAAAAAGCTCTTGAAGAATTAACCGGCAAGTTTGTAACTTCAATCGACGATCTATTGAAGCATAAAGAAGCCGAACTTCTCGAGGTCTAGTCGTTGAGCACGCAAACAAATCCAGATTATGGTCGCGCTGGCCGTAATCTGCCATTGGCAACTGCTGTCGGTGTATTACTTTTTGCTGTTTTCGCACTTAGTCTGATTTATCGGCCATTCATTTTTGCGTTACTAGCTGCCATAGTAATGCTGCTTGCTGTTGCCGAGCTATCTAGAGCCTTAGTAGCAGAGTTGCCAGCAGAAGTGCGCAAGGTCCTGCTTGTGGCAGCTCCGTCAATGGTTCTTGCTGCATATTTTGGCGGACCACAATGGCTACTAATTAGTTTTGTTATAGCGGTGGTTGCGGTTCTTGTTTCTCGGTTGTTCCACGAGCAAGAAAAATACGTTTCAAATGTTTCTAGGGCTATTTTCATTCTGACCTACGCACCTTTGCTTTCCAGTTTTGCTGTGTTGCTAGCTGCGCAAAAAGATGGCGATCTAAAAGTTTTAACTTTGGTGCTATTAACCATTGGCGCTGACATTGGTGGATACTTCGCCGGTGTACTTTTTGGCAAGCATCCAATGGCGCCAAGAATTTCACCTAAGAAATCTTGGGAAGGCCTTGTCGGCGCTGTGCTACTGGAAATTGGTATTGGTATAGCGCTTTGGATTTTCCTATTTGATGGTTCATGGTGGAAAGGCGCGCTAGCCGGAGCAATTATGGCTATCACGGCAACTTTCGGCGACTTAGTTGAGTCAATGATTAAGCGCGACCTCGGCATCAAAGATATGTCACGTTTAGTACCTGGCCACGGCGGCATTATGGATCGTCTTGATTCATTGGTAATCAATGCAGCTGTTGCTTGGGCACTTTTCGCATTATTGGTCTAATGCGCTAAACCCCATAGGCTGGTTACATGCCTAAACCTGGGGAATTGGAAATGGTCGCGCCTAAGCGCCAGAAACCGCCATTACATTGGTCCGATCTCACAGTCGATGAACGTAAAGAAAAAGTAGTCGAGCTGGGTTTGCCAGCATTTCGGGCCGACCAGATTTCACGCCAATTTTTTGGCCGTCTATCAAATGATCCGCAGTCTTGGACGGACATTCCAGCTGAATTACGCCCAGCAGTACAGGCCCAACTTTTTCCAGAACTTCTAACTTCGGTAAAAGCGCTGGATTGCGACGGTGGCACAACCGTAAAGCAAGTTTGGAAATTATTCGACGGTGCGATGGTTGAAAGCGTTCTAATGCGTTACACCGATCGGGTAACGATGTGTATCTCTTCACAAGCCGGTTGTGGCATGAACTGCCCTTTCTGTGCCACTGGTCAAAATGGTTTGACTAGAAACCTTTCCACTGCTGAAATCGTTGAGCAGATTTTGGTTGGTGCTCGCGCGCTAGCAAATGATGAGATTGCCGGCGGTGTCGGTCGGGTAAACAACATCGTGTTTATGGGTATGGGCGAACCGATGGCAAACTACAAAAACGTTATCGCTGCGATTCGTCGATTCACCGACGATGCACCAGCGGGCATAGGTCTCTCGGCTCGCGGTATCACGCTTTCTACCGTTGGTTTGGTGCCACGCATTTACGATTTAGCCAAAGAAGGTATTCCAGTAACTTTGGCAGTTTCGCTGCACTGTCCAGATGATGAATTGCGCGACACTTTGGTGCCAATCAATAACCGCTTCAAAATTAATGAAGTTTTAGATGCCTGTTGGAACTATGCGGATGTAACTGGTCGACGAGTTTCTATCGAATACGCATTGATCAAAGACATCAACGATCAGGCTTGGCGCGCTGAACTTTTGGGAAAGCTTTTGCAAGGCAATTTGGTGCATGTGAATCTAATTCCACTCAATCCAACACCTGGCTCAATTTGGACAGCGTCACGACCTGAAGACGAGCGAGCATTCTTGCGTATTCTGCATGAGCATGGCGTTGCAGCGACTGTACGTGACACCAGAGGGCGCGAAATCGATGGTGCCTGTGGCCAGTTAGCGGCCAGTGTTTAATAAGCGTGTCATTGCTTAACTTGCTCTAATTTTGCGCGACCACAACTTAACCTTGGGCTATGAGTCTTTCTGTACAAAACCGTAAGTGGCTATTTGGAATCAATGCACTCTCTGCTTGGTTTGGCTTAGGCATGTCTGTAGTGATCGAACTGTTTGGTTTGGTGCAATACGACCCACCAACAACGCCAGTTCCACACTCACAGTTTGCTTACTACGGTCATTATGCAGATGGCATAGCTGGTGGACCAGCGCGATTGCTCGATCTATTTAGTTACTTCACAATTTGGAGTCAGGTAGTTGTTGGCGTTGTTGCCACACTGCTGTTCTTAAACCCAGGCCGAGATAGTAAAAGATTGCGGGTTTTCCGTCTGGACAGTTTGTTGATGATTTCAGTTACTGGAATCGTTTACAACGCACTGATTGCCCCTAACTATCCGCCAGTGGGGTTGAATGTTTACTCAAGTTTCTTTGAGCACACTTTGACACCAATTTTGACCATTTTGGTATTCCTTTTGGTTGGACCGCGCAACTGGATAAATTTACGCACCTTTGGTTTGGCACTTGTTCTGCCAATCATTTATGTGGTTTACACATTGGTTCGTGGGGCGATTATCAATATGTATCCGTACGATTTCTTTGATGTAGTGCAATACGGTTATGCATCTGTACTGATTTTCGTTGGCTTCATTATCTTGGCGGCCGTGGTATTGATGGCGCTGTTCTGGGGGATCGAACGTTTCTTGCCCGAAGGTAAAGATACCGAGTCTATTTACCTATAGAAATTCCTTGCCTGGATGAATTATCGAGCCGGGCTAATTATTGTGGCAAGCACTTTCGGCTATTCACCAATTAGACGGTCAAGCAAGGAATTAACTTTTGAAGTTCGCCCATGTTTTGCCTCAACAGCATCAGCATGTTTTACGGCAAATAGCGCGCTATTTATGCCTAGCCAACGAAACGGTTCAATCTCCCAGTTACGGCTTTGATGGTTAACCCAGGGCAAAGTAGTTAGGTCGCTGGACTGCCCACAAATTAGATCAGCGAGAGTGCGGCCAGCTAAGTTGCTTGTGCTAACACCATCGCCAACATAGCCACCAGCCCAGGCAATGCCAGTTTCATCATCTAAGCCACAAGAGGCCATCCAGTCGCGGGCAATGCCTAGTGCGCCACCCCAAGCATGCGTAATCTTCGAGCCAGCCACATCTGGGAATAATTCGAGCAGAGTTTTTTCCAATAGCGAATGCACATTGGGCACTAGGTCATTTTGTGGCGTAATTGCAGAGCCGAAATGATATGGAGCTCCACGCCCACCGAAGGCAATTCGATTATCCGCAGTGCGCTGGCCATAAATAACAAGGTTTCGAAAATCGCTGAAAGTTTGTCGATTATTTAAGCCGGTTGTTTGCCAGAAACTATCAGACAAAGGTTCCGTCGCAATCATCAGCGAATACACGGGAACAACTGAGCGACGCGCTTGTTTGATAGTCGGGGAGTAACCTTCAGTTGCTCGGACAATGTATTTGGCCGTAACAGTCGCGTTATCGGATACAACTTTATATTTAGAGATTTGTATAACGGGTGAGTTTTCAAAAATCCGAACTCCAAGATTTTCAACCACTTTGGCTAGGCCGTGTACCAGCTTTGCTGGATTTATTGCTGCACAATGCGGGGTAAAAGTCCCGCCCAATGCATCAGAAAAATTCGCATGACTTGCTAGTTCAGCAGCAGAGAGAAATTCAAGATCACTTGCAGGAAGTCCGTTAGCACTATGTTCTGTAACCTCGTCTCGTGCACGATCGAGTTGTACCCGGTTTCGAGCAGCGATTACAGTACCGCCGTGTGACCAATCACAATCGATGTTTTCAAGTTCAATTACCCGCGCAATCTCTGCAATATTGCCAACCATGGCATTATGCATACGCTTTGCCTGATCTGGCCCAAAAAGTTTGGCCAACTTATTAAACGATGCAGGGAATAGGGCCGAGCACCAGCCGCCGTTGCGCCCCGATGCACCAAAGCCCACATGATTCGCATCTAAAATCGCGATAGATAAGTGCGGAGCTAGTTTCTTTAAGTAATACGTAGTCCAAAGTCCAGTGAATCCAGCGCCAACGATTGCAACATCAACTTCAATGTTTTGCGAAAGGATTGGCCGGGCAATATTGTCGAACGCGACGGTATCTGACCAAAGTGGCCCTGATACCGTCGCGTTCATTTGGAAAATTTGCTGACTAGAGATGATCCATTGCGTTGGTCAAAACATGACGCAATGTTTCTTCAATCAAATCAAATTCAGGCTGACCAATAATTAGTGGCGGAGCAAGTTGAATTACCGGGTCGCCACGATCGTCCGCGCGGCAATACAGACCATTTTCAAACATGGCCTTTGATAGGTAGCCACGAAGTAAGCGTTCGGCTTCAGCATCGTTGAAAGTTTCCTTGGTGCCCTTGTCTTTAACAAGTTCAATGCCATAGAAGAAACCATCGCCACGAACATCGCCAACAATGTCTAGGTCTTTTAACTTCTCGAGCGTCTGTCTGAAGGCATTTTCGTTGTCGCGAACATGCTGATTGATGCCTTCCTTTTCAAAGATATCCAAGTTAGCCATAGCAACTGCCGAAGAAACAGGGTGTCCACCAAATGTGTAGCCGTGGTAGAACGCAGTCTTATCAACCTTGAATGGTTCGAAAACCTTGTCGCTAACAATGCAGGCGCCAATAGGCGAGTAACCCGAAGTCATGCCTTTTGCACAGGTAATCATGTCTGGTTCAACACCAAAGCGATTCATTGCGAACATGTCACCAATGCGACCAAAGGCACAAATGGTTTCATCAGCTACCAGCAATACATCGTAAGTGTCACAAATCTCGCGAACGCGTTCCAAATATCCTGGGGGAGGCGGGAAGCACCCACCAGAGTTTTGAACTGGTTCTAGGAATACACAGGCAACTGTGTCTGGTCCTTCAAACAAAATTGCTTCTTCAATTCGATCTGCTGCCCATCGGCCGAAAGCTTTGTAATCATCTGTGTGGTACTCAGCTCGGTAGAAGTTGGTGTTTGGTACCCGGAAACCACCAGGTGTTAGCGGTTCAAAATACTTCTTTGCCTCCGGAATACCAGTAATTGCCAAAGCGCCTTGTGGGGTGCCGTGATAGGCAACCGCGCGGCTAATTACCTTATGCTTCATCGGCTTACCAGTTAACTTGAAGTACTGCTTAGCAGCTTTCCATGCGGTTTCAACAGCTTCGCCACCACCAGTTGTGAAGAATACGCGGTTTAGGTTTGGTGGCGCGTAGCTAACCAAACGTTCAGCTAATTCGATTGCCTTTGGGTGGGCGTAAGACCAAAGCGGGAAGTATGCTAACTCTGACATCTGCTTTGCTGCTGCTTCGGCTAGTTCAGTGCGACCGTGGCCGATTTGGACGGTGAAAAGTCCAGCCAAGCCATCGAGGTAACGCTTGCCATTGCTATCCCAAATGTATGCGCCTTCGCCTTTAACAATTACGGGGATATCTCCGCCGTTCTCGTAGACGCCGTGACGTGCAAAGTGCAACCAAAGGTTGTCTTTCGCTTTTTGCGAGAGTGACTGTGTGTCGTATTCGTGGTTCGATTCCATGATCATTCCAATGTTTAGTGGATTCCGTAGTTGTAACTTTGTTTGCGCAGGTTCAGATAAACAAAAGTTTCAGTGCGAATAACATTTGGCATTTTTCTAACTTTGTTATTCAGCACGTCAAGAAGTGCTTCATCGTCTGCGCAAGTTACTTCAATGAGTAAGTCAAAACTTCCTGCGGTGATAACTACGTAATCAACTTCAGGAACTTTCGCTAATTCGTCTGCAGCTGCTTTCAGGTCGCCTGAAACTGCGATGCCAATCATTGCCGCGCGGTTGAATCCAACTTGCAGTGGGTCAGTGACCGCAACAATTTGCATAACACCGGAGTCAATGAGTTTGGTAACTCGCTGTCGAACTGCTGCTTCGGAAAGTCCAACTGCTTTTCCGATAGTTGCGTATGGACGCCGACCATCTTCTTGCAATTGTTCAATAATGCGTAATGACACATCGTCAACAATCCGAGACTTACTCATGCCTTCATTTTCCGCGGTTTTTAGGCCATAAGCAAGCGATTTCGTAACGTTTCACAATTAATTCTACGAAATTCGTAGTCAGCACCACTCATTTATTAGGAAATCGTGGGAAATGCGCTGACAAGCCACCACTCATTCACTAAAGTGCAAGTAATAACAAGCAATTTCACATGCGAAAGGCCCCATTCATGGCAAAGGTATTACAGAACTTCATCAACGGTGAATTAGTTGATGGTGTAACCGGTGAAACAACAGATTTGATCAATCCATCAACCGGCGAAGTATATGCACAAGCGCAACTTTCAAATTCACAGGATGTTGATCGAGCTTACGGCGCTGCCAGCACTGCCTTCGAAGAATGGCGTGACACCACACCTTCCGAGCGACAGAAGATGTTGCTAGACATTGCCGATCTATTTGAATCGCATGGTGAAGAACTTGTTGCTATTGAGTCCGAAAATACCGGCAAGCCAATTCAAGTAACTATGGATGAAGAACTCCCACCGATGCTTGATCAGATCCGATTCTTTGCTGGTGCAGCACGCATTCTTGAAGGACGTTCATCCGGTGAGTACATGAAGGGCTTCACCTCAATGATTCGCCGTGAGCCAGTTGGCATTGTGGGTCAGGTAACTCCATGGAACTACCCAATGATGATGGCTGTTTGGAAGTTTGCTCCAGCCCTAGCTGCTGGTAACTGTGTAGTACTTAAGCCATCAGACACCACACCAGCATCAACAGTTCGGATGGCTGAACTAATGGGTCAAGTTTTGCCGCCAGGTGTATTCAATGTAGTCACAGGCGATCGCGATACTGGCCGCACACTTGTTGAACATCACGCACCACAAATGGTTGCGGTAACCGGTTCAGTTCGCGCAGGCATGGAAGTTGCTGGCAGCGCAGCGCGCGATGTTAAGCGCGTACACCTCGAACTAGGTGGCAAAGCTCCAGTAATTGTTTTCAATGATGCAGATATTGCTGCAGCAGCTGAATGGCTTGCCGTTGCTGGCTACTTCAATGCTGGCCAAGACTGCACCGCTGCTACTCGCGTTCTTGTTCAAGAAGGTATCTACAACGACTTCGTTGCAGCACTGGCCGAACAGGCACGAAGCATCACCACCACATTTGAAAACGGTCCTGGTGATGCTGATGCACTTGTTCCTCCGGTAAATAATGCTGCTCAGTTAGAAAAAGTACTTGGCTTTATTAATCGCACCCCAGGCCATGCCAAAATCGTGGCTGGTGGAAATCGCATTGGTGATCGTGGTTATTACATTGAGCCAACAGTCATTAGTGACTTGACGCAAGACGATGAAATGATCCAGAACGAAATTTTTGGTCCGGTCATGACCGTGCAGAAGTTTACTGATGAAGCACAAGCTCTTCGTTGGGCAAATGATGTTAAGTACGGTTTAGCATCATCAGTTTGGACTCGCGATATTGGCGTTGGTCTGCGTATGTCACGCCTTCTCGATTTCGGCTGTGTCTGGATCAATACTCACATCCCAGTAGTGGCAGAGATGCCGCATGGTGGCTTCAAGCACTCTGGTTACGGTAAAGATCTTTCTATGTATGGGCTTGAGGATTACACCCGAATCAAACATGTGATGGCTTCATTGGATTAATTTGTGTCTTTGTCGGAAACTTCGAGCAATCTGGAGTTACCATACAAAGGCAAGGGGTAGTCAGATTTGACTGCCGATTGGTGTTCTGCGCATGGGCAGATACACACATAGTGAAAGGGACTGGTGGGACGCGGGGTTCGCTTTAGTGCGACGACCCGACAGACAACAGCCTGCTTTTTAGCAGCAAATTATGTTGACACCAGTGAGCCAATGCTCACCCAAATAAAGGAACTTCACTATGAGTTTTTCTCAATATGGATCAGATGCGACGCTGCCGTCGTTGGCTGATATAAAGAATCAGTGTTACTGGCTTGATGACGTTGATGCGCCCGTAGATAAGTCACGCTTAATCGGAAAGATGAGTTCAGACTTAGTGATTGTTGGCGGTGGATTCACTGGTTTATGGGCAGCG